>JACDEL010000032.1 GCA_013816405.1 Chloroflexota bacterium | reverse complement strand
TGGACCGATATCTGCGGGCGTGGTGCTGAGCGCGGTCGGTGGGCGGGTGACGCCGGTCGCAGCCATGGCCGATCTTCGGCTGCCGATCCGGACCCATCCTCTGCAAGCGCTGGTCACGAATGCGTATGCGCCGGGCTTCGGCCCGATCGTCGCGTCGTCCGAGCTGCTCTGCTACGTCTCGCAGACGGGTCGCGGCCAGATGTTGATGGGCGCCGAGTTCGACTCGCAGCCTTCCTACTCGATGCAGTCGTCGTACGAGTTCCTGCAGACCGTCTCGACCAAGATGATCCACATGCTGCCGTTTCTGCGGAACCTGCGGATCCTGCGGCAGTGGGCCGGCATCTGCGACATCAGCCCCGATTACTCGCCGATCATGGGCTTCACCGGGGTTGATGGCCTCCTTATCACCACTGGCTGGGGGACCTGGGGCTTCAAGGCGATCCCCGCCGGAGGGGAGGCGATGGCCGAGCTGATCGCAACCGGCGTCACGCCGAAGCTGATCGCGTCCTTCGGGCTCGCCCGCTTCGCCGCAGACCACGCTATGGCCGACCAGGGCTCGGCAGGGACGCGCTGATGCTGTGGATCACCTGCCCCACCTGTGGCGAGCGTCCGGCGAGCGAGTTCCGCTTTGGCGGCGAGCTGCCGCACGTGCCCGATTCGGTCACGGATCCCGATGCCCGCAACCTCGACTGGGTCTGGATGCAGGACAACGTGGACGGCATCACCACCGAGCGCTGGTTCCACGCCGCCGGCTGCCGCCGCTGGCTGACCCTGCGACGCGACACCCACACGGACCGCGTCGCCTGAGCCGGTTCTCTAGTGCTTCGTGGTCTCGGCCTGCTCGGGGCCCTGCACGCGGACCGTGCTCGCCTGGGTGAGCGCCCCGCCGAGCCCCGCGGCCATGCCGGGACTCAATCGCACCCGAGCGACGATGGACCTTGGTTCCTCGTGCACCCCGGGCTCGCCGGTTGGTTCGGATCGGGTCAGTGTGAGTGTAATGGCGAGTGGGTTGGCTGAGATGGAGAAGCCGTCGGCAAACACATCGGGAAAGTCGGACATGGCAATCACCTTCGAGGTCTGGATGCTGACAGCCTAGTCCAGCACCTTGACACGCGGGCCTCGACACCGAATACTACGCGAGACGTAGTATCCACCGCGTAGTACGAGACGGCCAAGCATGTCAGACCGATCCCCAGGCTCCGATCCGGGCCTCCTGCTCCTGATCAGCCTCTCCGGCGGACCGAAGCATGGGCACGCCATGCTGCTCGACGTCGCCGCCTTCGCCGGTCTGCGCCTCGGCCCCGGGACGCTCTACGGCGCGCTGTCCAGGCTCGAAGAGGACGGTCTTGTCGAGCCGCTGCCCCTCGAGGGTCGCCGCCGACCTTACCGCCTCACCGATTCCGGCCTGGCGGCCCTGCGCGGAAGGCTGACGGGTCTGAATGCTGCCGTCAGCATCGGCCTGGCAAGGGTGGGCAACCGATGAAGCGGATCGTCCGCCTCTATCCCTCCGCTTGGCGACGCCGTTATGGCGAGGAACTGATCGACCTGCTGGAGGAGGTGCCGGCGACGCCCGCGACCACCGTCGACCTGCTGCGCGGTGCCGCGGTGATGCAGTTCCGCGCCCTTGTCGATCGTGTCGCCCCTCGCCTCGCCTCAGCCGGAGGTCCGCCGATACCGACCCATGCACTCCAGCGTCACCCGACCGCGACCGCACTGATCGCCGCTCTCATCACGGCGCCCACGATTATCTTCGTGGTCGTCTCGTTTCTTGCCTACCAGGTCGAGCTGCCCGGGATGCACGCCTGGCTCCAGCCCTTCATGGACGGCCTCGCCCGGGCGCCTCGGATCGTGGACGTGTTCCTCCTGGGCGCTCCATTCCTCGCGTTCCTGATTGCCGCATTGCCGCTCATCGGTCTACGGATGGAGCGCGTGGACGGCGATCTGCGGATCACGCTCGCGGTGCGGGCGCGGACGCTGAACCTGATCGTGCTGGCTGTCTGCGTGCTGGTCGGCGGCTTCTTGGCCAGCCACCTCCTGGTCGAGTTCCTGTTCGAGCGACCCTAGGAGCGGTCCTCTAGTTCCCAGGCGTGGTCGAGCACGTGCCAGGCGGCCCGTCGCACGAGGAACCTCGGCGACCATGTCTTCTTGACCTTGTTCGGGTCCGCCAGCGGCTTGTCCTGGGCGCGGGCTGCCAGCGTCGCGAGGATCGTCTTGCGCTGGGCGCCGGTGTCCGCGGGCCTGCGACTGCCGAGCGCGACCAGATAGGACTCCTCGGCGCCCATCACGTGATCGACCATCTTGGGCAGGTCGCGCCCTCCCCCTCGAGGTCCCTTGGTCAGGGTGACCCCCACGGCCGCCTCCGCGACGCGGTCGAATGCGCGCCAGCTCGCCTCGAGGATCGTAGTGAGCCGTTTCAGCTCCTTCGCGTTGAGCGGCCGGTCGTCGGCGTTGGGTGGCACGCCGGGAGCACCCAACTCGGTCGTGGCATTGCCCTCCAGACGCTCCACGACCTCGAGATCGTCAACGCCCTCGGGGCGCTCGAAGCCAAGCCGGGAGCGAGCGATCACCCTCGCGTAGCGGTCCGCATAGGCGACGAGCGCAGCCACTGCCTCTGCCTCGGTCTTGCCGGCTCGGCACCAGCCAAGCCACTCGACGGCTCCGGCGAAGGTCCGCCTGCGCCTGACCTCCAGATAGACCGGGATGCGGCCCGTCACGCCTCCCAGGTCTCCCCGGGCTCGAGGGCAACCACCTGCGCATCGGTGGCCAGTCCGAGCTGGGCGGGAGTACCGGCCAGGGCGGGGAAGGTCGCGTAGTGAACTGGAATGACCACGCCTGCGCCGATCAGCGCCACGGCTCGACCGGCATCGGCCGGGCCCATCGTGAAGTGCCCGCCGATCGGCAGGACAGTGATCGAAGGGCTCCATCGGTCCTTCACCAGCCCCATGTCACCGAACAGGTCGGTGTCGCCGGTGTGGTAGACGCGGGTGCCGTCCTCGAACTCGAGCAGCCATCCCCAGCACCCGACCTCTCGGGTCGATTCGGCCTCGCCGCCGGTGACCGTCACGCCGCCGGAGTGCTCCGCGTGGACCATGGTGAGGCCGATCCCCGCCACCTCGAACCTGCCGCCCTTGTTCATCCCCACCGCCTCGACCCCGCGGCTCGCGAGGTAGATGCTCATCTCGTGGGAGCAGACGACCGTGCCGCCGCGCGAGGCCAGCTCGACGACGTCCGCGGCGTCGTTGCCGACGTGATCGAAATGCCCGTGGGTCGGGGCGATGACGTCCACCTGCCATGGCTCGGGCGGCGCGACGTAGGTTGGCGCGCCACTCCATCGGTCCACCCAGAGCCACTTGTTACCCGGTGACTGGTACAGGATCCCGCCGTGACCCAGGCGGGTGATGCGCAGCTTCGCCATGCGTGTCTCCTGCGATGCGTGGAGTGATGCTAGCGCGGGGCTGGCATTAGAGGCCGATTTGCCTGGGGCGCAAACCTGGGCCAAGAAGCGGGTGTTCGAGTGCCCAAGTTCCTCGTTAGTTGCACCCCGTGCAAACGCGGACGCTTCGACTGAAATGCCGAGGCTGGACGCGGGAGGGCGGAAGGGGCTGCGCGACACCGCCTTCGCCTGCGTTGACCCGCAGGGTCGCCGCCGCCTCGCCGTCGACCTGGGTGAGCATCACCTCCGCGGGATTGGTGGCCACGGGCTCTTCCAGGTTTCCGCGGCCGACCTGCCCGGTGAGTTTCCGCCGCTGCGCATCCTCCCGGCCATTCCCACTTGAGCGGGAGTAAGCGGCAAGCAGGCGCGCCGCAATGCCGTTTTCGCCGCCACCTTGGCGATGGTTCCCACCCCGCGGGAGAGGGACGCAAGCAGCACGCTGATCGGACCCGTGCTTCTCGGTTAGTCCCGCTGGGTGGGAATTCTGCGACGCGCCAACGCGGCAACGCGGCGGCGCGCCACGACCCGGAGGCCGTGACGCGGCGCAGTTCAGACGAGCGCTACGGGACGGTCACGGTGAGGGTCCAAGGACCGACGAGGTGGATCTTCTCCTCGTTGCTCATCCCGTAGGTGAGCTCAGGGATCACCAGCTCCCACGTCCCGCTGACCTCATCGGCTCCAGCAGTTGTCTGGAACTCGAGGTCCGGGGCCTGGCCCGTTTCCGGGTCGAGGATGGATCGGTCGGCATTCACGACATACGAGGCGGTCCCGTGCCGCAACGAGGGGAGCGGTTGGTTCCAGTACGCCACCTGCCTGCCATCGACGGCCACGCCGACCTTGGCCGTAATGCGAGAGGGAGTGACGCGCAACTCGGTGAGATGGAGCGTGACCTGCCCGACGGTGTTGCTGGCATCGGTTGCCAGGACGGTGCCGGGCGGCTTCGGCAGCTCGAACGCGAAGCGCCAGGTGCCTTCGACCATTGCGTTTGCGGGCGGGTTCATGCATTCGGGGTCGGTATTTCCGGCATCGCACTCGCCGGGTACGAATCCGCCGCTCCCATATCCGACCGACGTGAAGGTCAGCTCCCAGGGTCCCGCCACGGGGGAAACTGGTCCCTCCCAGGTCTGGACGACGGCCGACAGGTGAGTCTCGTCCTGCCCCATGCCGGTCGCGCTAGTGGCCCAGTCGTTGGACGATCGGCCATTGGGGTCGCGCAGCTCGGCGATCCAGTTCAGCGGAGCCCGCAACCCGTCGGCGGGAGCCGACGCCTCGAGACCTTCCACGGTGAAGCCGATGAGCGCCTGGTTCAGGTCCGCGTAGGCGCGCTCCAGCGTGATCGTGACTCCTGCATCCGTCTGCTTGAGGCTGAGCCGCTCCGCGCGATCCCAGGCTGTCTGCCAACCGGGCATCCCAGACGACAGGAAGAGCTGGTCCAGCAGGCCCATCCCCCCGGCCACAGCCCCCGCGAGCAGCAGAAACGCGGCGAGGACAAGCACCGGGCGGAGAACAAGACGGGGGAACACGAAGCCCCGCCGAGGCACGGCGACCGGCCGCGCCACGACCTGGGCGACCCGCTGCTCCAGCCAGCGCAGGCCATCCTCGGAAGGCTGGAACGCAACTGCCTGCAGCAGCCGCGTCTCGATCTCGTCACGCGTGGTCATCAAAGGCCTCCCGCAGCGCGGCCAGGCCACGCTCAATCTGCTTCTGAACTGCGCCTTCGCGCTTGCCGATGACGAAGCCGATCTCCCGTGCCGTCAAACCGCCGGCATATCGCAGGAGAAGGGCCTCGCCCTGGTCGCCGGGCAGTCGGGCGACGAGATCGAGCATCTCGACACGCTCCTGGTCGAGGCGATCGGCCTCGAGCGCGGTCCGGCGGAGGTGGGTATCGGCGCCGGCCAGGTCGACCGTCGGTCGGTGGCGGCGATGGGCATCGATGGCGGTGTTGCGCGCGATGCGCAGCAGCCACGCCTGGACTCCGCCGTCACGCCGGCGGAAGCGGCCCAGGCTTGCGTACGCCCGCTCGAAGGTCGTGGCGGCGAGGTCGAGCGCGTCCTCGTCGCTGCGCGTTCGGGCGCGGAGATATCGGTACACCGGGAGCCGATGCTTCTCGTAGAGCTTGGTGAAGCCGGACGGCTCCAGCCGCTCGGCCTCGATCTCGACGGGCGGGCCCAGGTTCTCGTTCACGAGCGGTACCCTCAACACGGCCTTCCTCCGGCTCTGGCAGCGTAGTAGAAGCTGCCGTCACCTAGGGAGAACGAGCGGGAAAGCCAGAACCCGACATTGGGTCCGGGGTCCCGTGGCCGTCGAGCGTCCACACCCCGATCCATACGACCCACCTCATCCCGACGGAGCCGACGATCCCGAAGGCCTCCCAGGCGGGGCGCCGATGGCAACGCCGCAGCTCGGCCCTGCATATTGGACAATGGACGCCACACCGGAGGAGTCCATGGTCGCCTGGAGCGCATTCGCCGACGCCGCGCCCGACCTCGCGTCGCGAGGCAGGGCCCTCTTCGAACGGACCGGAAGCGGGGAAGCGCTCCTCGCCAGCGTCCGGGAGGACCTCCCGCCACGCATCCACCCGATCAATGTCGGCATCGTCGACGGGAAGCTGGTTGCCTTCCTGATCGTCGGCTCCGGCAAGGTGGCGGACCTCGCTGCCGACGGGCGCTATGCGCTGCATGCCCACCAGGACCCGGCCGTCCCGCACGAATTCCAGGTGCGCGGCCGCGCACACGAGGTTCACGACCGCACCCTTCGCACGGAGGCTGCGACTGCCTGGCCGTTCGAGGTGGACGACGGATATCGGCTCTTCGAATTCGGTGTCGAGCACGCGATCTTCGGGGAGCGGGGGAGTGCCGACGACTGGCCACCGGTCTACACGTCCTGGAAGGCCAGCTGACCTTCTAGCGCCGGTGGCCCAGGTGCCACCAGTTGCATGTCCGGCAGTGGTACGGGTGCAGCGAGCCATCGTTGCGGCGATTGCGTCGCGCTGACGTCCGGGCCTCGCTGCGACTGAGGAAGATCGCCTTCGACGTGCAACCGCGCTCGGTCAGCGGGATGTCGCGGTTGATGAACTGCCGGTAGGAGGTGCCGCTCATGCCGGCATCGTCGCCGCCGACCGCGACAGCTATCGGTCGCGATACGTCAGACCTGCGGAACCTCTCCGAACTCGGCTCGGCCGGTGGGCTGGTAGACGTGGATTGCGGTGCCGGACGCTGTGGTGCGCGAGTCGACGAGGCGCAGACCAGTGGCGACTCCCAGGTCCGGGAACAGCCGCCGGCCCGCCCCGACGACGACCGGAAAGACCAGCAGCCGCCACTCGTCGACGAGGTCGTTCTCGAGCAGGGTGCGCGCCAGCGTGCCGCTGCCATGCACCTGGAGCTCGCGGCCCGGCATCTGCTTGAGCTTTGCCACCTCCGCGGCAACGTCGCCCCTGACGATGGTGGAGTTGTGCCAGTCGGCGGACCGGAGCCTGTTCGAGACGACGAACTTCGGCAGCGCGTTGAGCGGGTTTGCGACGGGATCGTCCGCATCGGTCACCTTCGGCCAGTAGGCCGCGAAGATCTCGTACGTACGCCGTCCCAGCAGGAAGGCGTCGGCCTTCTCGAAGACCTCTGTCATGAACTGGCCCGTCGCCTCATCGAAGTGCGGCACCAGCCATCCGCCGCGGTCGAACCCCTCGCTGCGATCCTCATCGGGGCCGCCGGGGCCTTGCATGACGCCGTCCACCGAGAGGAACGTGGTGACCGTCAGCTGCATGTTGGTACTCTAGCCCTGCGCCAGGCGCAGGAATCCGGCGATGTAGTCCGGCTGGACCGTGAAGCTCACACCGGCGGCCGACGCTCCACCGCTCAGCATCCCCAACGCGGCTGCGCTCGGAGTGCCATAGATCTCCCATCCATCGGGTTCGAGGAACTCGTACGCGTCGCGCGAGCGCTCCTCGGAACCTTCGAAGTGGCGGTCCATGGCCTCGGCGTCAGGGAAGACATGCACGATGGTCGCCCTCATGCCGGTCTGATCGACGTACGCCAGGAATGCGACTGTTCGCGGCTTCTGTTCCTGGAGGCCCGTCGACCCCTCCCGCAGGTGTGGCCTGAGGCCGTCGAGCTTGCCGGGCCTGATCCGGAAATGGCTGATGAAGACGATCGGGTGGGTCATCGGGCAATGAAAGCACGGCGCAAGGCAGAATGGGTCGATGCAAGGTGACGAGAACAAGGCGCTGGTCCGCCGCTTCATCGCGGAGATCTTCGAGCACGGCCGGCCCGAGTCGGTCGACGAGCTCTGCGCCGATGACTTCATCGGTCACACCTGGGGAAACGCCGACAAGGAGGGCCTCAAGGCCGCCATGGAGCGCGTGGCGCAGGGACTCGCGGACGCGAAGTTCGTCATCGAGGACGAGATCGGCGAGGGTGAACGGGTGGCCATCAGGCTGACCGCCAGCGCCCGGCACGTGGGCGAATTCATGGGGATGCCGGCGAGCGGGCGGAGCTACGAAATCGGCGAGATCCACATCTTCCGCGTGCGGGACGGGAAGGTCAGCGAGCACTGGCACCAGTTCGACACTGCCAGCCTCATGAAGCAGCTCTCGGGGAAGTAGCCTTACGCGCGCATGCGCGCACTCTTCACATCCATTCCGGCCACGGGCCACTTCAACTCGATCATCCCGAACTCGATCATCCCGATGGCGCTGGCCACGGCCGCGGCAGGCCACCGAGTCGCCGTCTGCTGCGCCGATGCCTACGCCGATGGAGATGCAGGCGCTCCCGCCGATCAGCCACGCGGTCTCGCTGCTCGAGCAGCTGGCTCGGGAGGTGCGGCCGATCCCGCGCGCCTGACCGCGGTGTGAAGGCGGCTCGCGTCGGTCAGACGATCTCCTCAGACGTTCGATGACGCGCCGCGCCGAGGCGCCCTCAGCCGGCTGTCCCGAAGGTCGCGCGGCCGGCCGGTCGATAGGTCTGGATCGTCACGCCGGACGGCGTCACCCATGAGTCGAGCAGCGTCAGGTCGTGCGTCTGCCCCTGCTCCGGGAACAGCCACAGCCCGTCGCCGAGCACGACCGGGGCAGAGCCGCAGGTTGAGCTCGTCGACGAGGTCGCGGTCCAGCAGCCAGCGAAGCAGATCGCCGCTGCCATGGACCTGGAGCTCACGCCCGGGCTTCGCCTTGAGCTCGCGCACCGCCGCCTCGACGTTGCCCTCGATGACGTGGGTGTTCTGCCATGTCGGGCCCGTGAGCGTGGTCGAGGGCACGTACTTGGGCAGCATGTTGATGCCGTGGGAGACCGGACCGCCAGGTCTCCTCGTCGGCGAACGGCGCGGTCCACCCGCCGCGGTCGAACCCGCCGCGTCGGTCCTCATCGGGGCCTCCGGGCCCTGGTACACGCCGTCCACGGTCAGCATCATCGTTGCGGTCAGCTTCATGGTCATCGCTCCCGGCGAGTGATCGTCGATGGTTAGACGACCGTTTGGACGGAAGCTGATCGCCCGGGATGGAACGAGGCGGGGCGAAGAGAACTTCACGAACGCCTCAAGGGTATCAACGCCACGACCACAACATCGCCGCTCTGCAGCGACGCGTTCAGCCTGCCTATTGCGAACTTGCTGACTTGACCTCGGTCACCCGGGGCTCCTGCGGATGGAACTGAGTTCGACGACCTCGAGATCGGTCTTGCCGATGGCCTCCACCCGGGTAGCCCCGCGGAGATCCCGCGAGAATCGCAGGTCGGCATGCTTGCCGCCAACCCGGAGGCCGCGAAGGACGACGCTCGGGAGCCACGAGGGGAGGCGCGGACGGCGGACGACCAGCTGACGGTCGAAGCCGTGCGGCTCGAGGCCCAGCATGGTGGCCAGCAGATACGGGATGGAGCCCGCCGCCCAGGCCTGCGGGTGACAGGCCACGGGGTATGCGACCGGTGACTCGAACTCGTTGCGGCCATAGCCGGCGAAGAGCTCCGGCAGGCGATGGCCGGGGAAATCAATTGCCGCTTCGAAGAGGCCGGTGAAGACGCGCTCGGCCTCAGCGTCCAGGCCGTAGCGCCGCAGACCGGCCACGATCATGGCGTTGTCGTGGGGCCAGACGCTGCCCAGGTGATAGCTGAGCGGGTCGTACCGCGGCTCGCTGACCGCGAGCGTTCGGATGCCCCAGCCGCTGAACATCCGGGGCCCCGTCATGACCCGGCCTGTGATGCGAGCCTTCGGCGCTGCCACGATCCCGCTCCAAAGTGCCTGACCAGCGTTCGATGTCAGGGCGCGCAGGGGAGCGCTGTGCTCCTGCAGGCCCAGGGCAAGGAATGCTCGATCGGCGAGCCAGAAGTGACGGTCGAACGCCCGACGGATCCCAGCTGCCGAGGAACGAAGGAGGCGAGCGCGGCCGGCGTCCCCGTCGCGCTCGAAGAGCGTGGCCATCTGGCGGTAGGCCTCGTAAACGTATCCCTGCACCTCGACGAGGCGAATCGGCGGGCGACCGAGGCTGCCATCGGCATCCACGATGGCATCGCCGGAGTCCTTCCAGCCCTGGTTGACGAGCTTGCCGTCGCCTCCGCCGTCGTAGCCCAGGAACCCATCGGCATCGACCGCACCCTCGATCCAGGCCAATGCCGCGTCGACGTGCGGACGCAGCTCACGGAACAGCTCCAGCTCCCCCGTCCACTGGGCGTGCGTACCGAGCAGGCAGAGCCAGAGCGGGGTGGCATCGATACTGCCGTAGTACGGGGTGTGCGGGATGAGGCCAAGGTGCGCGTACTCGCCCAGGCGCAGCTCGTGCAGGATCCGGCCCGGCTCCTCCTCGCGGTAGGCGTCGTGCACGGTCCCCTGCCGAGCCGCCAGCAGCCGGAGGGTAGCCGCGGCGATCGACGGGTCATAGGGGAGGACCTGGAGCGCCGCGATCAGGCAGTCGCGCCCGAAGAGCGCCACGAACCACGGCACGCCCGCGGCGAAGTACTCCTCCCGACCGTTGGTCGAGATGAGCATGCGCAGGTCCGCGAATGAGCGCTCGACGATCCGTTCGAAGATCGGCGATCCGGTGGCAACTTCGACCTGGTCATCGAGCCAGGGCGTTGGCGGTGGAGGTCGGTCACGCTCTGCGCGTCGGGGACGCTTGGGCGCCACGCCAGGGGGCGGTGCGTTCGGCACCTGCGGCGACTCGACGGCGGTGGTGGAGACCATCAGCTCGAACCGGGCTCCCGCCGCTAGGTCGAGGTCCCATTCCGCGCCTTCTTCATCGGTCCGGTCCGGCGCCGGTCGGAACTGGAGCCAGGTGGTCCGCACGAAGCCGTCGCGCCCCTCGTAGGCAAGGCGCACCCGATCATGCTCCCAGGCCAGCGCGTGGTGCCGTCCGCCTCTCCGGTGGATCAGACCACGAACCTCGAAGATGTCCTCAAAGGCCGATGAAACGGCCAGCCGCACGGGCGTCCGGAGCGGAACCGATCCCAGGTTGCGAAACCACAGGTCGTCGAAGACCGTTCGTCGCGCACCGTCGAGCGTGCGCCGCAGATCGACGACCAGCCTCTGTCGAGGAAGAATCTCGCCGCCGGCCAGGCCGATGTCCACGTCGTTGCCCAGCTCGATGAGCGCGACGTTGCCCCGGGAGTCATCGGTCGCTCTCGGCTCGAGACCCACGCCGCCGACGGTCAGCTGGAGCGTCGACACGAATCGGCAGTCGTGGAGGTACAGCCCGAACCCATGGCCCACCGTCCCGGGGATGTTCCCTGACCGGTCGGTGACCATGAACAGGTCCCGGTCCTTGAGCACCATGGCGTCGGCGATGCTGCGCACGAAGAAGGCGTCTCGACGCCCGGTGACCCGGCGACGCCGAACGGCTCGCGGGGGAACGGCTCGCGGGGGAGCCGCTGGCACAGCTGGAGCGCGCTGTTGCGTCACCGCCAGACTCTAGCCGGGCGGCCCGATGCAACGCCCCCGCAACGCGCATCCAAGCGCCGTTCACCCGTTCGAGCCTCCTCACGCCCATACTGACCGCATGCACAGCGCCACGATCGGAGAGACCGGCCGGCTTCGGATTGCCCTCGTGGCACCGCCCTCGGAGGCCGTGCCACCCGCCAAGTACGGCGGAACCGAGCGGATCGTGTACGAGCTGGCCGTCGAGCTGCATCGCCGCGGCCACCACGTGACGGTGTTCGCCAGCGGCGACTCGGCCGTTCCGTGCGAGCTGGTGGCGACGGCGCCCGCCGCCCTGCGCCCGCTCTCCCAGGACGACGATTGGGACGGTTGGACATTGGTCACCGTCGGCGAGGTGCTGCACCGCGCCGATACTTTCGACATCATCCACTCCCACCTTGACTGGACGGGGATCCTGCTCGCCCAGGCCAGCTCCACTCCGACCGTCTCGACCTTCCACGGCCGGCTCGATCGGCCCTTCGCGGCGGCCCTGCTGGAGCACGCGCCGCCAGGGCTGGTGGCGATCAGCCGCAACCAGGCCTCGGTCCATCCCTCGGTTCCGTGGGCGGGGATGGTCCACCACGGGCTGACCTTCGACGAAGCGGCGTTCAGCGAGGAGCGCAGTGACGACCTCGTCTTCGTCGGGCGCATCTGCGAGGAGAAGGGCGTCCTCGACGCGATCGAAGTCGCGCGACTGACGGGCCGGCCGTTGAAGATCGCCGCCAAGATCGGTCCAACGCCATCCGAACAGGAATATGCGGAGCAGGTCTTCAAGCCGGCGCTATCCCAGGCCGACACCGAGTTCCTGGGCGAGCTCACCGGTCCCGAGCGCGATCGCCTGGTCGGCACCAGCCACGCCGCCCTCATGCCGGGAGCCTGGCCGGAGCCCTTCGGGCTCGTGGCCATCGAGTCTCTGGCGGTCGGCACCCCGGTCATCGCCCGTCGGGTCGGCGCGCTGCCGGAGCTGATCCGCCATGGCATCGACGGCTTCCTGGCGGACGATCCGCCGCAGATGGCCTTCCTCGTGGATCGCGTGGCGGACCTCGACCGCGCTGGCATCCGGTCGCGCGCTCTCAAGCAGTTCTCGGCCAGCCGCATGACCGACGACTACGAGGAGATCTACGCCCGCATGCTCGCCAAGGGAGCCCAGCCGACGCTGGACGACGAGCTCAAAGGCAGCGACCTCGTGCCGGCGAAGCACGCGAGTCGCCGCGCCAAGGCACCCCAGCCGGTAGGGGGCTAGCGGAAGACCCTCAGGCCCCCCGGCTGAACCTCGAAGGTCACCGGTGTGGTCCCGATGACCTTGCCATCCGCGTGAGCCGGCAGGACGCGCCTGCCCCCGCGCACCGTGACTCGCTTGCCGCGGAGCACCTCGATCCGAGGCTCACGGCGCTCCCGCCCGCGCGCAACTCGCAGGAAATGGCGCACCACGTCCAGCTCGCTCATGCCGCTGAAGACCGCGATGTCGAAGAGGCCATCCGCGGGATCCGCATCGGCCACCAGCGCAAAGCCCAGGCCATGGTATGGACCGATGCAGATCGTGACGGCCGGCGCCCGCCTGCGCAGCACCGCACCGTCCAGCTCGATCACGACCCGCGATCGCCGCCGCCGAAGCGCACGCCACATCGCCCGCGCGGCAAAGCGCCAGCCCGCTCGCTCTCCGAGCTCGACGGCACCGAAGCCGGCGGCATCCAGGCCAACGCCCGCCGCCTCGAAGAACGCCTTTGCGTCGCTTGGAGGCGCGTCGTGGTCGTCGCTGGGGTGCCAGGCCAGGCCGGCGTCCAGCTGCGCCATCTGTCCGCGACCGATCAGGTCGAGCGCGGGCTCCAGCTCAAGGGGGATTCCCGCGCCGCGGGCGATGTTGTTCCACGAACCCATCGGGAGGATCCCCAACGCTCGATCGTCGCCGGTGAGCACCTCAGCCACCGGGCCTACCGTGCCGTCGCCGCCCGCGACCACGATGTCCTCGCCCGGTTGGGCGCCGCGGGCAATTTCAGCGGGGTCTTCTTTCTCCTGGAGCACGTGGAGTCGGACCTGCAGCCCGCGTGAGCGCAGCCCCTCGGCCAGCGCTTCCGGCTCGAGCTTCTTAGGGTCGTCCGAGAGCGGCGTCGGCGAGCCGGGCTTGCCTCCCGAGACCGGGTTGACGATGAGGAGCAGGGAGCTCAGGGAGCGCAGGGAGCGGTCCGTCACGGGCCCATGCTAGGGGCGCGGCATAACGACCCATTCCGGCTGGGTGGGTCTACACGGCAAGCAGGCCGCGCGGCGGGCGCTGCGGAGCGCGAAGTTGCCGGTGATTCCCACAGGGCGGGAACCTTCCGCAAGTTGGCCCCTGTATGCGCCCTCATCGGCGCTAAGTTGCCGGTTAGTCCCGGTGGGTGGGAAATGCGAACAGCCTGCAACCCGCTTACCTGCAACCCGCTTACATGAGGCTTGCACTACAGGGAAGCGGGCCAGGGAAATTGCGGCATAACTCACGAAGTTCCCTGTCCTGCCAGGCTCCCGCCGAGTGTGCTAGACTATGCGCATAACTTCCCACATTGTCGGGAGACAACCTGATGGGGCTGGCACGCACGAATCTCACGCTACCCGAAGATCTCCTGGCCGAGATCGATGAACTCGCCGGACCGCGGGGACGAAGCCGCTACGTGGCCGAGGCGGTCGCTCAACGCGTCAAGCGCGACAAGCTGGGCAAGGCGATCCGCGAAACAGCCGGCATCCTGGTGGGAACGCCGTACCACATGAACCGCGACCAAGTCACCGCCTGGGTCGATGAGCTGCGATCCGAGGAGACCGACTGAGCATGCGATACCTGCTCGATTCCACGCTCCTCATCGATCATGCAAACCGGGATGAGCCCGCGGCCAGGCTGTTGAAGGTTCTCTTTTCAGAAGCGCACGAGCTATATACATGCGACGTGGTGACCTGCGAGACGCTCTCCCAGGGCGACGCCAGCCACCTCTCCCACCTCCGCACACTGCTTGATGCGCTCGAATACGTCGCAACTTCTCCCGAGGCAGCCCGCTGGGCCGGTAACTCGCGGCTGGCTCGACATCGGGCTGGCGGCAAGCTGGGCCTGGGCGACTCGTTGATCGCCGGCATCGCGGCCGAGCTGGGCGCCGCCGTGGTTACACGCAACCGCCCGGATTACGAGCGGCAGGGGATCGAGGTCCTCACCTACTGACCTGTCGCAACGCGGCTGAAAGGCTCTGCCCCTCCGCTGTGACCCGGCGACGCCCTCCCACTCCCCATCGTGGTCCGAAGCGAAATGCCCGTCAGGCCCGCATGGGCCGATGAAGGAGGACCTCGATGACCAGCAACACCCCCAAGACGACCAAGGCCAAGATCACCCGGACGCGGAAGGCCGCCGCCGCTCGCGCCGGTGGAATCGTGTCGTCCGCGCGTGACCTGGCCGGCCAGGTGGGCGCCGTGTCGGCCACCATCGCCGAGACCCTGCCGGACGCGGCCGATGCCGTGAGGGGCAGTGCGCTCGACGCCTATCGGACCGTCGAGACCATGCCGAAGTCGCAGCAAACTACGCTGACCAGGGCCTCGCTCGGGATCGGCGCCGCACTCTTCGTCCTTGGCGCGCCGCGGCTCCTCACCCTGCTGGCGTTCCTTCCCGCATTGGCGGTGGCCGGGATGAAGTTGGCGAAGCGCACCGCCTGATACGCGGATGGAAGGTCCGACGCCCGGACCATGAGCCTGACGCGATTGTCGCCCGTCGAAAGTGACGCAGGCCCACGAACGTGATGACCCAGAGGGGCCTCAGAAGGAGCATTGAATGACTCAGTACGACGACACCAAGGTCACTCGCGTCGAAGGCGAGGATGACGACTTGGACGAGTACGGCAAGAAGAAGACCCACGACGAGGATGCCAACGAGGCCAAGGGCGCTGCGGCTGGCGCAGTTGCCGGCGGTCTTGCCGGCGCTGTTGTCGGCGGACCGGTTGGAGCCGCAGTCGGTGGCGCCATCGGGGCGGCTGGCGGCGCAGCTGCCGGTGAGGCCACCGAGGGCCGCGACGAGGCCGGCGCGGGTGCTGGCGGGGCCGCGGGGGCGGTCGGTGGAGCCGTCGTCGGTGGCGCCATCGCCGGACCTCCTGGAGCCATCGTCGGTGGAGCCGTGGGCGCGGGCGCGGGAGCCGGCGCTGGCGACAAGACCGAGGAGAAGATCAAGGACGAGGACGACGACCTGCCCGACAAGCCGGTCGACTCGACCCCGCGCTACTAGAGCGCGCTAACCCCCATTCCTCACACCCGGTGCTGGTTTCCCGCCCAGCGCCGGGTGTTCTTCTTTAGCCCCACCAAGAGTGGGCCGAACGAGGTACACAACATGTCGCACCACGAAGAAGAGAAGGTGACGCAGACCACCACCTACGAGCGAGTCGATGACCCGCCGAAGGAGCAGGTGAAGAACGTCAACATGAATGTCAACACCGACAACGATGGGGAGACCGTCGAGACCACCGAGACCACCGAGACCAGCGAGGAGACCCAGTCGCAGGTGAACGTCAACACCGGTCGCTGAATCCGGCCTCGGTACGACGGTAGGTAGCGAAATGGCCGCCCGCGAGGCGGTCATTTCATGTCCTCGAGATCTCGGCGCGCTAGGCTTGCACCATGGCCTCAACCACTACCGCCGATCCGCTCCTCACCTACACCGACGACATCGAGCCTCGGCCCATTCCTGAGGCGCTCCTGGCAGCTCGCCGCGACGTCATGGCAGCGGTGCGCGAGCTGTCCACCCTCACCGATGCTGACATGGAGACGTTCTGGGCCTGGAAGGGCGACGGCGAGAACGAGATCCGCTACGGCTTCTATCGGATTTTTGAGGAATTCGAGCGGGCCGGCATCGATGCCCAGACGGCGGTCCGTGCGTCAGGCCTCGAGCGAGGGAGAGCCGCCGACCTGATCGCTCCTGCCACCGCGGCCCGATGGGACCTCCAGGGGATCCTGATCCAGCTACCGGACGCCGCCTGGGATGCCGACCCTGGCGATAAGCAGTGGACCGTGCGGGAGACCCTCGGCCACGTCATCGGTGGCCAGCGAAGCTATGGGGCGGTCACCGCCTGGTGGCAGGCCCAGGGGCTTCCGGCCGACTCGAACCTGCCCACCGCTCGTCCCACGGCCATCCACGACGCGCTCCCGAGCGACGAAGAGGAAGCGGCAGGCACTCCGGCCGAGGTCCGCGCCCGGCTCAACGAGGTGCTCGACCAATCGACCGAGCGGCTCGCCGGTCTGCCGCAAGAGCGGCTTGCCCACGGCACGCGCTGGATGGGCTTCGCCCTGGACATCGGCTTCCGGATAGGCCGATGGTCCTCGCACTTTCGCGAGCACACTATCCAGGTCGAGAAGACGCTGACCATGCTCGGCCACACGCCCACCGAGGTGGACCGGTTGATCCGCCTGATCCTCGCCGAGTGGGGTCGGGCTGAGGCCGCCGTCTACGGGTCAGCGGATGAGGGAGAGGCCGTGGCCGCCTTGGCGGCAACTGCCGCCACCGCACGAGTCACCGCGGCCGAAATCGTGCGGATCGCCCAAGGCTGAAGGTTGGCCGCGCCCGGGTGGCGAGGCCAACCAACGTCACCTACTCGCCAAAGTGATTGTTCGGGTTGCAAGCGAAGCCAGGACTGGGCACGAGCGCCTTCAGCCCGTTCCTGACAAAGCTGTACCCGTACGACTGGACCCGACCAGGAGGATTCGCTGGATCGGTGGAGGTGGGGTTGTCATTCTGCCCGGAGAACTTGCAGATCGACCGGCCGTGTGAGTAGTCCTCCTTAAGGCGATTGCCGGTAATCTCGCCAGCCAGAGCAGGCCCGGCCAGGCTCGCCACCAGGGCGGCGGTGAAGACCGCAGCTGCAAACATGGACTTTTTCTTGACCCGGGGCGCCATCAGCCAATACCTCCATCGCGGGGTTCGGTCTCGCCATTGGCGTTCGGCACGAGTCGGGCGACCGTTCTGATGGGACAGCATGCCGTGGGACTCCCCCACAACTCCCGCCACCCTGCGTATGGCACATCATGCACATGCCCGCCGTTGTGCGGGTGGCCAGCCACGGGAATGTGGTGTCAGCGCGCAACGGCCCGGGCCCATGGACTTCGCAACGACGGCCACGCGCTTGGAAGCCCGCTCACCCATACTCCTCGCCATGGATGAGCAGGCCGTTCGCGAACACGCCCAGGCGACCTGCGAGGCGCTGCTGGCCGGCGACATCGGCAAAGCCGCCGAGCAGATGAGCAAGGAGCTGCAGTCGAGCCTTGGGCCGATCGTTTCAATGCTGCCGATGCCGATGACCGAAGCCAGCATCGAGTCGATCGAGTCGACCCCGACCGGCTACAAGACCGTCCTCCACCTGGTGGGCGAGGGGGACACCCTCCGCCTCGAGACGCGCTGGAAGGACCGCGACGGCCGGCCGACCATCGTCGAGGCGAGCCGCGTGCACGAGGAACCGGTCCAGCCGGTCGGCGAAGACGAAGGGACCGAGGACGAGGCTCACTGAAACAGACGTCCCACAAAGCTGAGATGGGTGCAGCCCCCGGATGGTCGTCATCACACGATCGCAGTGGACTACTCGCGCGGGTGGGTAGCGGATCGCGATGAACGACATGCCTGAGGGCCCAGCGCGGTCAGACGAGTAGACGCCATCTCGCCTGAATGATCCGTCCACAGGGAGCTGCAACCCCCCTACGTCCTGACCGATTCGGCGTAGGACAGGCGGGAGTCAGTGCAGCTGAAGCTCCCAATCGCGCGGCACGCGGTCTTGCGGGCCAGGCACGGTCTGGTCGAGCGGATGGTGGTCCGGCGGCGCCAGCTCGCGGCCTTCCGCGTACTCGTCCTGCCCGTAGTCGTAGAACCAGTCCTCGCCCGGCTCGAAGCTGCGGATGATGGGGTGCTGCTCCGCCGCGGCATGTTTGCTGCCGTGCTGCGAGCGAGATTGGTCGCAGCAGCCGATGTGGCCGCAATGCACGCATCGGCGCAGGTGGAACCACCACCCGTCGTCGGTTGCCATGCATTCGACGCAGCCGGTTCCGCTGGGCGGAATGGTGGGGTCGATCGGGGGAGTGTCGGCCATGATCAGCCCATGATGCTCCACGGCCGCCTAGGGGGTCGGCTCGGGACCTCGGAGGGCTCGAGCAGAGCCCGATCCCAGCGTGCGAGATCGGCTCCTGCCTCGTAGGTCGACCGGAGGAACTCGAGGACGGCCGCGTCGGGATCGGCGAGGCTGCGGACAGCGTCGTAGGTCAGGGCGAACTCGTCGAGGCGCGAATCGAAGAACGCCTCGGCAGGTCGGATGGTGGCGGACGTCAGGCCATCGGGCTCTGGGTAGGTGTAGGAGAGCTGGGCATGCGGCTCATAGGAGGCGTGCTGCTCATCAAGCTCGAAGGGGATGGGGTTGGCTACCTCGACCGGCGTCGTCCAGATCCGGACCTCGATCCCCAGCCCGCGCAGGCCCGGCCATGAACTCGCGGTGGAAGGTGGCCACGGACATCGGCGCCAGGGTCATCTCGAACGTACGACCCTCCGCGTCGGCGACGTCGAGCCGATGATCGAGGAAGTCGAAGTCGACCTGGAAGTTGCGGCCGTCGATGGGGATCGGCGAGCTGGTCAGGCCGCGCGAGGTCACGTGCAGCGTGGTGTGCCACCAATGGTTCTGCGGGGCGGCGAGCGCCACGCGCACCTTGCCCACCACCTGGAGCCACATGTGTAGCGTGGGCTTCCATTCGGTCCACGGCAGCTCGGGCCAGGGCTCTCGCGTCATGACGGGTTGGGCGCCTTGGCTGTGAGCACCACGACGTCGGTGGGGGCGCTCTTGCCCTTCAGCTCCAGTGACCGGTGCTCCAGCGGCTCCAGCTCCAGACCCGCAGCCTCGGCTGCCTCGCGGCTCACCAGGATCTCGCCTTCGGCCGCGGCCGATGCCAACCGGGCAGCGGTGTTGACCACGTCACCAAGCGCAGTCAGCTCGGTGTGCGGCGCCACGCCGACCGCTCCCACGAAGGCATTGCCCGTCTGGATGCCGATCCCGATCGGCAAGGTGTCGACGGCGCGCAGGATCTGTTGGGCAGTTGCGATGGCCCGGGCCGCATGGCGCTCCTGCACGAGGGCCGGGATGAAGATGGCCATCACCTCGTCGCCCACGAACTTGTCGACGATGCCGTCGTTCTCGACCGTGATCCGTCCGGCAGTGTCATAGAAACGATTGAGGAGCCGGCTGAACTCGCTCGACGAGACCCTCTCGGCCAGCTCCGTTGAGCCGCGGACGTCGGCGAAAAGGAGCGTGCAGGGAATCTCCGCTCCGCCCCGCACGTTGCTCAGCAGCGAGAAGCACATGCCGCAGTACTTGGGGTTCTTGGCCCATCGGCCTCGGCCGCGCAGCCGCATGATCGGCGCGAACGGGCCTTGAAAGGGGACAGCGCACATCTTGCAGCGCGGCTCGCCGGGGAAGTGCTTGTAGAGGGCACGTGCACTGCGGTAGCGGGGATGGGTGCCCATCAGGATGCCTCGCCAGATCTCCTCCGCCTCAGGCTGTGGTGGGGTGTCTCCATCGGTCGTCATCCAGCGGACATTGTCGCCGTTTCCAGCATCGCGGCGATCTCCCGTGCGTTGGTGGTCCCGTAGTTGGCGTAGCAGTTGTTCATCAACAGGTGCAGGTTCTTGACAGAGCCGGCCGCCTGCCGGATGCGGGGGACCCATTCGCCCAGTTCATCGGCGTCGTAGAGGTAGCGGAAGCGCTCGACCACCGGGATGTTTTTGGCCTCCCAGGTCTCCGTGCGCCGGCCATGGAAGCGGACAACAGCGAGCTGTGGGCTGGTGACCGCGACGATGGGAGGCAGCGCGGTCTTGGTCTGTGGCTCGTCGACCATCACGAACGGGATCTGGTACTTCTCAAGAAAGTTGATCGTGCGCTCGTGGTTCTTCTCGTTGAACCAGGTGTTGTTGCGGAATTCCACCGCCAGACCGATGTCTCCGAGCCGCTCCCTGGCCTCCACGATCGCGGCGCGGCTCTCGTTGGAGGGGAAGAACCAGCGCGGGTACTGCAGGAAAACGGCGCCCAGCTTGCCGGCCGAGTGGAGGGGCGCAATCCCGTCCTTGAACTGGTCCCAGATCGCGTCTCGGAGCTCGGTGGGGAGGTCCTTGCCGTAGATCCGCTTCTTGTCGGCCAGCTCCGGCGGGAGCTCGTCGCGGATCTCCTTGGGCAGCCGCTTCACCTCCGATGGCTGGGCGGTCATCAGGGCGTGAGCCTTGATGTCGAACGTGAAGTCGGGCGGGGTGCGCTCCAGCCACAGCTCGCCCAGGCGTCGTGTGGGGAGCGCGTAGTAGGTGGCGTCGACCTCGACGATCGGGAACTGGTCAGCGTAGTAGCGCAGCCTGTCCTCGGCGTTCGTCGCGTTCGGTGGGTAGAAGACGCCCGGCTCGACCATTGTCGGATCGGTCCAGCTGGCTGTCCCGATGCGGACCGTGGCCCCCTCCACCTTGATGGGATGGCGGGCGGCCGTTGCCTCAGCCTCACCGCGCTCGCCGGCTGCGGTTGGCCCGGGATCGTGGTCCTTCGCCGCTGCCTTCGCTCTGGGCATGGACGGAGTCTATCGGTCTCGCTGATGAGCGCTGGGTGCTCCTTATCGCAAAGAAGGCGCCACCCGACACCCGATTTGCCGCCGATGTTGGCGGCTGGGAGCGCTGGCCGCTCATAGCGACGAAGAAGAGGCTGTTTCGCCGTTCAGGTTGGCTGCTAGGAGTGCTCGGTGCACACCAGAGTCCATCGGCCTTTTCCGGCGGAAGGTTGGCGCAGGCTGGCTTTGTGAAAGACGGCGGGAATCGCCACGGGCCATTTGCACCCGGTGCAAGTAACGCCGAAGAAGGCACCGACGCCGGCCGTCTTGGGCTCCAAATTGCCGCGCCTTTGCGCCGCGAGCAAAGGACGGGCAAGGAGGCCGATTCCCGCGGTAACCTCGCGGTTGTTTGCGCCCGGCGCAAACGGATGGGCGAGGAGTCGCCGCGTATCCTGTGGCGATGAATGAAGGCGCTCCCGAGCAGGAGGTCCGCGCACGGGTCCAAGGTGGCGAGATCGTGGGCTCGGTGCGTGGCAGTGGCCCGCCCGCCCTGCTGCTCCACGGCGGTCCGGGGATGTCCGATTACCTGGCCGATCTGGCGGCCGAGCTGTCCGCAGTCCTGACCGTTGCGCGGTATCAGCAGCGCGGCCTGGCTCCCTCCGTGGTGGACGGTGACCGCACCGTTGAGGGGCACGTGGCCGACGCGGTGGCGGTGTTGGACGCGCT
Organism: Chloroflexota bacterium; assembly: GCA_013816405.1. Taxonomy (GTDB): domain Bacteria; phylum Chloroflexota; class Limnocylindria; order QHBO01; family QHBO01; genus CF-167. The sequence continues at coordinate 9,397 of JACDEL010000032.1, read as the reverse complement.
CGGGTGGGATCGGGCCTGGGTGATTGGCCATTCCTGGGGTGGACACCTGGCCATGCACCTGGCGGTGGCCCGGTCTGAGCGGCTGCTCGGCCTGATGGTGCTCGATGCGCTGGGAGCCCTGCCCGACGGCGGCGGAGAGGCCCTGGGCGAGAACCTGATGCGCGGACTGACGGACGAGCAGCGCGTCCGGATGGAGGAATACAACGTGCGGGAGGAGGCCGGGGAAGGGACGCCGGAAGAGTCGCTCGCGGCTTTCAACACGGTGTGGCCGCACTACTTCTCGGACCCCGCCGCCGCGCCGCCGGTGCCGGAGTTCAGGCTGGATCTCGAGCGCCACCTGATGACGTGGCCGTCGATCACGGCGCATTTCGAGGAAGGCACGCTGGAGCGGGGATTGGCGCGGCTGCGGATGCCCGTCCTCGTCGTGCATGGCGCTGCTTCGCCGATCTCGTACGCCGAGGCAGAGCGAAGCGCCGCACTCATCCCCGGCGCGAGGCTTCAGATCCTGCCGGGAATCGGGCACTTTCCGTGGATCGAAGAGCCGGGATCGGTCAGGCGGGAGGTCGAAGCGTTCCTGGCCGCGGCATCGGCTCCGGACGGGTCATCGCGCTAGGGCAAGCTGGTGCCCATCTGACAGGTCCGTGGCGGTCGTGCCGACGAACGGTTTGTTCAGGACGACCTGGACGACGCGTTCGGATCCGGCTGCCGGGCATGCGGTCCCGTGATTCGCGCGGCCATCCCTCAGTTCGGCGACCGCCAGGTCGAGCTGCTGCTGCCCGTCGAGCCCGGCCCAACCCGCGTACTCGCTGTAGCACGGGTCGGTCTTGGGCCGGACAGGACCGCCAATGAACGTGATCGTCACGGTGCGGTTGTCTGGGGCGATCGCGACGCCAACCTTGATGCTCACCAGTGGGAGCAGCAGAAGGCCTTCCAGACCCGATGCGTCCGGCTGCAGGCTTGGGCTGGCCGGTGCGCTGGTGCAGGCGGTGACTGCGCCGAGAAACAGTGCCGCCACAAGGAATTGAGACTGCCTTTTCATGAGAAATCCTTCGCCATACGGAGGTCCTTGATCAGCCCAGCGTTCTTTCCCGCCATGGGAGGGAGTCTATCGCTCCAGGGATATGCACCCGGCGCGACGAACCCTAAGATCTGCGACATGGCCGAGGAGAACGCCAGGATCGTGCGGCCGGGCCAGGGGCGGTCAGGCCGATTGGGCGGCATGGGCGTGCGCTTCATGGTTAGCGGTGATGAGTCCGGCGGCGGATTTGCGCTGGTCGAGCACCCGCTGAAGCCGCATGCGCTGGGTGCGCCCCTGCATCGGCACAGTCGTGAGGACGAATACAGCTACGTGCTGGAAGGTCGGATCGGGGCGATGCTGGGCGACGAAGTCATCTCCGGCGAGCCGGGTGATCTCATCTTCAAGCCGCGTGACCAGTGGCACACGTTCTGGAATGCCGGCGACACCGAGGCCAGGCTGCTCGAGATCATCTCGCCGGCCGGCTTCGAACGGTACTTCGCAGAGCTGGTGGACCTGTTCCTGGGTGGACGCCCGGCCCCGGAGATCCTGGCCGAGGTACGGTCGCGCTACGGCCTCGAGTCCGATCCGGGCTCCATTGCGCGCCTTGTCGAGGAGCACGGCCTGATCCTCGAGTAGGTGCCTCTGCGGGCCGTGGACTTGCACCCAGCGGGACTAACCGGCAAGCAGGCATCTCTTGGGACGCTGAAAGGGCCTCATGTTGCCGCCTGTGTGCTCCCCGTGGGAATGGCGGGCAAGCACGGGGCATCAGGGCGGTAAGTTGCCGATTAGTCTCGCTGGGTGGAACGCCAACGCTGCGTCGTAGCCCCTTGCCATGGCCCAGTCCCTTTACCAACTCCATTGGTACAACCACGCATGTGGGTCTCTCCAGGTGCGATCTCACCAACCCTATTGGTATCGCGACGCATCCCGACCCTTGCAAGGTCCCGTCTGCACCGATGTACCAACCACATTGGTAAGAGAATCCGCGGCCCCGGGCATACGCGCGACTCCGCTTCAGGCTTTCGCCAGACGCAGAGCCGCGCCTTCTTCAGCTAATTCCTATGGGCAGTGGGTTGCGGCGAGGCCGTCCAGGCCGCCGAGTGCCGCTCCGGGCGGGGAGGGTTTGGGATAGGCCATACGCGCACGGCGTCTCTGGCAGGCTCGTTTGCCCCCCAGGCAACCAACCGCGAAGCAGACGCGATCTGGGCCTGGAAATCCGCCCGACTTGCTCAGGATTTGCACCACGCGCAAACGCCAGGCATGGAGGGCCCGATTTGGCGACAAGTTGCCCGTTGTTTGCACTCGGGCGCAAGTGGAGCGCGCTTGGAGCCGCAGACGGGCGACGGCGCCCCAGATGGCAGAATGGTGCCGAATGTCGGAGAGACGATGACCCAGGCGCCTGAGACCCCGATCGGATCGCCCGTCGAAACAGCCCGAGGCGCCCTGGCACGCCACGAATGGCGGGCCGCCTTCGAAGGCTTGTCCGCGGCGGACGCAGCGCAAGCGCTGGCTCCGGAGGAATTGGAGCTACTCGCCGACGCTGCGTGGTGGACGGGGCAGCTGCCGCTGGCGATCGAGGCGCGGGAACGAGCCTTCGCCGCTGCCTCGAAGGCGGGGGACGTGCCTACCGCGGTAGCGGCCGCCATCAACCTGGCCCGCGACAGCGTCTTCCGGCTGGCGATGCCGACCGCCGAGGCCTGGATCAAGCGCGCTGAACGCATGCTCGAAGGGATGGAAGAGAATATCGGCCACGGATGGGTGGCCGGGGTGCGTGCGGGACTGGCATCGACCGGCGGCAACAACGAGGAGTCGATCCGACAGGCCACCCGCGCAGTCGAGATCGCAGAGCGCCTGGGCTTGCCGGATTTGCGGGCATTTGGGCTCGCGGGGAAAGCGGCAGGGCTTCTGGCGCGGGGCGACATCGAGGAGGGGCTGGCACTCGCGGACGAGGCAGCCACGGCCGCGATCAGCGGCGAGCTGGCGCCGGGCGTGGCGGGCGGCGTCTTCTGCGCCACGATCGAGGCCTGCGCGGCAATCGGCGACGTGCGGCGAGCCCTGGAGTGGACAGAGGCCCAGGACCGATGGTGCAAGCGCGAAGGCATCAACGGCTACCCCGGGATGTGTCGCCTCTTCCGCTCTGACGTGAAGCGGATGCATGGCGCCTGGCCGGAAGCGGAGGCGGAGGCTCGGCTCGCATCAACTGAGCTACTTGGCTACATCCCCGGGGCGGCTGGTTTGGCGTTGTACCAGGTCGGCGAGATCCGGCTGCGACGCGGGGATCTGCCCGCCGCCGAGGAGGCGCTGCTGGGGGCCTACGCGCTCAGGCAGGACACGGAGCCCGCGCTATCGCTCCTGCGGCTGGCCCAGGGAAAGACCGCCGCCGCCGTCGAATCGATCCACCGCGCCCTGACGGAGCCGGGGCGTTCTTCGTGGCGTGCGCCGTCGGACAGCGCCGTGTATCGGCTCAGCCTGCTGCCGGTGCAGGCCGAGATCCTTCTGGCAGCCGGGAACGTAGCCGGGGCAAGGGCGGCCGCGGACGAGCTCATCACGCTGGCCGAGAAGTTCAACACCCCAACGGTTCTGGCCAATGCCGCGTCCTCCGACGGCATCGTGGCACTGGCGGAGGGACGCTTCGCTGAGGCGGGCACGCGTCTGAGGGAAGCGATTGCGCTCTGGTCCGCCGTCGACGCCCCGTACGAGACGGCGCGCATGCGCCTTGCCCTGGCCGATGCCTACCGGCGCGAGGAGCAGGGCGATCTTGCCGCGATCGAAACGCGTACGGCGCGCGACGCGTTCGAACGCCTGGGAGCGGCTCCGGACCTTCGGCGGGCGGAAGTGCTGCTCGCCGAGCTGGCGACTGGCATCGACGCCACGCCGCTTGGCATGGCGACTGCCCGCACCGAGCGCGTCTTCATGTTCACCGACATCGTCGACTCGACGCGTCTGGCCGAGACCCTGGGGGATGAGGCGTGGGACGGCGTGATCCGCATCCACGATCGCACGCTCCGAGCGGCCGTCGCCGAGCATGGCGGGGAAGAGGTCAAGGCCACCGGCGACGGGTTCTTCCTGGCATTCGCCGATGCCGACCACGCCATCGAGGCGGCAGTCACCATCCAGCGACGCCTCGCCGAGCAGCGGCGCACCTCGGGGTTCGCGCTGGCGGTGCGCATCGGCATCCATGGGGCTGCCGCCAACCGGGTCGGACTCGACTACGTGGGGACCGGGGTGAATCAGGCCTCGCGCATCGGCGCCGCAGCCGATGGCGGGGAGATCCTCGTGAGCGCGTCCACGGTGGCCGTCGCCCGGCATTCGTTCGGCGAGCGTACCCGTCGCACGCTCGAGCTCAAGGGACTCGCGGCCCCGGTTGAGGTGGTCTCGATCGACTGGAGCTGAGTCCCGCCGGTCCCCGGATCGGCGTCGTTTGCACCCGGCGCAAACAACCGCGAAGGAGGGCCGATCCTGCTCCGAAAACCGGCCCAACTTGCCCAGGATTTGCACCCGGTGCAAATGGCAGCCATCGAGCGGCCGATTTGGGCGACAAGTTGCCCGTTGTTTGCCCCCGGTGCAAATTCGTCGCCCGCCGCCGGCGCCTTAGAGGAGGCGTCCGGCCTCTGCGATCCGTCGCATCCAGGGCAGCTCTCGCTCCAGGGTTGTCTCTGGACCGTGGCCCGGCAGCACCCGCACCCCGGGCGGGAGGTCGCGAGCCAGGCGAGCGAGGCTGGCGACCATGTCCCCGTCGTCGCCGCCGGGCAGATCGGTGCGGCCGTAGGTGCCGGCGAAGAGCACGTCACCACTGAGTAGCAGCGCGGCCCGCTCCTCGTACAGGCAGACAGATCCCTCCGTGTGGCCCGGCGTGTGCAGCACGTCGAAGACCAGGTCACCGATCGTCAGCTGCTCACCATCCTGCAGGTGGCGGGTCGCGACGCTCGGCTCCATCTCGAGCCCGTAGTTGTTGGGCGCGGTGAGGCGAGGCTCGTCGAGCGCATGAATGGCAAGCGGCGCCCCCGACCCGCGCACGAGCGAGGCATTGTCGAAGACGTGGTCGATGTGGCCGTGCGAGTTGGCCACCAGGTGCAGCGTCAGCCCATTCGAGGCGACGCGGGCCAGGAGTGGATCGGCCGCGCCAAGGCCGGGGTCGACGACCAGGGCATCGACCGAGCGGCCGTCCCAGACGAGGTATGCGTTGGTCTGCCACGGCCCGAACGCGCCAACCTCGAGGCGCGGGTGATGATCGGGGACTGCAGAGCGCTGGACCTCGGTCACTGCTCGCTGGAGCCGGCCGGGCCGATCGGGCCTGACCGAGCGCCGGTCACGGTGAGGCCGAAGGCGGTGGCAAGTGCATCGGCCAATCTGTCCTCGACCGCGACCATGTCGACCGGGTGGCCGAGCTCGGCCGCCAGGGACGTGACCTCCTTGTCGGCGATCCCGCACGGGATCATCTCGGCGAACCAGCGCAGGTCGGTGTTCACGTTCAGTGCCAGGCCGTGAGTCGTGACTCCGCGCTTGACGCGAACCCCAATGGCGGCCAGCTTGCGTCGCCCCTCCACCCAGACGCCGATGAGCCCGTCCTGCGCACGCACCTCGACTCCAAACGTGGCGGCGGTGTCGATGATGGCCGCCTGGAGGGAGCGGACGTATCGGCGCAGGTCGAGCGGGTCGCGCAGCTCGACGATCGGGTACGCCACCAGCTGGCCCGGACCGTGGAAGGTGATGTCGCCGCCGCGGTCCACGCGCAGGAACTGCGCCCCGATCTCCCGGAGGCGCTCGGGGGTGGCCAGCAGGTTGGCCTCATCCCCGCCGCGACCGATGGTGTAGACCGGAAAGTGCTCGAGCAGCAATAGCCTGTCCCCGATTCGTCGCTGCCGTCGCTGCTCGGCCAGCTCGTTCTGGAGCTCCCAGGCCGGCTCGTAGGGGACGGTGCCGAGCCGCTCGACGAGCAGCTTCCCGCCGTGGCCGAGGAGGAGCGGGCGTTCGTCGCTGGCCGGCGCGAACGGCGCGTCGCGACGAGGGCGGTGGGGCGCCTCCGGCTCGGCGGGTGCCGCGGGGGGACGGCTGATGTCGCGCATCTCGACCATGACTTGGGGCTGCCTCAGACCGCGACGGACGCCACGCCCGGGACCTGCTCGGCGGCGTGGTAGGACGAGCGCACCAGCGGCCCCGACTGCACGTGCCGGAAGCCCATCTTCAGGCCCGCTCGCCGCAACGCCACGAACTCGGCGGGGGTGTAGTACTTGTGCAGCGGCAAGTGCTGGCGGCTGGGACGCAGGTATTGGCCGATGGTGAGGACATCGATGTCGGCCTCACGCAGGAGCCGCATGGCCTCGAGCAGCTCGTCGGTCGTCTCGCCCAGGCCGACCATCAGGCCGGTCTTGGTCACCATCTTTTCGTGGCCGATCTCGTTGGCAATTCGGCGCCCGATGGTCAGGACGGAGACGGAACGGTCCCATCGGGCCCGCCGGCGAACTGGGCGCTGGAGGCGCGGAACCGTCTCTACGTTGTGATTCAGGATGTCGGGCTGCGCCTCGACCACGGTGCGGATGTCGGCCTCGCGCCCGTTGAGGTCCGAGATGAGCACCTCGATGCTGGTGGCGGGCGAGATACGGCGGATGGCGCGGATCGTGTCGGCGACGACGCCAGCCCCGCCATCGGGCAGGTCATCGCGGGCGACCATGGTGATCACGGCGTGCTTGAGGCGCATGGCCGCGGCCGCCTCGGCGACGCGTCTTGGCTCGTCGAGATCGGTGGTGGTCGGGCGGCCGGTGTCGATGGCGCAGAAGCCGCAGTTCCTTGTACAGACGCTCCCCAGCACCATGAAGGTGGCGGTGCCAAGCGCCCAGCACTCGCCCTGATTGGGGCAGCGAGCCTCCTCGCAGACGGTGTGCAGGTCCTGCGAGCGCATCAGACGGCTGACCTGCGCATAGGTCTCGCCGACGCCGATCCTCACCTTCAGCCATTCCGGCCGCCGACCACCCGGTCCGGCGTTCTCCGGAATGGGGTCGCCGGGGGAGAGGAGGCCACCGTCGAGGCTTGGGCCACCGGGGTACATCACCTCGGAAGGCGAGGCGTGGTGGCCGGCCGGTTCATTGAGCACCGAGAGCTCACCCAGGGTCGAGAAGTCACGCTGCGGATCGAGTGCCACGCACGGAGTCTACCCAAGCGGGGCGGGGGTCGCGCTGTCAGGGTCGGTCATGCAGTCATGCACCCGTGCTGCACGAGCCTGACGACAGCTTGCCCATCCAGATGCGCGCCCACCTGTCAAGGTACCGGCGTGGACTGGCGGACCCTCGCAGTTTTCCTCGCGGGCCTCCTCGCCGTGTGGGCCCTCCTGATCGGCCTGCTCTGGATCTTCCGTCCGCGCGACGTGGGTCTCCGCGAACTGCTTCGCGTCATCCCCGACGTGGTCCGGCTCATTCGTCGTCTCCTCGGCGACCGCACGGTGCCGATGGGACCGAAGATCGCGCTGGCCGTGCTCCTCGTCTGGCTGATCAGCCCGATTGACCTCATCCCGGAGTTCATCCCGATCCTGGGGCCGGTCGACGACGTCGTGGTCGCGGTCCTTGTCCTGCGCTATGTTCGGCGCAAGATCGGGCTCGAGGGGCTCCGGAGCCGATGGTCCGGCACTCCCGAGGGATTCGCGCTCCTGACTGACATTCTCGGCTCAGACTGAAGCGATGGACGGAGAACCGATGGATCATCAATCGCACGACATGCATGCCGGGCACGAAATGCAGGGCGCGCCAACCAAGCACTCAGGTCACGACAAGCATGCAGGACACGATCCGGCGGTGTTTCGCCGCCAGTTCTGGGTCGTCCTACTGCTGACCGTGCCCGTGGTCCTGTGGAGTCGCGAGGTGCAGGACTGGCTCGGCTATGCAGCCCCCTCGTTCGCAGGCTCCGACTGGATCCCGCCGGTGCTCGGCACGGTCGTATTCGCGTACGGCGGCCTGGTCTTTCTCCGCGGCGCGATGTCGGAACTGTCGAACCGGCAGCCGGGGATGATGACCCTGATCAGCCTGGCGATCGCCGTCGCCTTCATCGCCAGCTGGGCAGCCACGCTGGGCGTCTTCGAGGTCGACGTGTGGTGGGAGCTGGCGACCTTGATCACCGTGATGAGCCTGGGCCACTGGCTCGAGATGCGGGCGATCGGGCAGGCGCGCGGCGCTCTCTCCGCGCTCGCAGAGCTGTTGCCGGACACGGCTGAGCGCGTGACCGGCGGCGACCTCGAAACGGTCAAGACGCAGGAGCTGCGGGTCGGCGATGTCGTCCTGGTTCGGCCCGGCGGGCGGGTGCCGGCCGATGGCGAGGTCGTGGAGGGGAGCGCAGACGTCGACGAGAGCATGATCAGCGGCGAGTCGCGCGCGGTCAGCAAGGAGCCTGGCGATCGCGTGGTGGCCGGCACGGTCGCCGCCGGCTCGAGCCTGCGGGTCAGGGTGACGGCAACCGGCGACCAGACCGCCCTGTCCGGGATCATGCGTCTCGTGGCGGAGGCCCAGGCCTCCAACTCGCGGGCCCAGGCGCTGGCCGATCGCGCCGCCGCGATTCTCTTCTACGTGGCGCTGGTGGCGGGTGTCATCACCCTCGGTGCTTGGACCCTGCTCGGCGACCCTGAGGAGGCGCTCATCCGCACAGCGACGGTTCTCGTCATCGCCTGCCCACACGCACTCGGACTGGCAATCCCGCTGGTGATCGCCATCAGCACGACGCTTGGCGCGCGGAACGGCCTGCTGGTGAAGGACCGATTGGCGCTCGAGCGGGCAAAGGACCTCGAGATCGTCATCTTCGACAAGACCGGCACCCTGACGCGGGGTGAGCCGGTGATCGCCGCGGTCGTTGCCTCACCGGGGCACGAAGAGACCGTCGTCCTGGCCTTGGCCGCCGCGGTCGAGGCCGACAGCGAGCATCCGCTCGCGAAGGCGGTAGTGAATGGCGCGCGCAACCGCGGGGTGACTGTGCAGCAGGCCTCTGGATTCGAGGCGCTGGCGGGTCGCGGCGCTCGAGCCAGCGTTGACGGCTCCGTAACCCAGGTTGGCGGACCGCGCCTGCTGGCGGAGCTGCAATTGACGGTTCCACCCGAGGTCCTGGACAACCTCGCCGATTGGGAGGCAGCCGGACAGACGGTCCTGTACGTGGTGCGAGACGGCGGCGTGATCGGCGCATTGAGCGTCGAGGACGAGATCCGGCCGGAGTCAGTTGAGGCCGTCAAGCAGTTGCACGCGATCGGGCTGCGGGTGGCCATGATCACCGGGGACGCCCAGGCGGTGGCCGATTCGGTGGCCGCGCGCATCGGCATCGACGAGGTGCGTGCCCAGGTCCTGCCCGCCGATAAGGCAGTGGCGGTGCGCAGCTTCCAGGCCGGCGGGGCCAAGGTTGCGATGGTGG
>JACDEL010000031.1 GCA_013816405.1 Chloroflexota bacterium | reverse complement strand
GTACAGGACGCCGCCGCCACGCGCCACGACCGAAGCCGCCTCGGCGGCGCAATCGGCCTCCGTGGCGCCGACCACGGCCGCCGCCATGGCGGCCTTGACCGACTCGTCCCCCAGCGCGATGGCCGCCCGCATGGCGACAACCTCGGCCTCGGTCTTGTAGATGCGCAGCCGCTCGATCAGGTCGTCGGTGCGAACGAGAGTGAGGGCCGGGAGTGCCTCCATGAATCCAAGGTAGGCGGCGGCTGTCATGTGGCTCGCGCCGACCAATCCCACTCGGCCATTCGCCAGGCCGGCGGAACGCATCGCGTCGGCGGCCTTGTCGATCACGTCGTTCCCGGTGCGCACCTCGTCGGCCACCACCAGGTCCGTCCGCCACCAGGGCACGTCCATGACCAGGATGCTCGGCCCCTTGACCGGCAGGACCAGCACGCCGTGCGATCGGGCACGACCGATGCCGGCGTGGTCGGCCATGTATGGCTGCTGCGAGTAGTGGTTAGCGAGGTAGACCACATCGGCCGACATGTCGACCGGTCCTCCGCCCCGGGACCAGACGACAAGGCCATCGAGCCCCTGCTCGGCAGCCGCCGTTCGGGCGCGGTCCTGCCGCTCGCGGAACTCAGCGGCGGCAATTGCATGCTCGGGGTCGAAAACCACCGCGGTCATGCCCGATCCCCCGCCAGCGACTCGATCGGGCGATATTCGAAATCGTTCCACCCAAAGTGCGCCGGGCCGAGCGTGGCCAGGCCCGCCTCGGAGTTCCACACCTCGCGGCGGCGCGCTGCCACCACCGCAACCCGATCCCCCTCCTTGAGGTAGGTGTTCACGAGCGGCTCGCCGGTAGTGGCGTCGCAGACCTCGATCAGGTCCGGGCTGGCGACGTGATCGGCGCCGTCCAGCCAGGTCAGGTGGTTCTCGTTCTTGAACCAGACCTTGAGCCGATGTCCGGCGAACGATCCTTCTCCCTCGATCACGTGGGTCCCCTCCAGGTAGCCGGTGTTGCTCCACTCCCGTTCGACGATCGTGCCACGGAAGAGCACCCAACCTTCGAGGGCGCGGGCTGCTGCCTCAACCGGGTCGTCGCCCTGCTCGCGCGCCTCACGGATGGCGCGGCCGACCCCCAGGCTCTCGCTGATCGTGCCGGGCACGTAGATGCGCCGCACCTCGCTCGCCGGCAATGCCACCAAAGCGCACCCGATCAGCCCGAACGAGGCCTGCGCCAGGTGCTTGCCGATCCGCTCGGCGAAGGCATTCGAGGCGGCCTTGCGGATGACGATCGTGTTTCCGTACTCGTCGACCGATGCCCACGGCAGCACCTGCACTCCGAACAGGTGCGGCGTGGTGGCATGCAGCTCGGGAATGGCGCGACCGGCATAGTCCCCGTCGACCATCGCGATGCCCAGGTTGGCCGCGGCGTCGAGCACCGCGGAGGTATTGATGCCGCCGATCTCGATCGAGCAGATCCCGTCGATCTTGCGGCCGAGCTCCTCTTCCAGGGCGCGGACCGATTCGACCATCGGACGGCGGATGCGGTCCGGCCCGGCAATGCGATCGGCCTCGGGACTGGCTTCGAAGACCTCTGGCGCGATCGAGCCGGAGAAGCAGGCAGTGCAGATCAGCGCGTCCGGAGCTAGCTCGTCGATCGGCGTCCACGCCAGGTTGAGGCCACGGGCCATGTCGTCGAGCAGCAGCTCGCGCTGCACATCGGGCTCGCCCCCACCGCTGGCGGACAGGAAGTTTGTTCCCCGCAGGAAGTCCTCGAGCTCCGTCTCGTTGCTGATGCCGGTCATCATCGGTCCCCTTCGTGCTCACGGATGTAGGCCAGTACGGCAGGATCCAGGCGGTGCTCGTCGAGCCAGCGCTCCTCCAGGTTCTCCCAGCCGAAGTAACCGAAAAGCGCGTCCCGCCAGCTCGCATCGGGATCGAAGCCGCGCCGCACCAGGACGGTGCGCAGCTCGTCATGCAGGACGCCGTCGATCGGCAACGCATCGGCCGGGTCAGGTCGGTCGAAGTAGAGGCGGTGGAGGCTCAACAGCCGACGCAGCTCGGCGATCGGGGTTGGGTGGTCGTCGGCACGCAGGTCGAGCATGCGGTCGTGGTTGCCCCCGTAGCCGCCGCCTTCCCGGACCACCAGCAGCGCGGCCGACTCCATGCCGCGCCGATCCCCGCCAGCGTCCTGCGCTCGCTCCAGCGCGGTCAACAGACGCTCGGCCAGCGGCTGCCCGGCCGTTGCGCCGAAGCCGGATGCCAGCCCCTCAACCACGGCCCGCGCGGCCAGGATGTTGCCCTGCGCGGCGAAGCCATCCCCGACGATCGAGGAGGCGTGGTCGAAGCACTCACTGCCGGTGAAGGAGGCTGCCCGACCCTCGGGCGCAACCAGGCCGAACTGGCGCTGCTCGCGGAGCATATCGCCGGCCAGCAGCTGCTCGACGCACGCGGCCGGGTCCACGCCCTGCCGAAGCAGGTCAAGCCCGCGTGGCCCAATTGTCACGTCGGCCAGCGCCTGGGTCGCCACTGCTCCCGCATCCGCGGCGGCCCACGGCACGATTGCGCCGACGGCCAGGAACTTCGACTGCACGGCCACGCCCAGCTCCCCGGCCGCGGGATCGGCGGCCACGATCGAGTAGGTCACTGGTTCACCTCGTCCGGCAGCACGTACCAGGTCACCCGATCGCCGACCCGGGCGCGAAGCTTCCAGCGCCTCGACTTCGGCGCGTCGATCAGAGCGCCGAGCAGGGCGCGGAGCCGCAAGGCCACGGGCACAGGCGGCTCGGTGGCGATCACCGTCTCGAGGGTGCCGGTGATCGTTCGCCACAGGCCCCAGTCATCGCGCACCAGGTCGCGAAGTCGTGCGAGGTCGACCTGGTCGCCCGGCCCCTCACCAAGCTCGTGGGACGCCAGAAGGTCGACGATGTCGCCGGCATCCTTGGCATTCAGCTTCACGATTTGCAACTTGGTCAGCAGCAGATCGGTGACGGTCAGGGTCGGGAAGTCGAGCACGAAGCTACTCGACATATCGATGCGATGGCACATCTCGAACAACCCCACCAGCACGTCGAGGTCCCAATCGGCTCCATGAAAGACCATGCGCCGATGTCCGTTCAGCGCGTTGAAGCGCTCCTCCGGCGCATAGCCGCCCGCGACCAGGAGCCGTGCCACCTGCCGGTGCTGCCCGGTCGGCACGATCAGGTCGATGTCGTTGATCGCGCGTGAGCCGCCGAGGGCGAGCAGCCCGGCGCCGTGATGCAGGATCCCCAGGCCGCCGAGCAGGCGCGCCTCGATCCCCTCGGCGCGGGCGCGCTCCACGATCGCCACCCCCTCATCCAGGAGCTGGCGATTGCGTGCCGCCACCGCCTCCCCCACCACCGAGCCGCCGAGAGAGCTCATCGGGAGACGATGACGGACGACGGCGGTGCCTCGTGGCCCCCGATCTTGGAATGGCTGTAGCCCGCGGTCCGGTACAGGTCGGCTGCCATCTCGGCGAACTTCCAGCAGGCCACCCCGGGATCGACGATCGGGAACGGCACCTCGGCCCGCGCCCGGCGCCAGAAGGCGGGCGTCGCCATCTCCGACAGGATCACCACCTCGGCGCCGTCCTCCAATACGGCGAGCCGGGCCTCGCGTATGCAAGCGTTGTAGAAAGCCTCTGGATCGGCCAACACCTCCGGGATCCCCATCTCGACCGAGCGCATCGAGGCCAGGCGCCGCTCGTGGCCGTAGAGGACGGCGTTGTCGGTCATCTTCGGGATCCACTTGCGTCGTCCGACGATCACGCTGAAGCGATGCCCCATCGTGGCCGCGTAGGCCATCGAGGCCTCCTCCATCCCGACGATTGGCATGGAGCACAGCTCGCGGGCTTCGCGCAGTCCGCCGTCGTAGAAGCAGCCGATGATGGCCGCGTCGTAGCCGGCCTCGTCCGCCTCGCGCATCAGCGCGAGCATCGGCCCCGTGGCCTCGTGCTCGTAGGTGTGGTATTCGAGGTGCGGCGGCCCGTGCTCCAGGCTCCGGACGTCGGGCACGAAGCCCGGACGCCGTACCTCCTCGATCAGCTCGCGCGTCTCCGCATCGAAGGCGGGCGTGCCGACAGGGTTGACCCACAGGATCCTGCGCTCGGCAGTGTCCACCGATGCTCGCTCACTCGGGCGGAAGCGATTCGAAGGCGAGCGACAGGTCCACGCCGCGGCTTTTGTTCCAGAAGTAGCTGATGGCGTAGATCGCGAACGGCAGGGCGAACAGGATTGCCGTGGCCCACAGACCCACTGCCGCGTTGGCACCGAGCGTGTCATTGGTCAGCAGCGGGATCAGGAAGATCAGGTAGACGACCACCGACGCCACCCCGATCAGCGTGATGCGCGGTATGCCCATGAAGCGCTGGTTGATGGGTGACGCCTCCCACATCTCGCGCCGCCGGTACGGGAAGACCGCCGCTGCGATGGCCACGATGATGAAGGTCATGATCTCGGCTGCCCCTGCCGTGAAGAGAAGGGTCAGGAACTCTCCTGGCCCATAGACGATCAGGACCAGGAAGATGAGCGTGATGACCAGCACGATCACGTTCGCCCACACCGGCGAGTGGGTGCGGTCGTTCACCTCGCTCACCTTGTCGGGCAGGATCCGGTCGAACGACCAGGCGAAGAGGCTTCGCGTCGCGATCAGGAATGTCGGCGGCAGGGCCGCGAAGAAGGCGAGCACGAAGCTGATCGACATGATCGCGATCAGGATCGCGTTGTTGGTCAGCATGGCGGCGAAGAAGAAGTAGAACGGGTAGGAGGGGAGCAGGTATTTGTCCGGCACGTTGTTGGCCAGATACACCGACGACCCGAGCCAATCCTGCCCGAAGGTGCGCGCGGCAAGGGCCAGGAGGATGAGCACGATCACCGCACTGATGCCCAGCGCCCAGAGCAGTCCGCGCAACATGGTCGTCCTGGCTGAGCGCACCTCGCCGCCGGCATAGGTGGTCACGATCGCGTACCCAAAGCTGGCGAACGCGAGCGGCGTCGCGGCGATGGTGGCGTTCCAATCGATGCCGCCATTCGCTCCCGTGAAGCCGGCCGCCTTGGCGTCGGCAATCATCTGATCGTAATTTCCCCCCATGCCGGCGACCGCGGCCACGAACTGCTCACGCCCATTCACCAGCGTCAGAAACGCGGCGATCACCACGCCAACCAGCGAGAGCCAGAAGATCCATTGGAAGACGCGCATCGAGCGACGAAGATCGAGACTCATCAGCGCGGCCGTGAGGATCAGCACGATGGCGCCCAACGCGAACTGCCACTCCTTGCCGGTCACCGTCGTCGCCATGTCGGTTAGCGACTGGTTGCCCGTCGCGGCCCCCATCGTCGACAAAGCCGCTGATAGCCCGAACGGCGCCAGCAGGGCACCAAAGTAGGCGATCACCAGCTGGAACCACATGGTCACGCTGAAATTGGCCACGAAGCCGATCAGGGGGTGGATGATCCGGCTGACGAAGACGTAATCCCCGCCGGAGCGCGGCATCGCCTGCGACAGCGAGCCATACAGCAGTGTCGGGATGATGCACAGCAATGCCGTGATGATCACGATCCCGATCAGGTTCGATCCCGGAAACGCGAACGGAGCCTGGGTCGCCACCAGCACTGCCAACGGCAGCGAGATGAACGAGATGTTCAGCGCGAGGTTGCTGCTCATGCCGATCTCGCGCACCAGGCCAGTGGCCTGGCGGGTATACAGAGTGGCCCCCTGACCAAGTGAATCCATCACGACTCCTGCCCTCCAGCGAAGCGTGCAAAGCGCTTTGCATGACCCTACCGAAGACGCCCCCGTCTGTCAACGATTTTGGTGGTGCTACGCTTGCCGCCAAGCACGCCCCGCCCAGGGCGGCCTCGGGGGTGACCATGGCGCCCGACCTCGCCACCAACGTCCTCTACTACGGCGACAACCTCGACATCCTGCATCGCTACCTGCCCGATGCCAGCGTTGACCTGGTCTACCTCGACCCGCCCTTCAACTCCAATCGCGACTACAACGTCATCTTCCGCGATGAGTCGGGCAACGCGACCGATGCCCAGCTCCTGGCCTTCGAGGACACCTGGCACTGGGGCCCATCGGCCGAGGCGACCTACACCTACCTGACCAACACCGCCCGCCACGAGGGCCGCGTGCCGGACACGGTCAGCACCATCATCGCGGCGCTGCGCTCGGGCATCGGCGAGAACCAGATGATGGCCTACCTAGTCGAGATGGCCGTCCGCCTGGTCGAGCTGCACCGCGTCCTGAAGCCGACCGGCTCGCTCTACCTCCACTGCGACCCCACCGCAGCCGCATATCTCAAGGTCCTCATGGACGCAATCTTCGGACCAAAGATGTTCCAGAACGAACTCGTTTGGAAGCGGACCTCGTCGCACAACGACACCAAGCGTTACGGCCGTATTCACGACGTGATCCTCTTTTATTCGAAGACTGATGCCTTCAAGTTCAACATCCTTCGAACTCCGCTGGACCGATCCTACGTAGACAAGGTGTACACGCACATCGACGAGAAGGGCCGCCGGTATCGGCTGGACAACATTTCCGCTCCACGCGGTGCCGGACCGGTCTACGAATGGGGTGGTATCACCCAGGCTTGGCGGTACACAAAGGAAAATATGGAGAAGCTGCACGCCGAGGGCCGAATTAAGAAGTACCCAAGTGGCCGAGCGATGATCAACGCATACGTCCGCTACCTGGATGAAAGCATCGGGCAGTCTGTACAGGACTGGTGGGATGACATCGGCGTGATCGCGGCGCCTGCAAAGGAGCGGCTTGGTTACCCGACGCAGAAGCCCTTGGCGCTTTTGGAACGGATTATCGAAGCATCATCTAATGCTGGCGAGGTTGTTCTCGATCCTTTCTGTGGATGCGGAACAGCGGTGGCAGCGTCACAGATCCTTGACCGGAAATGGATCGGGATCGACATCACTTACCTTTCCATCGCGGTCATGAAGGCCCGTCTCAAAGACAGTTTCGGGATCGAAGTGCCTGTCATCGGTCA
The DNA here is from genome assembly GCA_013816405.1 of Chloroflexota bacterium. Classification (GTDB taxonomy): domain Bacteria; phylum Chloroflexota; class Limnocylindria; order QHBO01; family QHBO01; genus CF-167. The sequence goes on along the minus strand of JACDEL010000031.1, from coordinate 24,481 downwards.
GCCCACAGAGGTTGAAGGTGCCCGCCAGCTGGCCGAGGGGGACGATGGCCGCTACCAGTTCCAGTGGTGGGCGCTCAATTTGATCGATGCCCGTCCGCTTGGCGGCACCGAGAAGAAGGGCGCCGATCGCGGCATCGACGGCCGTATCACCTTCACGACCGGCGGCAAGGGCGAGATGGGCCAGGCGCTGGTCAGCGTCAAGAGCGGCAAGGTCAACAGCGGCATGATCCGCGACCTCAGAGGCACGATGGAGGCCCAAGGCGCCGAGATCGGTCTGTTCATCACCCTCGAGGAGCCGTCCAAGCCGATGCTGCTCGAGGCCTCCACCGCTGGCGTCTACACCTCCGCCATCTCGGGCAAGGACTACCCGCGCATCCAGATCCTGTCCATCCGCGACTTGCTTGAGGAGCACGCGAAGCCGATGCTGCCTCTGCTCCTCATGCCAACCTACCAGCAGGCCGAACGCATCCCCGCCAAACAGGCAGCAGAACAGAAGGAGCTGTTCGGATGACGGGAAGGAAGATGCACCGGGCCGTTTCGGTCTGAATGAGGCGGCGGAGGACACCGATACGCAGCAAGGATTCGACTTTCCGCCTCCGGAGCGAAAAGTCGTAACTCAATCCTATGACCTGTCGGTGCACACCCTAGTCGACCAGTGGAACTCAGAGATCCTGGTCCTGCCTGAGATCCAACGGGAATATGTGTGGGACGACGCTCGGGCTAGCCGTCTCATCGAATCCCTCCTTCTCAACATTCCGATTCCCGTTGTCTATTTCGCCGAGACGCCGGATGCGAAGTACGAGGTTATTGACGGTCATCAACGAATCCGGTCGATAGTGAGGTTCTTGAAGAATCAATTCCGCCTCCGGTCGTTGGCGGTCCTGACTGAGTACAACGGAAAACACTACTTCGAACTTCCGGAACGTGAGCAGCGGTTCCTCACGATGCGCAGCATTCGTGCTGTGATCATCGGTAGCGATTCGCATCCGAACATGAAGTTCGAGATCTTCGGAGCGCCTGAATACCGGATCCATTGCCCTGAACGCTCAAGAGTTAAGGAACTCCCTCTATCGAGGAACATTGAACCGGCTTTTGCATCAACTAGTCGGGGTCTCTGACTTCCGAGATGCACTAGGGCAATCGACTCCGCGACGACCGTATGGTCGACGAAGAGCTCGTACTCCGCTTCTTGGCACTTCATGACGATTACGCGCGCTACAAGCCGCCACTCAAGCGCTTCCTCAACGAATTCATGGCGGCGCACCAGAACCCAACTAAGCAGTGGTTGCAAAGCAAGACCGAGGTGTTCGAACAGACGATCCGCAAAGTGGTCGCTGGCCTCGGACCGAGCGCATTTCGAATTTCGGATGGCCAGGGCGGCCACTTGAAGGACTCGTGGTCCGCGCGCTATTCGATGCTCAGATGCTCACCTTTGCGCACGTGCGGGAGGAGAGTACGGAACCCTTCCGGCGCGCCCTTCTCACCCACATGGCCCCGCTGTATCGCGATGACGATTTCCTCGATGTTATTAGGCGTGCGACCGGGGACAGATCCAGAATTCGACTCCGAGTCGCACGTGTCGCCAACGCAGCGGCGCTGGCTGGCTTGACCTGTCGACATGCCTCGCTCGTGGCTCTAGGCGGTGGCCTCACAAGCCGCGGCGGCACTCACCGCTGGAGTTGCCGAGGTTATCGAACTACTCAGAGCTGACCCTGCGCCGCAGGGCGGCATATCTCCCAGGCCCGCCCTGTCGAAAGCCATAGCTAGGGCGTCGGTAGTACTGATCGTCAGTCACCTTGAACGCTTCATCTACGCATCCAACGAGGCAGCGACTCTAAGAATCTCCTCGACAGCCACCGCGGGCGACCGCCTCCCAAACCTTCTGAGGCTTCGGCACTCCAGGCTTACCGTTGACGACGTATTTCACACGCAATGGCTGAGGCGCGGACCCGGCCTTGAGCAGCTCGTCGCGGGTAACTCGTGGCTTTGGACCAATGGTGCGGCGGGAACCCTCAACCACGAGCGATTACTCGATTGGATGACCACACCCAACCCCAAGTCGCTGGTTAAGTACTACCGGATCTGGGGGGTAGATAACGTCTTCAATTCGATTACGAGGGGGTCGCAAGTGCGTGCCGACTTGCTTTTACGGATCACTGAGGTCGTTGACAAACGGAATGCGATTGCTCACGGCGATGCGTCAGTGGATCCAACACGAGCTGACGTGCGGGCCTACCTGCGGGCGGTTGCGACCTTCGCCTACCGAACCGATCGCCTTCTTGCTCGAAGGCTCGCCACGATCACAGGGAACGCTCGACCTTGGTGATGGCTATCCGGCAGGTAGCCGGTCAACCGGGAGCTCTCCGGTCATAACGTCCTTGAGTCGCCGAAGCAGGTCCCCGCGTTTCGGATCGGTCCTCTCAACCATATCGATGTTTGGTGCCACATCCCAATGCAGCCGGGCGCCTGCCTCCAGAAGTCCCTTGACGCGGGAGAAAACGGCCGCAAGATCTGCCGCCGTGTGCGCCGCCTGATAGAACTCAGCCTCGAGCTTTGCAGAATTCTCAAGCCCCCCGCTAACCGCCAGCGCAAGCTGTACCCGCGCCTCGCGATCCTCGCTCTTAAGAAACAGAAGCTGCGCCAAATTCAGGTGCAGGACAGGGTCGTCTGGGTCGAAACCTATGGCCGTCCAGTAGGCGGCGATCGTATCTCCAATTGGTGCCCCGCTCAATTGGAGTGCGATCGCGCCCCCGCTCTCAACACCGCAGTTGGCACTAAGTTGTCCAGCGCGATCGTATTCCTCGAGTGCCTCCTTGCCACGACCTTCCAATAGGAGCATGTCGCCGCTCAACTGCCGCAGACGTGCGCTTCCAGGGACGGCCTTGAGCGTCCTGTCCACCACCGCGCGGGCTCGCACGAGTTCGTCGCGGGCCGTTAGAAACCGCGCGAAGTTCCAGGATGCATTTTCGTCTGGAGGTTCGATCGCTATGGCTAGCTGATAGAGGTCCCTGGCACCGTCGCTGTCGCCTCTCTCCGACAAGAGGTTTGCAAGATTTCCGAGCGCGTTCACGTGGTTTGGTTCAATTTGCAAAGCCTTGCGGTACTCGCGCTCGGCACCCACGACGTCGGCCTTCTTCTCTTTCAGATACGCGCCGAAATTGCTGTGCACATTGGCATCCCCAGGCTTTTCCCGGACCTGCGTCTCATGGAACGCATCCGTGGCGCCAAAACGCGCAGTCGACATGCTGACAAGGCGCCCGCCGCCGGGTCCAAATTGCTCATCGATCAACCGAGTTATGGCACCCCGCGAATCACCTGGAAAAGCAAATGACGGGATGGAAGGAGCTCCCTCCGGACCGTGAACTCGGGCTCCTCCCTCACCGGTGAGGCGAATGTGGGAGGTGAAGCAGGAAGGGCTCACAAGGGCGTTCGAGCCCGACACTGCCCTATTCGCCGCCGCTAGGGCGTCGTACACAACGGAGGCTTCCGGATCCCGGTCAACTAGTCGAGCGAGACGCCGACGCTCAGGGCGGAGAACGGCTGCGGTCTGTCCCGATACAAAAGTAGTGGCCCGGCTCGGGCGAATGCTCGATACAGAGAGGCGCTTAGCGGCCACCGTCGATCTTGGGCCCGACGTCGACTCATGGTTGCTTACGAGAGCGAACAGCGGCGTGCTCTCTACGAATGCTCCCACACTGAAACTGTGACGTCGGTAAGCGTCCTCAACAGGCGATAACCAACTGTCTGCCCCAAGGAGGGCCTCGACAACGCGATCAAACGAGTCATTCCCACCGATTGATGCCACATTCTCGGCAAGCCACTCCGACACATCAACGGCGGAAGTTCTACCGATTCCCGCGAAGGCCACGATGGCCGTCCAGCCGAAGGCGTTAATGATGACGGCCTTTTGCGCTTCGAAGTCAAACGTCCGGCCGGTTGACAGGTCCAACAGACGGTAGTCCGCGCTCTGATAGATCGCTCGGGGACTCGGGATCGTTATGGTAAGAGTCATCGCGACGAGTGCATGGCGCCGCCGAAGCCACGCCTCCTAGAACAACCGGTGCAATTGCCGGGGCCAGTCTCAGCTGCAGCCGCTCGTGCTGCCGCAGTTCATGCACTTGTAGCAGGACCCGTTGCGAACCATGATCGAGCCGCAGTCCGTGCACGCCGGCGAGTCCGCGGTATCGAAGATCACCGGCGCCTGCCCGACCTCCAACCTCGCCTCCCGAAAACTGGCATCGGCATGCCCATTCTTCGCCACGATCTTCAACCCATCCATGATCGTCGGCTCCGCCTCGTGAGCTGACTCGAGCTGAGCTCCTGTGGAGGGGCCTGACGCGTCGTCGTTGGCAACATCCTCCGACACAGCGTCCCGTGACGGAGCCGCCTCAACCGTTGAGGAGGCCGCAGCGGCCGCCTCGGGCGAGGCCGTCGCGAAGCCGGCCGAGTCAGGGGCGTCCGCTGTGGCCACCCCACTGACTACTGGCGCATCCGACAAGGTCATTTGGCGATTAATGATGCCAACGACATCTTGTTCGTCCCTCGACAGGAACTTGGTCGCCAGGTACCTGAAGATGTAGTCGATCAACGACTTGGCCATCGGCACATCCCGGTTGGTGGTGAACCCAGCCGGCTCGAAGCGCAGGTGGCTGAACTTGTTGACCAGATCCTTCAGCGGCACCCCGTACTGGAGCGCCACGCTGACCGCGGTGGCGAAGGCGTCCATCAACCCACTGATGGTCGACCCCTCCTTGGCCATCTTCAGGAAGATCTCGCCCGGCTGGCCGTCCTCGTACAGGCCGACGGTCAGGTAGCCCTCGTGCCCCGCCACGTTGAACTTATGGGTGAAGGCGGCACGCTCGTCCGGCAATCGGCGCCGATACGGCTTGGGTGCTTCTGCGACCGATGCCGCCGCCCCCGCCGGGACGGCGTCGCCGCCCTCCTTCTTGGTGTTGAGCGGCTGTGACCGCTTGGAGTTGTCGCGGTAGACGGCGATCGCCTTGAGGCCCAGCTTCCAGCCGTCGATGTAGACCTGCGCGATCTCCGCGGGGGTCGATGCCTCCGGCATGTTGACCGTCTTGGAGATCGCCCCGGACAGGAACGGCTGGACCGCGGCCATCATCTTGAGGTGGCCGTTGTAGTGGATGGACCGATTGCCGTTGGCCGGCTTGAAGGCGCAGTCGAAGACGGAGAGGTGCTCGTCCTTGAGGTGCGGCGCCCCCTCGATCGTCTCGTGCTCGTCGATGTAGGTTACGATCTCCTCGGTCTGCTTGGCGGTGTAGCCCAGCTCCTTGAGGGCATGCGGCACCGTCTGGTTGACGATCTTCAGGTAGCCGCCGCCGACCAGGCGCTTGTACTTGATGAGGGCGATATCGGGCTCGACGCCGGTCGTGTCGCAGTCCATCAGGAAGGCGATGGTGTTGTGGCTGACGAAGCCGTTGGCCACGTAGGTCACGTTGGCCGGCACCGAGAGGTCATAGGTCAGTTGCTCTTCGCCGAGCTTCGCGCTGGCGATCTCGTCGTAGAAGTAGCCCAGGGTCTGCTCCAGCTCGGCGTCGCTGATCCGTTCCGCCAGCTGTGTGGCCGAGCGGCGGGTGACCAGTCCGGTCCGCGACAACGACAGCAGCATCGTTTTGCGCAGGTGGTCGTTGTCCGGCGCCAGCCGGTCGACCATGCCGCGGTCCACCGGCACCAGGTCGCCCTTGGCCGTCTGCGGATGATCCGACGCAGTGGCGGCCAGCGCGCCGCCCTTGCGCTCGGATATGAAGCCGATCTCGTCCAGGAATCGGGCGGCGGTGTTCGCATTCAGCAGGCGCAGGTAGTGGACGGGGTTAGCACCCATGTGCCCGTAGGCGGGCAGATCGGTCTTGCGGGTGGTCACGAAGCCGAGCGCCAGCAGCAGCGACTGGACGTCGTAGCTGAACTGCTCGGAGACCGTGGCCCAGTAGGCATAGCCGTTGTTGGTGTTGCCATCAGCCTCGTACAGGCCGCGGACGAACGCGCGGTAGGCGACCGGATCGTTGGTGTACAGGATCGCGTCCGGGATATGGCTCTCGTAGCCCTTGCCCCGATGCTCGGCGTTCGGCGCGCGCTTGGCGAAGCCGCAGGCCTCCCACCACAGGGTGAGGCGCACCGAGTGGAAGGCGACCTCGATGTAGCCGGTCTTCGGCGTGATCGCCGCCTCGAGCCCGAACAGGCTGCGGCCCAGGCTGACGAGGCGCTCGACAACATCGGTGTCCTGCGCGCTCACGCTGAATCGCAGGCCCTTGGCGTGCAGGGAGCCGTCGCCCATGAAGTAGCCGACCAGCTCCGCCAGGTCCGCGCTCATGTAGCGCGGAACGAAGGTGGTGTGGTCCGAGGTCCAGTACGCCTCCGCCAGCGGCGGCAGCGAAACCTCACGCGGCTCGCCGACCATCCCACCCAGCATCAGTGGCACGCGGTCGCCCTGGCGGATGTCCGCGAAGCGACGCCACTGCCAGTCGCCGTTGCCGTCGACCACCTTGATGCGGTGGGTCGGCGTGCCCTGGATCCGATAGCCGCGCCCAGTGGTGATCGAGACCACTGGCTCAGCGCCGTTGATGAAGAACTTGGTCGCGGGGCGTGCGCCGTCATCGGTTGCGACCTTGAGGTCCAGGTCCTGCCACTGCATGCCATCGGGGTTGCCGAGGCTGCGCAGGCGGACCAGGCCGCGATCGGTCAGCACCAGGCTGTTGCCGGTCAGGCAGCCCGTTGGCGCGAGGACGCTGACCTGGCCGTTGCGGAAGCCGTGCTCGGTGCCCAGCGCGATCACCTCGTCCCAAGTGGTCATCGCTGCGTCGAGCAGGTCGGTCGGGATCAGCTGCCGGTCGAGCCGGTAGGCGGCGTCGCGGTGCTGGTTCATGACCCGCAGGTAGGGCTCCTTGTTCACGGCGTAGCCGGTGAACGGGCCGCCCTGGTCACGGGAGATACGGGCTGACTGCAGCTCCGCCTCGCCCTGCATGATGGCGGTGATCGCCGCCGCGTAGGCCCGACCCTCGTCCGAGTCGTAGGCCAGGCCGCGGTTCATGAGCAGCGCGCCCAGGTTGGCGTAGCCCAGGCCCAGGGGCCGGAAGGCGTGCGAGTTCTTCTCGATCAGCGGGGTCGGGTAGGACGCGTTGTCGACCAGGATCTCCTGGGCGGTCAGCACGATCCGCACCGCGTGCTTGTACGCCTCGATGTCGAACTCGCCGTCGTCCGCAACGAACTTCATGAGGTTGAGGCTCGCCAGGTTGCAGGCGGAGTCGTCGAGGTACATGTACTCGGAGCACGGGTTGCTGGCGTTGATGGGCGCGGTGTTGGCCGAGGTGTGCCAGCGGTTGATGTTGTCGTGGTACTGGATCCCCGGATCGCCGCAGACCCAGGCCGCCTCGGCCATCTTGGCCAGGAGCGCGCGGGCCTTGAAGGTGTCCATCGGCGCCTTTGACACCACGGCGGTGGTGGTCCAGTCCTTGTCGTCTTCCACGGCCTGCATGAACTCGTCGGTGACCCGCACGGAGTTGTTGGAGTTCTGGAAGAAGACCGATTCGTACGCCTCGCCCCCGTTGAAGTTGCCGTCATAGCCGGCGTCGATGAGGGCCCAGGCCTTCTTCTCTTCCTTCATCTTGCAGTCGATGAACTCTTCGATGTCGGGGTGGCCCATGTTGAGGATCACCATCTTTGCGGCGCGCCGGGTCTTGCCGCCGGACTTGATCACGCCGGCGAAGGCGTCGAAGCCCTTCATGAAGGAGACCGGGCCGCTGGCGGAGCCGCCGCCCTTGAGTCCTTCGGTTTTCGAGCGCAGGGTGGAGAGGTTGGAGCCGGTGCCCGAGCCGTACTTGAAGAGCATCCCCTCGGTGTGGGCCAGGGTGAGGATGCTGTCCATGGTGTCCTGGACCGAGTTGATGAAGCAGGCGGAGCACTGCGGGCGCTCGTCGATCCCCACGTTGAACCAGACCGGCGAGTTGAAGGCGGCGCGCTGCTTGAGGAGGATGTCGGTCAGCTCGGCGTGGAAGGCTTCCTGGTCGTCGGTCGTGGCAAAGTAGGAGTCCTTCTCGCCCCAGCCGGTGATGGTGTCGACGACGCGGCCGATCATCTGCTTGACGGAGCGTTCTCTTTCGGGGGTGCCGAGGGTGCCGCGGAAGTACTTGCTCGTGGTGACCTGGGTGGCCAGCTGCGACCACGACTTGGGGAACTCCAGGTCCTTCTGCTCGAAGACGACCTTGCCGTGCTCGTTGGTGATGACCGCCTCGCGGTTCTCCCACTCGACCGTGTCATACGGATCCGTGCCTGCGCGCGTGTAGCGACGCTCGATGCTGAGGCCCCTCCAGGTCCCCTTCTCCCCCTGCCGCAGCTGGCGGTAGCCGGTCTGCTTTGCCCCGTTTCCGTGCCCGTTCGTGCTGTGGCCGTTCCCGTTGGTGTGCTTGATTGCGGGCTCTGTGGGGGAAGCGGAGCGTGGCATCGGGGCGTTTCCTTCGTGCTGGAGGGGTTGGGAAGTAGGCGGGACGCCGCGTTTTTGGACGTTCAGTGTACGTCTGGCCAAGTGCCTCGTCAAGCCCAAAACCACAAGATATGGTGGGTTCCGGCACTGGAGGCCCCTACCCGTTGTGGAGTGGCGGGTCTTGGCGGTGGACTCGTTGTGCACGATCTGTGGACAGGTTCCCGAGGTGCTCGGGGGCTGGCCCCGGCGGGGCATCGCGGCCGTCGGGCGCCGGTTGTGCAGCACAGTTGCGCCCCTGACCTTCGAGCACGCACCCGTGAGGGTGTCGCGGTCCGCGTGATCCTCCGCGCGCCTGAGGAGGGGGCAGGATCGGCACCGTTGTCATACGCCCGCGCTGCTAACTTGGATCGAACAGGCGAGGGGTGATGGAGACGCGTTCCGACCACTGGACGAGCGGTGCCAGCTACGAGTCGTACGTCGGTCGCTGGAGCCGGCTGGTCGCGCCAGTGTTCCTGGATTGGCTCGGGCTGCCGGCGCGGCATCGCTGGCTCGACGTTGGCTGCGGCACTGGCGCCCTCACCGCCGCCATCCTGGACCGATGTGCCCCGCGGTCGGTCATCGGCGTCGAGCCATCCGAGGCGTTCGTCGTGCATGCGCGCGCGACCATTCAGGATCCGCGCGCGAGCTTCCGCGTGGGCGATGCGACATCGACCGGAATGCCGGCTGCGGCGGTCGATGTCGTCGTCTCGGGGCTGGTCCTGAATTTCGTCCCCGACATCGGCGCGGCGCTGACGGAGGCGCGGCGCGTGGTCAACCCGGGCGGGACGGTCGCCGGCTACGTCTGGGATTACGCGGAGGGGATGGAGCTGATGCGGCACTTCTGGGATGCAGCGGTCGCGCTCGACCCCGCTGCTCGGGAGCACGACGAGGGGGTTCGCTTCCCCACCGCGGCGCCGGAACCGCTGCTGGCGGCCTTCAGGAAGGCGGGACTCGAGACGGTCGAGGTGAGGCCGATCGAGGTCCCCACCGTCTTCGCCAGCTTCGACGACCTCTGGACGCCGTTCCTGAGCGGGACGGGCCCGGCGCCGGCCTACGCCGCCAGTCTCGATGACGCCGCGCGGGAGGAGCTCCGGGATCGACTGCGGGGATCGGTCAGGGAGGAGCCTGATGGATCGGTCCAGCTGACAGCGCGAGCATGGGCGGTAAGGGGGTTGGCGACCGCGACTGCGTCAGGAGCAGGCGCCACCTGAGGTCGCGGTCAGACCGCGGCTTCAAGTGGAGGGATTGCCGGCAGGCTCGGCGGAGCTCGGGATGGCCTCCACGGCAGCCGCACCCCAGCGCTCTCCAAGCTCCGCAAGGCAGGTGAGCGAGGGCGCGAAGTAGAAGGAGCCGGTGACCGGGCGCGAGAAGTCGGTGAGGTGGTCGTGGATCTGGTCGGCATCGGTCCCGAACATGCGGGCCAGCATGCGGTCGAATCGCGTGCGATCCGCGGAGAAGGCCACGAAGTACAGGCCGTGCTCGGCGACGGTGCCGTACGGGACGCTGCGGCGGTAGATGGGGAGCTCCTCGCCGGCGGGGTCGCTGATCTGGACGCGCGCGATGTGCGCGTCGGCCGGGAGCGCGTCGCCCGTCATCTCGATGCTCGCCTGCTTTGATCGGCCGAAGACTCGTTCCTGCTCCTGCCGGGGCAGCTGCTCGAAGGCGTCGAGGTCGTGGACCCAGCGCATGACGATGACGTGCGCGCCGCCCTCGCCGGGCTGGCCGTCGGGAATGAGGGCGGCCGCGGGGGCTTCGTGGGTCATCGGGTTGGCGGAGCCGTCGATGAACCCGGTCAAGTCGCGGCTGTCGCGGTGCACGAAGCAGGGCCGCTCGGAGGCAACGGTCGCGACGTCCGTCAGCATCTTGACGGCCGCTCGCGCGTGCTCGAAGACGACGTCCTGGGACGAGCCCGAGATCCACAGCCAGAAGTCGTGCTGGGTGGCGGGCGCGTGATGGCCACCGAGTCGGCCGATCGGCGCAAAGTTGGCCAGGTCCGCTGGCGCCTGGTCCGGCGCGACCGTCTTCCACAGCTCTGAGCCGAAGCCGATTACGAGGTTGATCCCACCCGCTGCCACCGCCGGCGCACGGAGCTGGCTGAGCGCGGTGGTGGCCCTGGCCATGTCGACGTCGGGCCGGAGGTCGAACTCGATGAATTCGTGCGCGATGGTGCCCTGCGCGAAGATCCCGAACTGCGGCACGGTCATGGGAGCGACATGGTAGCGCCCTGTCGCGCTGGGGCCCTAGAGCAGCACGATCCCGTTATGGCCGGGGTCCGTTCCTTCGCTCAGTGCCGCCAGGGTCGCTCGCGTGCCCAGTGGGAAGGTCGTTGCCAGGACGTCCGCGGCGGACGCGAGGGCTTCGCGGTTGTGCTGAGTGCCCTTGATGAGGAGGACGAGCCTGGGCACGTTGCCATCGCGCTGCTTCAGGTTGGCCGCGCGGAGCTGAGCCTGCGCGTCTCGGAGTCTCGTGATCGCCTCGATCGCGACCGTGGCCTCGGGACGGGTCAGCAGTGCATCGAAGGCGCGGAGGTCACCGGCGATGTTGAGGGGTGCCTCGAGCTGCCATCTCCATCGGTCTCCAATTCGTGCGCGCAGGCGACGGAGGAGGTCGAGCTGCGCTGCGTCGCGCAGGCCACCACCGACCGGGTAGAAGCGGGCGTGGAACTTGAGGCCGACGACCGCGCCGTAGCGCGCGAGGTCCGCAAGTCCCGAGCTGCCCCGGTCCCCCCGCTCGGTTCGGCTCACTTGAAACCGCGATATACGCAGGGCTCGCGAGACATCGGCCTGGCGGAGACCGCGGGCCAGGCGGGCGTCGCGAAGCTCTCGTCCAAGCTCAGACTGGAGACGGTGGCCGGCGATCTCTGCGTCATTAATGCGGCTGGTGCGGTTGGGCACAAAACCGATGTTGGCAATTGCCGGTTACCGACTCCTTATCGGCGGATCCTCGTCCGCGAGCGCTCAGTGCTCCTTATCGCCAAGTTCACTCGCCCGAGCGGGTATGGCGACCCTCAAGTTGCTCGCGGTGAGCGCCGGTTGCTCCTGGTGCGCGAGTACGATGCCTTCCCGGCCGCTACCCGAAGGCTGCTTGACGCTTAGGAGCTCTGGGTGCTCATGGGGCCGCAAGCCCGTAGAAGCCGCCCGTACACTCCCCGGCATGGCCGCTCGCCTTCCCAAGCTGGAGATCGTCCTTGTCGGCCACGCGCAGGCGGTGCCCATCGGCACGCCTCCACGGGACGTCGACGACGACCAGCGTCCCCTGACGGAGAAGGGGCTTCGCGACGCCGATGAGCTCGCCCTGGAGCTCGACCCGTACCACTTCAATGTGGTGTATTCGAGCCCGTATCCCCGCTCCATGCAAACGGTTGGGCCTACCGCGGCGCGGCGCTCCCTGGAGGTGCAGCCGCTCGACGACCTGCGCGAGCGGCGGCTGACGACGAAGTCGAGCGACGACTGGGCCGACCTGCTCGCCCGCGCCTGGGCGGATCCCGACTTCGCCGCGCCGAACGCTGAGACCGGCCGCGCGGCCCAGCTCCGAGGATTGCGGGCGCTCGACCTGCTGAGGGCGCGCCACGCGTTCGGCGGGCGGCTGCTGGTCGGCAGCCACGGCAACCTGATCTCGCTCATCCTCCAGTCGCTCGAGCCGGCCGTGGACCACGCGTTCCACGTGGCGATGCCGAATCCCGCGATCTTCCACCTCGAGCACGACGGGATCGGCTGGCGCGTGATGGGCGGTCATGGCTTCGCGGCGATCGAGCAGGGGGAGTAGGGAACCGGGGCGGGTGCATCGGTGTAGAGGAAGCATCAGCATCGAATGAAGGAGAGACCGATGATTCGCCGCTTCCTCGTCCCGCTCCTGGGGACCGGCCTGCTGCTGGGCGCGACCGCGGGCAGCGCTCTCGCCAAATGCGAGGAGCAGGCCGACCCGAAACCCGCCTTCTGCTCGGAGGTCGTCGTCAGCGTTTCAGTCGCCGGTGGTGGGATGGCCGAGGCGGGCACGCGCGAATCTCTCCTGATCAACGTGTCGCAGGGCGAGCAGCCCTTCTCGGCGATCGGCGTCGTCCTCACCCTCCTCGACGCCGATGGAACAAGGGTCCGCGCGCCCGCCGTTGCCACGAGCCCGGGCCTGTGGACCGCGGAGGTCACGCTGCCCAGCGCCGGCAGCTGGAGCGTGATGGCCCAGGTCGTGACCGACACCGGCGCGGCCTACGGGCTCCCGGTCTACAGCGAGTGGGGTGAGGTCCTTCCGGTCCTGCCGCCGGCCGAAGAGGCCCCGACGACCGCTGCTCCGGTCACGCCGACGCCGGCGTCACCCGTCCTGCCGATCGCGCTGCTGCTCGGCCTTCTGGCGGCTGGAGCTGCTGCGGGCCTCCTGATGCGGGATCGGGCCCGGCGCCGGACGGCTGAAGTGCCAGTGGCAGTGGGGAGCGCGACCACGGCGGACCGCGCGTAGCGCTGGGGAGAGGAGGGTCGGCCCGGATCCGGAGCCGGCCCTTTCCTATCCCGAGGGCACGCCGCTCCGCGCCGGGTCAGCTATCCGGGCGGGTGACTCCTCCCCGCTCACCGGCACGAACGCAGCGCGATAGCGCTCGACCACGACGGCCGCACCGCGATCCGCGAAGAAGGCGGCGCCGGCCTCGCCAGCGGCGAGGGCTTCTGGATCACGTGACCCAGCGAGCATCCCCCACTCCAGGCCGGTCATCGCCTCGTAAATGAAATAACCACTCTCATGGATGGCATCCAGGGCCTTGCGGTAACCACCGTGGACCTCTGCCCAGCGACCCTCCCGCGCGGCCAGGCCCGCCTCCGCGGCAGCGAGCGCCGCACTCGTCATCCGGCCCAGATACGGGGATTCGCGGTCGACAGCGATCACGGCCCGGACCTCCGCTCGCAGGTCGCCCGCGACCGATGCAAAGGCAGCCCAGATCGCCCCTTCGAGCACGAAGTTGCCGTTCTCGGTCGCGGCGAGGCTGAGCCTGGCCGCGGTTGACCAATCGCCTCGGAAGAACGCCAACTCGCCCCGCAGCAGGTCCGTCCCGGCGTTCACCATCACGCTCTGCAGCGTGGCTGCCGCTCGGCTGGCGCGCTCTCCCTGCGCGGTAGCTTCCTCCAGGTCTCCGCGCAACGCGGCGTTGAGCGACCGTGCCGCCGCGAAGCCAGCCTCGAAGAAGCCGGAGAGCTCCTCCGCCTCCTCGATCACGGCCATTTCGCTCAACCATCGATCCGCATCGCCGAGGTGGTTGGCGGATTCCACGAGCGCCATGGCGAACTGCTGCCTTAGGGCGATATGCCCCATTCGCACCGCCATCTCGTAGCTCTCCCGCATCAGCTCGACCTGCTCCGGCACGCTGTCCTGCAGCAAGGCCAGCAGGTTGTTGCGGGCGCGGAGTGCTGCATTCGAGAGGTTGTTCCGGTCTGCCACGGCGATGGCGCCGCGAAGGACACTCTCGGCCTCGACGGTCCGGCCCAGGACTGCGAGTGCAGTGCCCTTATTGATGAGCGCCTCCACGACGGCTCGAGTCTGCCGATGCCTGCCGGCTAGCTCCATGGCCCGGTCGGCGGTCGCCACCGCCTCCTCGGAACGCTGGCTCATCATGTAGACGCGCGACAGCTCGGCGAGGGCTTCGGCGTATTCCGCCGAGTCCCGAATCGCCTCTGCCTCCGCGATCGCGGTCTCGAACGTCTCGATCCCCTGCACCTCGCGCTTCGCCGATGTCAGGTGCCGGCCAACCCAGGTGGCTGCCCGGAGCGCTCCACGCGCATCGCCCAACGACTTGAACAGGTCCCTCGCTTGCTCCGCGTGCCGCAGCCCGGCGTCACGGGAGCTGAGATCGCCGAGCTCCGCCGCGCGCAGGTGGAGCAGCGCCTGCTCGGCTGGGTCCTGCGTGACGATCATCGCCTGCTCCAGGTGCGCGAGCGCCTGGCGGTGTGAATGCAGCGAGCTGGCCCGCTCGGCCGCGGCCTGGAGGGCGATCCTGGCCTGGGCTGCGAGAGCATCGGCCTCCTCGCCAGGGCGCGATGCCTGGTACGCGGCCAGGTAGTGGGTGGCCAGCACGCCTGCCAGCTCGTCGCTGCCGAGCCCCTCGAAATAGCGCGCCGCGGCCAGATGTCGTTGGCGTCGATCGGCCTTGGCGAGATTCTGGTACGCGACTTCGCGGACAAGGGCCTGGACGAACATGTACTGGCCGCGCTCCGGCGAGCGGGGATCCGCCTCCACCGACAACAGCTCGCGGCGCACCAGCCGGTCGAGCCGATCGCTCAGCTCGGTGGGTTGGGTTCCGGAGACCGCTGCCAGGGCCTCGACCGTGAAGGACTGCCCCAAGACCGATGCGTCGAGCAGCAGGGCCCGATCCTCGGGCCGATTTGCGTCGAGGCGCGACGCGATGAGCGCCTGGAGCGTGTCGGCCACGCCGAGCCCGTCCAGCTCGCCAACCAGCTGGTAGCCGCCGTCCGTGGCGACCAGCATCTCGCGATCGAGGAGCATGCGCACCGTCTCGACGGCGTACAGGGGGATCCCTTCGGCGCGCTGCACCATGGAGCGGAGCGCGGCGGCCGGGAGGCCCGGCACTAGCCCCTCGAGCAGCCGCCGCATGGCGTCGTTGCCCAATGGCTCCAGGCTGATGCGAGCCACGCTGCGCACGCGTCCGCCAAAGCCGCTCCGTCGCTCGAGGAGCTCGGGACGGGCCGATGCCACCACGAAGATGGGTGCGCCCCGAGCCCAGTGCAGCAGGTCCTCGACGAAGTCCAAGAGCCCCTGGTCAGCCCATTGCAGATCGGAGAAGAGCATCACCACGGGGGCCATCGCGGCCATGCGCTCGAAGAAGGTGCGCCAGGCGGCGAAGAGCTCCTCCCGCCCCTCGGTCGGCAGCTCTGCGAGGCCCAGCAGGCCGGCAAGCGGCGGCTCGATCCAGCGTCGCTCGGCCGGGTCGAGGATGAATTCCTCGAGCATGGCACTGAGGCGTCGCCGGACGGTGGCGTCGTCGTCGCCCTCCGCGATCCCAGCCCGGCGGCGGACCATCTCGGCCAGCGCCCAGTAGCTGATCCCCTCGCCGTACGACGGGGAGCGTCCCTCGTGCCAGTAGGCGGTGTCGACCACGCCATCAAGGTACTTCTCGAACTCCCATGCGAGCCTGGACTTGCCGATGCCCGCCTGGCCGATGACCGTGACCAACCGTGACTTCTGCTCGCGTGCGGTGGCGTCAAAGAGCTCCTTGAGGAGGCGCAGCTCGTCATCGCGGCCCACGAATGGCGGCTCGAGGGTCGCTGCCCGGCCCGATCCACCCCGCCGCGCGACTACGGCAACGGCGCGCCACGCCGGAATGGGACTGGCCTTGCCCCTAAGCGCGTGATCGCCCGCCTGCTCGAAGGAGATGGCGTTCGCCGCTGCGTGAGCGGTCGCCTCGCCGACCAGAACCGTGCCGGGCGCGGCTGCAGACTGCAGCCGGCTGGCGGTGTTGACCATGTCGCCGGCCACGATCCCCTGGTTGGTGGCGCCCAGCGTCACCGCCGCCTCTCCCGTCAGGACGCCGGCCCTAGCCTGGAGCGGGTGCGCCTCGTCGCCGAGCCCGGGAACGGCCGCGACGAGCTCCATTGCGGCGCGCACGGCGCGCTCGGCATCGTCCTCGTGAGCGGTGGGGGCTCCCCAGACCGCCATCACCGCATCGCCGATGAATTTCTCAACCGTGCCGCCATGTCTCTCGATCACGCTGCGCGCGACATCGAAGTACCGCGTCAAGAGCTCACGGGTCTCCTCAGCGTCGCGCCCCTCGGCCAGGGTTGTGAAACCGACCAGGTCGGCGAACATGACCGACACGACCCGTCGTTCGGCGCTGGATTCGGCGCTGGCGGTGACTGTAGGAGAGGCGGCTGGGGCGTCGGCCAACGCTGAGCCGCACTCGCCGCAGAACCTGTCCGATGGCGGGTTGAGGGTTCCGCACACCGCGCAGGCCCTCCCAAGCCCCGTGCCGCACTGGGCACAGAACTTGCGGCCAGCCTGGTTCGCGGTGCCGCAGCTCGAGCAGATGACCGGGGCGAGATCCATGCTCATGGCCTGGTGGCGGGGCTCCCGACCTCGGCGCCCGCACCGGGCGGTGCAAGCGCGGCAACCGGGGCCGCGTCAGCCAGAGGGACGAACGCGGCGCGGTAGTCGGCCAGCATAGGGGCGGCTCCGCGCTCGGTGAAGAAGGCCTCTGCCGCCTTCTCCGCCGCGGCCGCCTCCGGGTCGTGTCCCCGGGCCAGCAGGCCCCAGTTCAGCCCGACGAGCGCCTCGCTGAGGACATCCCCGCCCTCGTGGAAGAGGCCGAGCGCACGACGGAATCCCGCCCGTGCCCCGTCGAGCCGGCCGCTCCGCGCCACCTGGCCGGCCTGGGCGGCAACGAAGGCGGCTTCCACCATGCGCCCCCTGCGCTGGCGGGCATCGAGCGCTGTGATGGCGACGGCGAGCTCTTCTGGCAGCCCACCTGCCACGGCCGCCATTGCGGCGACGTGCGGGCCCTCATCGGAGAAGTTCTGGTCCTGTGCCCCGTCCAGGCCGCGCCGCGCAGAACGCAGCCATTCGCCGCGGTAGAGGGCGACGCGCGAATCGGTCATGGCTTCGCTGGCGGTGACGAGGACGCTGTCGAGCCGTGGGACCGCAGCCGCGGCTCGCGCGCGCTGGGCATCGGCCTCGCGCTGGTCGCCGCGAGCCGCGGCCAGGAGGGCGCGCACCTCGGCGAAGGCGACCTGGTAGAACGGATGGAGTGGCTCGGCCTCCTCGACGGCGTCCATCTCTGGGATCCACGCGCCCCAGTCTCCCATCTGGATGGAGTGACCGGCCAGGAGGAAGAGGAACTGCTCCAGGAAGCCAGTCTGACCGAGTCGGAGCGACTGCTCGTATCCCTCCTTCGTGAGGACCATCGTCGCCTTCAGGTCGTCCACGACGATGGCGCCGAGCAGGTTGTTGCGTGCCCTCAATGCGCTGAGGGCAAGTCCATGCCGTTCCGCCTCGGCGATCGCGCCGCGCAGCGTGGCAACTGCCTCGGTGATCCGACCGGCGTTCTCCAGCGCCGTCCCCTTGTTGACGAGCGCCTCGACCACGGGGAGCACAAGGGCGTGGCGGCCGGACAGCTCCAGGGAGCGGTCCGCGGTCGCGATGGCCTCCTCGTTGCGGTTCGTCATCATGTAGACCCGCGACAGCTCAGCAAGCAGGGCCGCCACCTCGGGCGAGTCGGCGATCGGCTCGGCGTCACGCAGCCCCTCCTCGAGTGTGGCAATCGCCTGCGGCTCAACCTTGGCCGACGTCTGGTGGCGGCCGAGCCAGGTCGTGGCTCGCACCAGGCCGGGCAGGTCGCCGATGGAGCGGTACAGCTGACGCGCAGCCTCGGCATGGTCCATGGCACGATCCAGGTCGAAGGTGGTCTCTCCCGACTCCGTGGCACGAAGGTGGAGGATCGCCTGTTCGGCCGGATCGGCGGTCACGGTGATCGCCTGTTCCAGGTAACCGCGCGCCTGGCGGTGGGAGTTGAGCGCGGCAGCACGCTCGGCAGCGGCCTGGAGCGAGACCCGGGCCTGGGCCGCCAGCGCATCGGCCTCGGCGCCAGCCTTCGAGGCCTGGTACGCCGCGAAGTAGTGGCTGGCAAGTACGCCGGCCAGCTCGTCGACGCTGAGCGACTCGACGTGGCGGGCGGCAGCCAGGTGGCGGGCCCGCCGGTCGGCGCGTGCGAGCGAGGCATACGCAACTTCGCGCACGAGCGCCTGCACGAACCCGTACTGGCCGCGCTCGGGCGAGCGGGGGTCCAGGTCGATTGCGAGCAGCTGCCGTTGGACGAGCCGGTCGAGCCGCTCCCCGAGGGCGGCCGGCTCCTCACCGGCGACGGCGGCCAACGCGTCGAGCGTGAAGGTCTGCCCAAGGACCGATGCGTCCTGCAGCAGGGCGCGGTCCTCCGGCCGGTTGGCGTCGAGGCGGCTGGCGATGAGAGCCTGGAGCGTCTCCGCCACGCCGAGCGAGGCCAGGTCCCCGGTAAGACGATAGCGGCCGTCGTCCGGAACGATCAGCTCTCGGTCGAGGAGCATCCGCACCGTCTCCACCGCGTACAGCGGGATCCCCTCGGCCCTGCTGACGATCGAGCGCAATGCGGCCGGCGGGAGCCCCGGGACGAGGCCCTCCAGCATCTCGCCGATCTCCGCGTCCGCAAGCGGCTCCAGGGTGAGGCGAGTGAGGGTCCGGACGCCGCTACCCCAATCGGGCCGCCGCTCGGCAAGCTCGGGACGCGCCAATGCGACGACGAAGATCGGTGCCGATCGGGCCCAGGAGAGCAGGTTCTCCACGAAGTCGAGCATCCCCTGGTCGGCCCATTGCAGGTCGGTGAAGACGAGGATCACCGGAGCCTGCTCGGACATCCGCTCGAAGAAGGTGCGCCACGCCGCGAACAGCTCCTCGCGGCTCTCGGCCGGCAGCTGCTCGATCCCCAGCAGCCCGGCCAGCCGCGGCGCGATCCACCGCCGCTCCCCGGCGTCGGGCACGAACTCCTCCAGTTTGGCGTTGAGGCGGCTACGGATGGTGGCCTCATCATCTCCCTCACCGATGCCAGCGCGCCCCCGCACCATCTCGACCAGCGCCCAGTAGCTGATCCCCTCCCCGTAGGCCGGGGAGCGACCCTGGTGCCACCAGGCAGTGTCGACCACGCCATCGAGGTACTTCTCGAACTCCCAGGCGAGCCTTGACTTGCCGATGCCGGCCTGCCCGATGACGCTGACCAGCCGCGACTTGCGCTCCCTGGCCGTGGCGTCGAAGAGGTCCTTGAGCATGCGCAGCTCGTCCTCGCGTCCCACGAACGGCGGCTCCAGAATGGCGGCCCGTCCCGATCCGCCGCGCCGCGCCACCACGACGATCGCGCGCCAGGCCTGGATCGTGCTTGCCTTGCCCTTGAGTTCCAGCTCGCCGGCGGGCTCGAAGGAGATGGCGTTCGACGCTGCACGGTAGGTCGCCTCTCCCACCAGCACGGTGCCCGGGGCGGCGGCCGATTGGAGCCGGCTCGCGGTGTTGACCATATCGCCGGCGACCAGCCCCTGGTCTTTCGCTCCGAGGGTCACGGCCGCTTCTCCCGTCAGCACCCCGGCGCGGGCCTGGATCGGGTGTGCTTCGTCACCCAGGCTCGGGACCGCCGCTGTGATCTCCATCGCTGCGCGGACCGCGCGTTCGGCATCGTCCTCGTGGGCGGTGGGCGCTCCCCATACCGCCATCACGGCGTCGCCGATGAACTTCTCCAGCGTCCCGCCGTGCCGCTCGACCGCGGCGCGCGCCATCTCGAAGTAGCGGGTCAGCAGCTCGCGCGTCTCTTCGGCGTCACGCCCCTCCGAAGCGGTCGTGAACCCGACCAGGTCCGCGAACATGACCGATACCAGCCGCCGCTCCGCGCTCGGCTCGGTAGTTGCCTCGGGGCCCGCGGCTGCCGCCGCTGCATCGGCCCCTCCGGCCGCATTGGCCATGCGTGAGCCGCATTCGCCGCAGAACTTGACCGACGGCGCGTTGAGCGTCCCGCACACCGAGCAGGCCACGCCGAGCCCGTTACCGCACTCGGAGCAAAACTTGCGGCCGGCCTCGTTCGGCGTGCCGCAGCTGGAGCAGACAACGGGGGCGAGATCCATGGGGGGAGACCTTACCGAACGACGGCCTCCCTGGGAAGTGGCGTTCGTGGGCTCGCCGCTGGATTTGCACCCAGCGGGACTACGCGGCAAGCATGGGTGTGATCGCGCCGGTTGCGCGCCTAATCGGCCTTTCGTTGCCCATGGTTTGCACGTGGTGGGAACGGACGGCAACAGAGGGCAATGACGACCAGGAAGTTGCCGGTTAGTCCCGCTGGGTGGGAACGCGATCAGCGCGAGGCAGGCTAGGGCTCGTCTACCCCTCGAAGAGCGACGACTCGCGCACGCCGGGGGTTATGCCGCGGTGCGGCCATCGGGTCAGCACGAAGCTTTCCGGGGAGAGGATGCGGGACGCAAGGTCGTCCGGCAGGTCGAGCAGCCAGCCGAAGTCCTGGCGCTGGGTCTTGTGGCAGTCCATCGCGGCCTTCTTTGCGTCGGCCCAGGCGCCGACGTCCAGTAGGGCGGTGATCTCGGCATCGGGCAAGCCGAACGACTCCTCCTCGGCGGGCTCCGGCGCTGCCTCGGCGCCTATCTCGCCATCGGCCTTGGCCGGGTCGTCATTGGCTTCGAAGTCCCAGGGCAGCTTGAGGCCGCGCTCCTTCATGTCGGTGATCACCGCGGCCCATCGGTCCCGGTTGAAGGCGATCTCGTAGAACTTGGCGACCCCCCAGGCCGGCCCGGCATCGGTAAAGCGAGAGGGGTCGGCCGCGGCCTGCATGCCGGCCACGGCAACGCGGTGGGCGTTGATATGGTCGGGGTGTCCGTAGTTGCCGTTGGCGTCGTAGGTGACCATCACCTCCGGCTTGGCCTCGCGAATGACCGACGCCAGCTTCCCCGTGGCCTCGTCGAGGTCCGCCTGCCAGAACGCCTCCCGGTGGGTGTTGGGCTCCGAGTCCATCATGCCGCTGTCCCGGTAGCCGAGCCGATGGAGATGCAGCTCGCCCGGGCCGCTGCCCTGCAACGCGGCGACCGAGCAGTCCAGCTCCGCGGCGCGGATCTCGCGCATGCGTGGCTTGGCCTCTTCCGGGTCGAGCGAGGGATCGTGGATCTCGCCCTCCTCGCCGCCGGTGCAGACCACGAGGTCAACCCGACGCCCCTCGGCAACGGAGCGAGCGATCAGCCCGCCTGTGGCGAAGCACTCGTCGTCGGGGTGGGCGTGGACCAGCAGGAGGCCGGCGGCTCGCGCCGGGTCAAGCGACATGTCGCTGCGCCCCCACTCCGGCCGCGAGCAGCGCGGCTCGCGCATCGCGATGCCCCAGCTCGACCATCCGTGAAACCCGGGCGAACTGCCAGCCGGGGGTGAGCCCCAGCCGCGGCCGGATCATCAGGTCGGGCGCCTCGACGTGGACCGGGTCTGCCCATCGCGTCGCCAGGAGGGCCGCGTAACGGCGGGCGGTCAGCTCATCAGACGGGATCCCCGTTCCCAGCCGACCTCCCAGGCGGCGGAGCAGCGAGGCGACCGGCGGCGAGGCGAGCAGGCTCGGCTTGGGAATGTCGATCCATACGCCAATCACCGGCGCTACGGAGAGGCTCCGGGCGAGGCTGACCGGCACCGATTCCCACGGACCGGCGTCGCACCACACGCTGCCCTCAAGGGCGGTCGGCGGGAAGACGATCGGCACCGCGATGCTGCGCTCGAGCGCGTCGAGCAGCCGGCCCGAGGTGATGGCCGTCGGCTGCCCCGCGACCAGGTCGTATGCGGAAACCGCCAGGGGCAGCGGCAGCTCCTCGATCAACGGGTCGCCCACGATCGGTCGCAGGCCCTCGAGCAGCGGCCGCGGGTCGAAGAGTGCGAGCCTCCCGCCACGCCGCACGCTGCGCGAGACGGAGAACTCCCCCGCCAGTCGCTCCATCTCACGAGGCGCCAGGCCGGCCGCGATCCCCGCTCCCACGATCGCGCCGATGCTGGTGCCCACGACCAGGCCCGGGTGCAGCCCGGCCTCGTCCAACGCCTGCGCCACGCCGATGTGCGCCCAGCCACGACCTCCTCCGCCACCGAGCGCCAGGGTGAATCCGGACTCGAGCACCCGCGTCATGCGCTCGCCACCCGATGCTCCTCGCACTCGCATAGCTCGCGGAGCTTGGTGTAGGTGAAGAGCCCGGTGTCATGGCCATCGGCCCAGATGGGCGCCAGGGCGTATCGGCCGATCCATTTGACCCGTTCCATGGTCGTCTGCTCCTGGGTGAAGACCATGTCGAGGGTCACGATGCCAGGCATGTTCCCCTCCCCGGAGCAGAGCGCGCAGGGACAGGCGCGGCGCAGCGTGGCCCAGCGCCACTCCCCCAGGTGTCCGTCGTCCCAGCGGATGCGCATCAGGCGAGCGGTGTCGTCCAGCTCCACGGCGATCGGGTTGATGATCTGCTGCATCAGGGGACCCAGCTCTGCAGCACGCCCAGCCAATCGGCGCCGAACGAGGCGCCATTGCTGGTGAGCGGCGCAGGGGCCTTGCCGTCGACCAGGTCCCAGACGTAGAGGTCCTGACGCACCCCGCCGCCAACGAGACGGCCGAGCGTGAAGACGATCCCGTTGCCCGAGCCCGCCCAGCGCAGGTGGCTGACCAGCCCGACCAGCTTGACCGATGCCCCCGCCACCTCGTCATGCCCCTTCAGGGTGAGGGTGGTGGTCCCTTGCTTCTCGTTCAGCTCCACGCGCACCTTCTGGTCCGACGACCAGAGGACCGGCTGCGCGCCCACCACGGTGTAGGTCCCGTCCGCCGGGTCGATCCGGTAGGTCTTGGTTGGCTCGCCCAGGATCCAGGCCACCAGGTAGCCGTCGACCGTCACGTACAGCCGCACGATGCCGCCGTTATCGGCGAACTGGGCCTCCTTCAGCGCGGGGTCGGCGATGATCTCGGCGTGGGGGTAGGTGATCGTCGTCAGGACCTCGGTCGCCCCGGTCGCAACGGTGATGCGGAGCACCTCCGCCTTGTCGTTCGTCCCCGCCTTCGTGATCCGCAGGCCGTAAAGCGTGGACGAATCGTCAGCGAAGACGATCGCGTCGACCGGCTGCGTCAACGTGCGCGGCTCCTGCCCCGCGGCCACGGTGACCGCCCGCCCTGAGATGATCGCTGCGCCGAGGCGGCCATCCGGCGCCCACGCGTACTTGCCCACCCCCTTTGCGTCCTGAAGCAGCACCACAGGGTCGGCGGTCGTTGAGAAGTCGCGCCGCGAGAGGCGGATCGGCGCGGAACCGGTCGCGCGGTCCTGGTAGGTCATCTCCAGCGCCCCGAAGACCGGCTCCGGCGTGGCGGTTGGCCCGGTCGACGGCAAGACCGACGGGGGAACGGACGGGGTTCCGCTGGCGCTGGCCTGGACCGATGCCGAGGCCGAAGCGGAGGGGCTCGGCAGGCCGGAGACTCCCTCCGGGCCGATGAAGATGAGCGCCATCAGCACGACCACGATCCCGGTCAGGGCGAGGAGCAGGCCGATCAGCCAGGGCACCGCCTGCTCCGCTGTGGTCGGCCGCCGGCGATCCCCGTCGCGCTTGGGGTCCCAGTCGTCAGAGTCGCCAAGCGAGGTGGTCGGCTGCGTTGACTCGGTCTCCGGGGTGGGGAGGTCGCTCTCCGGCTCACGCTCCGGCGGCGGCTCAGCCTCCGGCGGCGGTGGCGGCTCCGGCTTCAGCTCCGGCTCAGGTTCCGGATCGGGCTCGGGTTCCGGCTCCGGGTTGTAGTGCTCCGGGTGGTATTCGGGCTCGGGTTGAGGGGTGGGTTCCCGTTCCGGTTCAGGCTCAGCCTCCGGATCTGGTTCCGGCTCCGGGGTGGGCTCGGGGGTGGGCTCCGGCTCATCTGGCTCGGCCGGCTGCGCCGGCTCGTTCGGGTCGTACCAGCGAGGTCGCCACGGCTCGGCAGGCGGCTCCTGGTCCGGCCAGCGCGGCCCTTCGTCGAAGCCGCTCATCGGCGGCCTCTCGAGCCGGTGACCAATCCCACGACCTGATCATAGCGAAGGCTCGCCATCACGATCCCACCAAGGACCATGGCGCTTCCGATCACGAGGCGCAGGTCGAGGAGCTCGCTGAGAAACACGACCCCCAGCGTCACCCCGACCACCGGGAAGAGGTAGGTGACCATCGTGGCCACCGTCGCATCGAGGTGCGAGATCAGGTAGTAGAGGAGCATGAAGGCGAAGAACGAGCCGAGCAGGCCCAGCCACAGCACCGCCAGGATGCTATCGCCCTCGCGCGGGAGCGCCGGATCGGCCCCGCCGGCCAGCACGAAGGCCCAGAGGTAGACGGCGCCGAAGCTGAGGTTGCCGGCCGCCACCACGTTGCGCGGAGTCCCGTGCACGGTGGCCTTGGAGACGGAGGCCCCGACCGCATACGAGATCGCCGCCACCGCGACTGCTCCAACGCCGATCAGCGCAAGCGTATCGCCACGCCGAGCGAACTCCCGCG
>JACDEL010000079.1 GCA_013816405.1 Chloroflexota bacterium | reverse complement strand
GGCGCGGCCGCGGCGTGAGCCGACGGGCCTCGGCCTGCGGCCACGGCCCGGTGGCCTGGGCGGCCGGCTCCGCGGCCTGCTGGGTCTGGACCGTGTGGTCGAAGCCACCTGGGACGAGTTGGAGGAGGCGCTGATCGCGGCCGACATCGGCGCGGACACGACCGGGGCGCTCATCGCCGCCACCCAGGAGCGGGTCGGAGCGTCGGCAAGCGGAGAGACCGTGCGGGCAGCCCTGGCGGACGAGATCCGGTTGCGCCTCGATCGCGTGGGTTGCGGCAAGTTCGAGCTGGGCCCGGCCCCGGCCGTGATCCTGGTGGTAGGAGTCAACGGATCGGGCAAGACGACGACGATCGCCAAGCTAGCGGCTCGATTCGTGCGCGACGGCCACAGCGTAGTCCTCGCCGCGGCCGATACGTTCCGGGCGGCGGCAATCGAGCAGCTCCGTCTGTGGGGCGAGCGGGTTGGGGTCCCCGTGATCGCGCAGCGCCCGGGCGCCGATCCCGGAGCCGTGGCATTCGACGCAGTGGCGACCGCCGAGTCGGGGGGCATCGAGGTGGTCATCGTCGACACCGCGGGCAGGCTGCAGAACAAGACCCAGCTCATGGCGGAGCTCGCCAAGATCCGGCGGGTGATCGAACGGCGCCAGCCTGGCCAACCGGGGCACGTCCTCCTCGTGCTCGACGCCACCACCGGTCAGAACGGCCTCTCCCAGGCGGAGGCGTTCAGGCGCGAAGCTGGGGTTACCGGGATCGTCCTGACCAAGCTTGACGGCACGTCCAAGGGTGGCGTCGCGGTCGCCATTGCCGATCGGCTCGAGCTGCCGATTGTCTTCGCGGGGGTCGGCGAGGAGCTCGACTCGCTCGCCCCGTTCGATCCAGAAGCCTACGTGGAGTGGCTGCTGGCGGCCTGATCGCCACCCCCGACGATGATTGCCGCTGGGGGACGACCCGCCTAGAATGGGCAGCCGTCTCGCGCGGCCGCCGGCTGATCGCGACACGGACCCCGAATCGGTTCCTGCATGTTCGAATCGCTCTCCGCACGGTTGCAGGGCGTCGTCGATCGCCTGCGCGGCAAGGCCAAGATCACCGAGGCCGACCTCGATGTCGCACTTCGCGAGATCCGTCTCGCGCTGCTCGAGGCGGACGTCAACTTCCGTGTCGTCAAGGAGTTCGTGGCGAAGGTCCGCGAACACGCGCTGGGAGCGGATGTGCTCACCGGCGTGAATCCGGGTCAGCAGGTGGTCAAGGCGGTCCACGACCAGCTGGTGGAGGTGCTTGGCGGCGAGCGCCACGTGCTCACGCTCGATCGCAGCCCAAGCCTGATCATGCTCGTGGGCCTGCAGGGATCGGGTAAGACCACGACCGCGGCAAAGTTGGCGGTGCGCCTCCGTCGCGACGGGCACAAGCCCCTCCTCGTCGCGGCCGACGTCTACCGGCCCGCCGCCGTGGACCAGCTCGTCTCGCTGGGTGACCAGATCGGCGTGGAGGTCCACACCCGTCCGGCAGGGACGCCGGCGCTGGAGATCGCCCGCTCCGCGATGGAGCAGGCCCGCCAGCGAAGCCTGGACGTCGTCCTGCTCGACACGGCCGGGCGGCTGCACGTGGACGAGCCGATGATGGACGAGCTGGTGCGCGTGGCCGGCGCGGTGACGCCCTCGGAGACGCTGCTGGTGGTCGACGCGATGACCGGCCAGGACGCTGTCAAGGTGGCCGAGGCGTTCCATCATCGCTTGCCGCTGACCGCCCTGGTGCTGACCAAGATGGATAGCGACGCGCGCGGCGGTGCGGCCCTCAGCATCCGGAGCGTCACCGGCCTCCCGATCGCCTACATCGGCACCGGGGAGCGGACCGATGGCCTGGAGCCGTTCCACCCGGACCGACTCGCCCAGCGGATCCTGGGGATGGGAGACATCCTGTCCCTCGTCGAGCGGGCGCAGGAGACGGTCGACCAGCAGGAGGCCGAGCGGGTCGCGCAGCGCCTGATGGAGTCTCGCTTCACGCTCGACGACTTCCGCTCACAGCTGGCACAGGTGAAGAAGATGGGGCCGATCGGGCAGCTGGTCGGCATGATCCCCGGCGCGAGCCAGCTGGCGGGTGCCGCCCAGCAGGCAGTCGACGACGGTCAGCTCAAGCGAATCGAGGCAATCATCGACTCGATGACGCCGGGAGAGCGTCGCCATCCCGAGCTGATCAAGGCCAGTCGCCGTCGCCGGATCGCGACTGGCAGTGGAACGACCCCCGCCGACGTGAATCGGCTGCTCAAGCAATTCGGGGAGATGCAGCGGCTGATGCGCCAGCTCGGATCAGGTCGCCTCCCGGGGACCGGGGCCGGGCTGCGCAGCATCCTGGGCGGCTAGCCGGCATGCGGCGGGTCGTCGTCGCGGTCACCGCATTGTTCGTTGCGCTCGGTGGGGCCGTGGTGGTTGGCTACCTGCTCCTGTTCTCAGCCCTCGCGGATCGCGCCGCGCGGGCGGCACCGGCCGACACGGCGCTCTATGTGAATGCCTACCTCCAGCCATCGGCGGGACAGCAGATCAACCTGTTTGGGCTCATCGGTCGCATCAAGGGATTCGGGGATGCGGCGACCCTGGAGAGCAAGATCGACGAGGTTGCCGGGCGGCTGCTGGGCCAGATCGGAATCGACTACACGGCCGATGTCCGCCCATGGCTGGGTGCGCAGATCGCACTCGCGGTCGCGCCCGGCGCGGGCGGCTCGCCGCCGAGTGTGCTGGTGCTTGCTGCGGTGAAGGACACCGCGTCGGCGCGCACGGCTCTGCCGAGCCTGTTCGGGTCGACGGACATCAGCTTCACGCAGGAGACGCTCCGCGGTCGGGAGCTGATGACGAGCGACACGATGAGCTATGCCATGTTCGACGACCTGCTGGTCGTGGCCAACACGCCGGAGCGGCTCCGGGCCGCCGTTGAGGCGGATGCGGACGTCGCCCCGTCCCTGGCCGACTCCACAACGTTCACTGCCGCGATGCGAACCGTCGCAAGCGATCACGTGGCCTCCGTCTACGTCGACCTGCCGCGGGCCGCGAGGCTACCAGACGGGCAACAGCTTGGTGGCTTTGGGACTGCAGCCCTGGCGCTGACTGCCGATGCCGACGGCCTGCACCTGGATGGCACGGCGCCGTTCCGGGCCGGCGACGCCAGCAACGAGGCGCGTGCCGCATTCGCGCTGGGCACGCAGTCGTCGACGCTCGCGGGGTGGATGCCACGCACCACGGGCGCCGAAATTGTCCTCTTCGGCGCCGCGCAGAGCTTCGAGGACCTGGAGGCGAGCCTGGCTGGCAACTCCGCCTTCGCTCCCGCGCTCGACGCGCTGAACCAGCTCCGCGCCATCGCCGCTCTCGGACTCGGGATAAACTTCAACCGCGACCTGCTGCCGCTCTTCGACGGCGAGGGGGCGGTGGCACTGCAGAGCCTCGATGCCGACGGCTTCCACGGGCAGGTCTTCCTCCGTCCGTCGGACGCCGCCGCCGCCCAGGAGTCCCTGGATCGGGTGCGATCCGGGCTGGCCGATCGTGGGTCGAGGGTGACCACCCGCCGCCTGGCGGGCACCACGCTCACCAGCGTTGCGGTCCCGCAGATCGGCACCGTGGCTTACGCGCTCCAGGATGGCGTCGTCATCCTGGGCCTCGATGCGGCCGACGTCGCGGCAGGTCTCGAGGCACACGCCGCCAGCGAGACGCTCGCGAGCGACGATCGTTACAAGGAGCCGTTTGAGCTCACGGGCGCGCACGCCGGCAACGAATTGTGGGCCGACATTCCGACCCTGGTCGATGGACTGGCCGGCATCTTCGACCCCGGAAGCGAACTTCGCGATATCCTCCACCAGATCGGCGAGCTTGCAATCATCGCAACCGCCACCGACGATCGGCTGGAAATCAACGGCCTGCTGACCGTCAGATGAGATCAGACACTTCGAAGCGGCAGCCGGCTGCCGTCACAACAGGAGAGAGGTAGAGAACCTTTGGCAGTACGCATTCGGCTCTCCCGCGTGGGAGCCACCAAGCGGCCGAGCTATCGGGTGGTGGTCATCGACAGCCGTCGACCGCGCGATGGCCGCGCGCTGGAGATCCTTGGCTATTACGACCCGCTGACCGAGCCGGCCACCGTCAAGATCGACGCCGAGCGGCTGGCTGCCTGGGTCGGCAAGGGGGCCCTGCCCTCTGACACGGTGGCGAAGCTGATCAAGCTGAATGGCAGCGCGCCGTCGGCCGCTGGAGCGCCCGCGTCCGAATCGCCGGCACCAAAACCGAAGCGCTCGCGCAAGAAGGTGGCCGCTGCGGCCGCGGCTGGGGCGGCTCCGGTGGCTGACGAGGCTCCTGTGGCTGACGAGGCTCCCGCGGCCGAGGATGCTCCCGCGGCTGGGGCGGCTCCTGTGGCTGACGAGGCTCCCGCGGCCGAGGATGCTCCCGCGGCTGGGGCGGCTCCTGTGGCTGACCAGGCTCCTGTGGCTGACGAGGCTCCTGCCGCTGAGCCCGATGAAACGGGCGAGGCCAAAAAGTGAAGGCCTTTCTCGAGTACGTCGCTCGCTCCCTCGTCGACGATCCCGACGCCGTCGTCGTCGAGATTAGCGAAGCCGATGACGAGGTCACCCTGACCCTCAAGGTGGGCGAAGGCGACATGGGCCGCATCATCGGCCGCGACGGGAGGATCGCGAATGCGATTCGCAGCCTGCTGCGGGTGATGGGCGCTCGCGATGGGCGCCACGTGGAGCTGGAGATCGTCGGCAACGACTGAGCGCCTCGCGGTCGCTCGCGTGCTCGGCGCCAAGGGCCTCGCTGGCTCGCTGCGCATCGAAGCCCTCACCGACCATCCCGAGCGCCTGTCCGCTGGCGAGTCGATCTGGATCGAAGACGAGACCGCCTCGCGAACGATCCTGGAGGCTGGATGGGGCGGGCGTGTGCCGGTGCTCCGCCTCGAGGGGATCTCGGATCGCACCGGTGCCGAGCGGCTCGCCGGCCGCTATCTCGAGGCACCGGCGGAGGTCCTGCCACCGGACACCTATTACTGGCATCAGCTGGTCGGCCTGGCGGCCGTCGACGAGGCGGGAACCGAACTGGGCCACGTGGTCGAGATCTTCAGGGCCGGCGAGAACGAGGTGTACCGCATCGAGGGATCCGGAGGGGAGCTCCTCGTGCCCGCGCTGCGAGATGTGGTGCGATCGATCGACCTCGGGTCCGGGCGGATGGTCGTTCGGTACGAGGCGGAGGAGGTCTGACCGATGGGCAGCGAACCGTCCGGCGCACTGCTCCAGATCGACGTCGTCACGCTCTTCCCCGAGCTGTTCGACGCGCCGCTGCACACCTCGGTGATCGGTCGGGCGGTCGAGCGGGGCATCCTGTCAGTGATGGTGCACGACCTTCGCGCGCACGGCATCGGGCGCCACCGCGTCGTCGACGACGCTCCCTATGGCGGGGGAGCGGGGATGGTGATGCGCCCCGAGCCCCTGTTCGCGGCCATCGAGCCACTGCGCGCGGATGGCACCCAGGTGATCCTGCTCGACCCGGCCGGGGAGCGACTCACCGATCCGCTCGCGCGCGAGCTCGCCGCGGCCGGTCACCTGGTTCTCGTATGTGGTCGGTACGAGGGGATTGACGAGCGCGCCCGTGCCCTTGCCGACCGCGAGTTGAGCATCGGCGACTACGTGTTGACCGGCGGCGAGCTGCCGGCCCTGGTCCTCATCGATGCCCTCGGTCGGCTGGTCCCCGGCGTCATCGAGGCGGATTCCCACGAGTCGGACTCGTTCGCGGACGGCCTCCTCGAAGGGCCCCATTACACCCGGCCGGAGCAGTTTCGGGATGCATCGGTCCCGCCGGTCTTGCTCTCAGGGCATCACGGCGAGGTTGCTCGCTGGCGACGGGTCGAGGCACTGCGCCGCACGCTCGCCCGCCGTCCCGACCTGCTGGCGACGGCGCCGCTCACGGATCAGGATCGGGCGGACCTGCGCCTTCTTTCCGGGGAGGAGGATCCACCGGCCTGAGCGGCCTTGTCGCCCCTCGAGGGCCGCTGCTATACTCCGCCGGTCGCGGCCGCTGGTCGGTCGCGTTTGTCACGTTCGCGCCGATGCAGGCGCACCACCGTAGCCGATAATCCGCGGGTAATGCCGCGATAACGAGGTCTCCCGCAGGATGGATCCGATCAAGGAGCTCGAGCGCGAGCAGCTCCGCAGCGACGTCCCCGCGATCGCATCTGGCGACACCGTCAAGGTGTCGGTCAAGGTCGTCGAAGGGAGCCGCGAGCGAATCCAGATCTTCGAGGGAACGGTCATGCGGCTGCGTGGGGGTGGTCTGAACCAGCGCGTGACGGTGCGCCGGATCGCGTCCGGGGTCGGCGTCGAACGCACCTTCATGGTGCATGCGCCGCGGGTCGAGAAGATCGAGATCGTACGACACGGCGTGGCTCGCCGTGCCCAGCTCTACTTCCTGCGCGGTCGGGTCGGAAAGTCAGCCACCCTGCGCGAGCGCCGACCCGGCCGCTGAGCCGGTGGCGGGCCTCTTCCACACATCAACGCGCCGCGCGAAGCGGCCCGCATCTCCTCCCCGTGACGCCCACATGCGACACGAACGCGAGCTGCGCCGCGCCGGATTTCGCCGCATCGCCGGGATCGACGAGGTGGGCCGCGGGTCACTGGCCGGACCGGTGGTGGCCGCGGCGGTCGTCCTCCCGGATCGACATCGGATCAAGGGCCTGCGCGACAGCAAGGTGCTCAGCCGAGCTCGGCGTGAGGCGCTCTACGAGCTGATCCTGGACCGGGCGGAAGGGGTTGGCGTCGGTTGCATGGAGGTCGAGGTGATCGACCGCATCAACATCCTGCAGGCCACCAAGCTCGCCATGCGGCAGGCACTCGGGCACATGAGTCCGGTTCCGGATCATCTCGTGATCGATGCGCTGAGCCTGCGGGAGGTGGATCTGCCACAACGACCGATCATCGATGGCGATGCGATCAGCGCCTCGATCGCTGCCGCCAGCATCGTCGCCAAGGTGACGCGCGATCGGATCTGCGACGAGTTCGACGATCGCTACCCGGCCTACGGTTTCGCCCGCAACAAGGGCTACGGCACGCGACGCCACGTCGAGGCGCTGATCAACGAGGGCCCGTGTGAATGGCATCGCCGCTCGTTTGCGCCGTTGCGCCTCATGCTTGCCGGCGAGCAGCTCTCGCTCGAGATGCTGCTGGACGGGGTCGTCCTGACCGATGAGCAGGTGGATCCCGGGGAGTAGGCGAACCATCGCTGCTTGCCTCCCGTCGAGGAGCGAACCCGGTGCCCGATCCGCGGCACGAGCTCGGTGAACGTGCCGAAGAGGCGACCGCAGCCTGGCTTGAGGCGCGCGGCTGGACGATCCTCGCGCGCCGGTGGCGTTGCCGTGAGGGCGAGCTCGACCTCGTCGCGCGGGATCCCGACCGTGTCCTGGTCGGGATCGAGGTGAAGGCGCGCCGTACGGGTCGAGCCGGCAGTCCGATCGAGACCATCAACCAGCAGCGCCTCGGGCGCCTGCGGGCTGCTCTGGGTCGCTACTGTGCAGAGGCGTCGTTCTCGTCCGACAACGGGCTTCGCATTGATCTGGTGGCGATGCGTCCCGAGGGACTGGGTCAATGGCGTCTCAGCCATCAGCGGGGCATCGATGCTTGGTGAGCCAGACCTCTCAGCTGCCGAGGAGCTTTTCCACCGCCAGGATCGAGGCAATATACGGCCGCGTGATCCGGTACACGCCAAAGCGGTCGGCAGCGGTCTGGCCCTGGTAGTACGCGGCCAGCGCGAGCCTCCGGTCACCGTGGTATCGGTCGAGGTAATGGCGCAGGAGGGCGACGCCGGCCTGCACGTTGGAGCGGGCGTCACGCAGGTCGATCCGATGCCCGAGTATGGTGGTGGCGACCCAGTCGGCGGTCGCCGGGGTGAGCTGCATGACTCCGATCGCGCCGGCACGACTGACGACGTTGGGCCGCCAGCCCGACTCCTGCCACGCCACGGCCAGCGCAAGGGCGACCGGCACGCCCTGCGACTTCGCCTCGGCCCGGAGGATGGCTCGAATCTCTGAGCGGGCTGCCATCAGGGACGAGATGGTGGACGGCATCCTGTCGGTCGGAGCGGCGGCCGCACCCGGGATGGTCAGCCGCTGGCCGACCCGCACGAGGGAGGGGTTACGTATGGCGTTCGCCTTGACGATGGCGGGGATCGTCGACCCGTACTGGCGGGCGATGCCCGTCAGCGTCTCGCCACGGGCCACGACGTGAATCCTGGGGGCGGCAGCCTGAGCGGCGGGCGTTGGGGGTTTCGCTGCAGGAGCTGTGGCCGCACCCGGGATGGTCAGCCGCTGGCCGACCCGCACGAGGGAGGGGTTACGTATGGCGTTCGCCTTGACGATGGCGGGGATCGTCGACCCGTACTGGCGGGCGATGCCCGTCAG
>JACDEL010000030.1 GCA_013816405.1 Chloroflexota bacterium | reverse complement strand
CGGCGGGCGCGGGCGCTCGGATCGCGACGCACGCGGCGGGCGCGGCGACCGCCCCTTCCGTGACCGTCCCCCGCGCGAACCTCGCGAGCCACGCGAGGACAGGCCTCCGCGCGAGCCCGCGCCATTCATCCCCGGCAAGCCGCTCGAGGAGCTCACCGATAAGGAGCGCGGCACCCTCCAGGAGGCAAAGGGAGTCCTCGAGGAGCTGCTGCGACTGATGGAGGTCCCCGGCACCGTCGAGATCGCGGCCGGCGGGGAGACGGCCCGCCTCAACGTGCGTGGGTCGGACCTGGGCGTGCTGATCGGCAGGCGCGGCGAGAAGCTGGCCAGCCTGCAGCACATCGTCAACCTGATCGTGGCCAAGAAGGAAGGCGAGTATCACCGCATCGCGGTGGACGTCGAGAACTACCGCGGCCGCCGCGAAGAGCAGCTTCGCGACGTCGCGGATCGGGCGGCCAAGCGGGTCCTGCAGACGGGCAAGATCATCCAGCTGGAGCCGATGCCCGCGATCGAACGCCGCATCGTGCACATCGCGCTGGTCGAGAACGACAAGGTTCGCACCCAGAGCGTGGGTGTCGAGCCCAACCGGCGGATCGTGATCCTGCCTGCCACCAAGGTCGAATAGCCGGACCGATCGCTCATGGAGCGCGCAACGGCGCCGCTTGATGCAACCCGGGCCGTGGGCCGCCTCGGGGACGGCGGTCCGTGGATCGGCTTCGGCTACCGGGCGGGAGCCTGTCGCATGGTGCTGGGAACCGCCGACGGCGTGCTTGATTCAGGTGCCGATGCGGACCTGACCCTGGCGCTCGCCATCGCCCACTTTGCAGGGGCGCTCGAGGGGGGACCGCCTGACTTCGAGGCCACGCAGTCGGATCTGTCCGCCCTGGTGAGCCACCTCGTCCGTGCAGAGGTGGATCCAGTTAGGCGCGCGTTGCTCGGCGAGGCGATGGACGCCATCGACGACGGGCTCGCCGGAGATGCCGTGGCCGAGAAGCTGGAGGCAGCGAGGTCACCCCGAATCGACTCCGTCGACGCGGTTGAGCTCCTGTCGATGAAGGCTCGCGAGATGGTCGCCGGCGCCTAGGCCGGCGGTTCGTCCTCCGGGTCGTTCGCACCACCCATTGGGCGCATCGGCTCGTCAACGGGCCGCGACACAGGCTCGGCCATCGGGTCGTCGATCGGCCGCGACATCGGCTCGGCCGGTGGGGCTGACGAGGCAGGCGGCGCCGCAGGGGGAGCCGTTGATGCGGGAGGGGCGTTGCTCGCGGTGCCCAGGTTGAACTTGCCGCCCTCCGCCTGGAACTCCTTCCAGCTGGCCCAGCCCATCAGCAGGCCACCGGCGGTGCTGAGCAGGAGGCCGACGAACCACAGGCCGCCGTACAGGGCGAACGCCCCGAGCACCGTGAGGATCGCGAGCAGCGACAGGAGCGCCGCAATCCCGGCGATCCCACCGACGATCAGCATCAGGCTTCCCTTCGATCCAGGGAGCGTGGTGGTCGGTGAGAACTGCGGCAGGAAGACGATGATGAGCATCGCCACGCCAGTCAGCAGGGTGAACGTGCCCCCGCCGCCGAAGCTCAGCAGCGCACCAACGATGGCCGCGACTGCACCGTAGACCGCCAGCTTCTCGTTCGAATTGAGCTTGGAAAAGTCCATCTGAATCAAACGCCTCCCTTTGTCATCGCGGCGACGATGCGTGGAGCGCGCTGGGCGTGCCGCATGGGCGGGACCTTAGCACAGGCAGGGACGCCTTCATAGGCCGATCAGGGCTGGTCGTGGTCCCCGTTCGCGCTGGCCTCAGGCGGTGGCACGCTGATCGATGGCGCGGTCGCCGGTGCGTCAACCGGTGGAGGCGTCGGCGCGCCTGGTGGGGGAGACGGAGCCCCGGGGGTGCCCATCTGCAGCTTGCCGCCCTCCCCCTGGAAGGCCTGCCAGCCGGCCCAGCCCATGAACACGGCGCCGGCCACCGCGACCAGGAAGAGTGCCGACTGGAGGTCAAAGCCCTCGAAGGTGAAGGCGATGGTCGTGAGGAAGATGTAGACCATGAGAAGGGCTGCCAGTCCGCCCACCAGCACCATCAGGGTTCCCTTCTTCCCAGGCAGCGTCGTGCCCGGCGACATCTGCGGCAGGAAGATCAGCGCCAGCATGGCGAGGCCGAGGATGGCGCCGAGCCAGGTCACGCCCAATGCCCGGGGTAGCTGGCTGCCGCAATCACACCGCCGAAGACTGTGGCTATGGCCCCGTAGACAGCGAGTCTTTCCGATGCGCTGAGCTTGGAGAGGTCCATCAGAGCCATCCCTCATTCATCGGCGGCCTAGTCAGGGGACGTGGGCGGGCCGCGCGCAGGCACGGTAGCACGCCAAATGGACCATGGAAGGGTGGGTTGGTGGAGATGGGGGAGAATCGAACTCCCCGTCCAGAACCGAGTCGCCGGGAACGTACTACAGATATTTCCGGCCTATTTCGAGATTCGCCTGCGGGCCCCCGACCGGCGGGGTGCTCCGCTCGCTATCCGGCTGGCCTTTCGGCCCTTTGACGCCACTCACCGGAGTCGGCGGCGCCGCATCTCGCCTTATGACGCCTTCCCGGCCCGGCGAGAGAGGGCCGTGTCGGCGCTCGTCGCTACTTAGGCGGCGAGAGCGTAACTGTTAGTGCCAGTTACTGGCTGCCCGCGGTTTTACGAGGCCATGCGGGCGACCTCGACCTGCAGTTCCCGGTCCCTGAGCCCTGTCGAAACCTGACATCCCCACGGACCGATCGAGGCTTCATGGTAGCACGGCCCTGCCGCGAGCCCGATCGGCGCTACAGGCGCACGCGCTCCTTGGTCGATCGCTCGAGCTCGCGTCGGGCATCACGCTCGGCGATGGTGCGGCGCTTGTCATAGGCCTTCTTGCCCCGCGCCACGCCGATCTCGAGCTTCGCCATCCCATTCCGGATGTACAGCTTGAGCGGGACGAGGGTGAACCCCTTGGCCTTTGTCTGTCCGACGAGCTCCGCGATCTGGTCGCGATGCAGCAGGAGCTTCCGGGTCCGCGTCGGCTCGTGGTTGTTGCGATTCCCCTGCTCATACGGGGCAATGTGCGCGCCGATGAGCCACGCCTCTCCCCGTTCGATCCGCGCGTAGGCCTCGGCGAGGTTGACGCGGCCGGCACGGATCGACTTGATCTCGGTTCCGGTCAGCGCGATGCCGGCCTCGAGCGTCTCCTCGACGGCGTACTCATGGCGGGCGCGGCGGTTGACGGCAACGGTCTTATCGGGCATCGGAACCTGCGTGAGGGGGAGAAAGGAAAGAGCCGACCGTATCGGCCGGCTCTCTCGTCGCTACCACACGAAGGGGTGCTAGCGCACCGCCTCGGTGGTGGCGTGACAGGAACTACTCACTGCACACCACCTCCTTTCGTTGGGCGGGATGCTAGCAGTCGCTCCGCCGCTCTGCAATGCCCGCTACGCAGCTGCCCGCCAGGGGATCAATGCCGCGGGAGCAGTCAGCTCCGTGATGGCCCGGTCGAGAACCGGATCCTGGTCCGGTGGCGTCCCGTCCGGAACCTCGATCGTGATGTCGGGCTGCACGCCGTCGGGCGCGACCGAGTTGTGCTTCGGCGTGAACCAGCGCGAAATGGTGATCCGAACGCCGCTCTGGTCGACCAGCTCCGTCCATACCTGGACCGTGTTCTTGCCGTAGGTCGGCTGGCCGATGATCACTCCGCGGCCAGTCTCCTTGAGAGCAGCAGCCACGATCTCGGAGGCCGATGCGCTGCCGCCATTCACGAGGACGGCAAGCGGCAGCTTCGGGTCGGTGGCGAGCCCGTTGCCGGTCGCCTCCCAGGGCTTCTTCTCCCCGCCGGACGACTCCTGGCTGAAGATCAGGCCTGAGCCGATGAACTCCGAAGCGATCTTCTGCGCCGCGTCGATGTAGCCACCGTGGTTGTGCCGCAGGTCGAAGATGATCGAGACGGCGCCGTCGTCGAGAAGCGCCTGGAGCGACGTCCTGAACTCATCCGCACTCTTCTGGCTGAAGCCGTGGAGCGCGATGTAGCCGATCTTGCCATCGAGCATCCTGCTGGTCACTTCGCGCTGGACGATCTTTGCCCTGGTGATCGTCAGGTCGAAGGTGCGCTCACCGCGGCGGACCGTCAGCGTGACCTTGGTCCCCGGCTCGCCGCGAAGCTTGCCGGCCTCGTCCTGCAGCGTCGACCCATTGACCGTCTCGCCATCCACCGCCAGCACGACGTCGCCGGACTCCAGTCCCGCGGCCTCGGCCGGGGAGTCGGCCAGCGGCGCGACGACCACCAGGGTGCAGATCTCCGACAGCTGCGGGCAAGCGGCAAGGTCCTCGGGGTTCTCGGTGTTCTTGACAGCCATCTCAGCCCCGATCCCGGTGAACTCGCCCGAGAGCGAACCGAGCGCGCGCTGGTACTCGTCGGGGGACATGTAGCCGCTGAACGGATCCTTGACTCCGTATTCGAAGAGTCCCCGAATGGCACCCTCGGCCAGCTGGGTGTCGTCCAGCTTGTCGACGTATTGCTGCTTGAGCTTGTCGTATGCCTCGCACAGGGCCGCGAAGGCCTCGGTCGGGGCTGCGCAGCTGCCATCCCGGCTGGCCCCACCGGCGGCGAGGTAGCCACCCGCGAAGAGGAGTGAGCCGAGCACGCTGGCGAGGACCAGCGAGACGACCCACGTGACCGGGGACGACCGTCGGACGACCGGGCGCTCGGGCGGTGTGGTGGGCAGCGGGGCTGGGTTCTGGTCGCTCATCGGCGGCGGAGTGTAGCACCGGGGCTGAGGCCGCCCGGTTACGCCTCCATTACGTTTCGCTTACCGCCGTCGTGT
Organism: Chloroflexota bacterium; assembly: GCA_013816405.1. Lineage (GTDB taxonomy): Bacteria > Chloroflexota > Limnocylindria > QHBO01 > QHBO01 > CF-167. The sequence goes on along the minus strand of JACDEL010000030.1, from coordinate 27,060 downwards.
CATGTCGCCGACGAAAGGTTGGCGCGGACGCTGATCCAGCTGCCCACGGCGCCCACTCCCAGGCCCACGCCCAGGATGACCGCCGACAGGACGGCCAGGAAGTCCGTGCTGACGGCTGTCGGCATCTGGAAGACCCGCACCATGATCGGCTTGATCGGCTCCCAGGCAACCGCCACCAGGATGATGGTGACGACGGCGCCGATGACTCCGCACAGGATCCCCTCGAGGATGAACGGCCAACGGATGAACGAGTCGCTGGCTCCCACCAGTCGCATGATCTCGATCTCGCCGCTGCGGCTGTACACGGCGATCCGGATCATGTTCACGATCATGAACAGGACCGTGAGGCCCACCAGCGCGAGGGCGATGAACCCGACCGTGCGGACGTAGCCAACGATCGAGAGCAGCTTCGCGTAGTCGACCTGCCGTGTGGTGATGCGCTCGACCTCGGGTCGTTCGCCCAGCGCGCTCTGAACGGACTCGGCGAAGTTGGGATCCGTCAGCGAGATCTCGACGCTTGCGTACAGGCTGATCGGGGCGCCACCCAGATCGAGCGTCTGCCCCTGCTCCTGGTAGAACTCCTTCAGGCGATTGAGCGCATCGTCGGGGCTGATGTAGTCGGCCCTGCTCACGCCCGGCAGCGCACGGATATCGGCCAACAGCGTGTCGAGCTGGGGCTGCGGCAGACTGTCCTGGAGGCGGGCGGTGACGCCGACCTTGCTCTCGATGTAATGCAGGCCGCTGTCCAGGCCGGCCAGCACGATGAGGAGCCCGGAGAGGAGCACGAGCATCAGCACCACGGTGGAGGTCGCGGCGAGGCTCATCATCGCGTTGCGCCAGAACCCCTGCCAGGCGCGGACCACCGCGAAGGCGATGAAGCGGAAGGGTCGCATCGGCTAGTACTCGCGCTCGTACGCCGCGCTGGACTCGTCGCGGACCAGGGTGCCGTGTTCGAGCGCCAGCACGCGCCGTCGCATGGCGTTGACGATCTCCTGGTTATGGGTCGCCATCAGGACAGTGGTGCCCATCGCGTTGATCTGGATCAGGAGCTGGATCAGGTCCCAGCTCGTGACGGGATCGAGGTTGCCGGTCGGCTCGTCTGCGATCAGCATCGCCGGGTCGTGGACCAGCGCCCGCGCAATCGCGGTGCGCTGCTGCTCGCCGCCGGAGAGCTGGGCCGGTAGGTGGTCGTCGTGCTCGTGCAGGCCTACGAGGTTCAGCAGCCGTGGCACCCGGCGCCGGATCTCGCCGTTCGTCGCCCCGGTTACTTCCAGGGCAAACGCGACGTTCTCGTACACCGTCTTGGCGGGCAGCAGGCGGAAGTCCTGGAAGACGATTCCGATCCGGCGCCGAAGCGACGGGACCTGGCCGCGCCGCATCGTCGACAGGTCGCGGCCCGCCACCACCACCCGGCCGGTGGTGGGCAGCTGCTCGCGAATGAGGAGCCGGATGAAGGTGCTCTTGCCGGCGCCCGACGGGCCGACCAGGAAGACGAAGTCGCCCTCGGGGATGCTGACGTTCACGTCGACCAGGGCGACCTTGCCGTTGGGGTAGGTCATGCCGACGTCGACCATGCTGATCACCGGATCGACCGCCTCCGGGCGCGCCACGTAGGGGCGCTGCAGCGTGTCGGTCATGTCGTCGCCGCCTCGCCGATCCGGGAACGCAGGTACCCCTCGATGAAGGCGTCCAGGTCGCCGTCCAGCACCGCGCTGGGATTCGATGTCTCGACGCCGGTGCGCAGGTCCTTGACCATGGTGTACGGCTGCAGCACGTAGCTGCGGATCTGGTTCCCCCAGCCAGCTTCGACGTGCTCGCCCCGCAGGCGCGCCATCTCCGCCTCGCGCTCCTCTTCTGCGCGTTCGACGAGCTTGGCCCGCAGCACCGCCATCGCCCGTTCGCGATTCTGGATCTGGCTCCGCTCGTTCTGGCAGGTGACCACGATCCCGGTCGGGAGGTGGGTGAGGCGCACCGCCGAGTCGGTCTTGTTGACGTGCTGCCCGCCGGCGCCGGAGGCGCGATAGGTGTCGACCTTCAGGTCGCGCTCGTCGATCTCGATGGCCGCATCCTCCGGGACCTCGGGCATCACCTCCACCAGCGCGAAGCTGGTGTGGCGGCGGTTCTGCGAGTCGAAAGGGCTGATCCGCACGAGCCGATGCACCCCCCGCTCGCTCCGCAGGCGACCGTAGGCCCAGCGACCGTCGATCGCGACCGTGACGCTCTTCAAGCCCGCCTCCTCGCCCTCGGTCTGGTCGAGGATCTCGGTCCGGTAGCGGTTTCGCTCCGCCCAGCGCAGGTACATGCGCAGCAGCATCTCCGCCCAGTCCTGGCTCTCCGTGCCGCCGGCGCCGGCATGGACCGATACGATCGCCGGCCGCTCGTCATACGGTTCCGATAGGAGCAGCCGAGCCTCCATCCGGTTCCAGTCCGCACTGAGGGTGGCCAGGTCCCGTTGCAGGTCGGCGGCCAGCTCGGCCCCTCCATCGGGCTCCTGCGCCGCCAGCTCCGCCATCTCGGCAAGGGCGCCGGCACGGGCGCCCAGCTCCTGCCAGGCCTCGATCTCCTCGCGCAGCTCATCGGCACGGCGCAGCACCGCCTGGGCTGCAGCGGGATCGTCCCAGAACCCGGGTTCAGAGGATCGCGAGGTCAGCTCCGCGAGCTCACGCTCCTTGCCGGGCAAGTCAAAGGCGCACCGCCGTGTCGGCCACGAGGCGCGCCAGCCGGAGCGCCTCGTCCTTAATTGCGTCCAAGGGCCGACACCATGGGAAGCTCCATCTCCGTCAACCGGGCGCTCTTGCTGCGCACTCTCGCCGGATTAACGCAGGGGCAGTAGTCCTGCCGCGGGCACGAGCCGCAGTTGCCGTCGCAGTCGAGGGTCATGGCGTAGCTGCAGCGCATGCAGTCGCGCTCGCAGACGATGAGGTCTTCGTAGGGGAGGGAGGGGTCTCGGAAGCGGGTGACCAGCGGCAGCTCGGTCGTCGGAGGGGTGGAGGTGAGGGTCTCGGAGCCTCGACGAGGGGTGGTCAGCTGCTTCACGTAGCCCTCCTCTTGCGAGGAATCGCGAGGTCATGAGGCCTCGCGATCCTGAGCACCAATGGTACCCGGTCTGTCTCGGTTCGCCAACCCCCTAGTCAGGGTTCACGCTCCGTGGCAGCGCTTGTACTTCTTCCCGGATCCGCACCAGCAGGGGTCATTGCGGCCGACCTTCGGGCCGGCCTTGGCCGCCTGGGGGCCTGAGCCCGACCCGGTGCCCCCGCCTACGGCAGCGGTCGCGGCGCCGGCTGCCACCGCCGCGCCGGTCACGTCCGGCCGGCTCTCGATCATCCGCTGCTCGTGGCGGTGCTGCGGCGCCTCGCGGGTAAGGGTCACGCGGAATACGGTGTGCGTGATGTCGTGGCGGATCGTCGACTTCAGCTCATCGAACATCCGATAGGCCTCGACCTTGAACTCGTTGAGGGGATCGCGCTGGCTGTACGCGCGCAGGCCGATCCCGCGCCGCATGTCGTCGACCGCCGTCAGGTGCTCCACCCACAGCGAGTCGATGACGCGCAGCAGGACGACCCGCTCGAGGACGAGCATTCCCTCCTCGCCGACCTCGGTGCGCTTGCGCTGGTACGCGTCCTCCACCAGCTCGACCAGGAGCAGTGCGACCTGGTCCGCCTCGACGAGATCGTCGATCGCCGTCAGCGCCGCGGGGTCGAGGGTCGGCACCATGGCAGTGAGCTGAGCCTTGAGGCCTTCGCGATTCCATTCGGCAGCGAACTCGCCGGCGGTGTGCTCGATGACGAGCGCCCGGATCTCCTCCTCGAGCATGGCCAGCACTGTCGGCGCCAGCGTGTCGGAGCGGAGGATCCGCTCCCGCTCGTGGTAGATCGTCTCGCGCTGGCGGTTGATCACGTCGTCGTACTCCACGACGTGCTTGCGCGTGTCGAAGTTGAAGCCCTCCACCCGCGTCTGGGCCCCCTCGATCGTCTTGCTCACCATGCGAGACTCGAGCGCGGTCTCGTCGTTGAAGCCGAGGGTGCGCATGATCGACTGGACGCGGTCGCTGGCGAAGCGCCGCATCAGGTCATCCTCGAGCGACAGGTAGAAGCGGGTGCTCCCCGGGTCGCCCTGGCGGCCGGCGCGGCCGCGCAGCTGGTTGTCAATGCGTCGCGCCTCGTGGCGTTCGGTCCCAACGATATGCAGGCCGCCGGCAGCGATCACGCGGTCCCGATCCTCGGCGCAGAGGCGATCGGCCTCGGCCAGCGCGGCGGCGTACTGCTCGGGCGACGCTTCCAGCACATTCGTGCCCTTCTTGTGGAGGAGGTCGGCCGCGAGCATCTCGGGGTTCCCACCGAGCAGGATGTCGGTGCCACGGCCTGCCATGTTGGTGGCAATCGTGACACTGTCGCTCCGCCCGGCCTGGGCGACGATCTCGGCCTCCTTCTCGTGGAACTTGGCGTTGAGGACGCTGTGCTTGATGCCGCGCCGCTTCAGCATCTCGCCGAGCATCTCGCTCACCTCGACGCTGATGGTGCCCACCAGGACCGGACGTCCTCGCTCGTGCTCCTCGACGATCTCGTCGACGACGGAGGCCCACTTGCCCTTCTGGCTGGCGAACACGAGGTCCGCGAAGTCGTCCCGGATCATCGGCTGGTTGGTCGGGACAGCAACCACCTCGAGGTCGTAGATCTTGTGGAACTCCTCCGCCTCGGTCTCGGCGGTGCCGGTCATGCCGGCCAGCTTGTCGTACATGCGGAAGTAGTTCTGGAAGGTGATGGTGGCCAGGGTGCGCGACTCGTTCTGGATCTTCACCCCCTCCTTGGCCTCGACCGCCTGGTGCAGCCCCTCGCTCCAGCGGCGGCCCGGCATCAGGCGACCGGTGAACTCGTCGACGATCACCACCTCGTCGTCCTTGACCACGTAGTCGCGGTCGCGCTTGTAGAGCGCCTCCGCCTTGAGGGCCTGCTCGAGGTGTCGCGCCATGCTGAAGTCGTCGTCGAACAGGTTCTCGACCCCCAGCCAGCGCTCCATCTTGTCGGTCCCGGCCTCGGTGATCGCCACCTGGCGGAACTTCTCGTCGAGGATGTAGTCCTCCTCAGCCTTGAGGCGGGGCACCAGCCTGGCGAACTGGACGTACTTGTCGGCCGATTCCTCGGCCGCCCCGGAGATGATCAGCGGCGTCCGCGCCTCGTCGATGAGGATGTTGTCGACCTCGTCCACGATCGCGAAGAAGTGGCCACGCTGGACGCGCTGCCCGAGGTCGATGACGAGGTTGTCGCGCAGGTAGTCGAACCCGAACTCGTTGTTGGTGCCGTAGGTCACGTCCGCCGCGTAGGCCTCGGCGCGGGCGACCGGCCGCAGGGCTCGCAGGTGCTCATCGGTCTGGGGGAAGTCGGGGTCGACCACGTATGCGGCTTCGTGCTGGATGGAGCCGACGCTCATCCCCAGCCGCCAGAAGACCTGGCCGATCCATTGCGCGTCTCGCTTGGCGAGGTAGTCGTTGACCGTGATGACGTGGACGCCGCGCCCGGTCAGGCCGTTGAGGTAGGCGGCCAGCGGCGCAACGAAGGTCTTTCCCTCGCCCGTCTTCATCTCGGCGATTGCGCCGGTGTGGAGCACCATCCCTCCAACCAGCTGGACGTCGTAATGGCGCTTGGCCAGGGCCCGCCGCATCGCCTCGCGGACGGCAGCGAAGGCCTCGGGCAGGATCTCGTCGAGCGCGGCGTCGATCTGGGCGCGCTCGCGCTTGTGCTGCTCCTTGCGCTCCTCGCTGATCCGCATCGGATCGGACGCCACCAGCTCCGACTCTGCAGCCTGCTCGGGCGTCAGCGCGCGCTGCTCGATCGGGATCAGCAGATCGCCCAGGGAATCGCGCAGCCTGACGCGGAAGAGCTCGGTCTTGCCTCGCAGGTCGGTGTCGGTGAGTGCGGCGTACTCCAGCTCGAGCTCGTTGATGCGGGCAACGGTCGGTTCGAAGCGACGGACCTCGCGTTCATTCGAGTCCGTCAGCCGGGAAAGGAACTTCAGCATCTCAGAGTTCGAGTATATCCGGATGGACCGAAGAGCCCCGATCGGCGGTCAGCCCTCGGCGGCGGCCGCCGGCGGATCGTCCGCTTCCTCGTCCGCCGCATGGCTGCCCCAGAAGGTCATCTCCTCGACCAGCTGCACCTCGGACGAGAAGAGGGCGCCCACGCTCTCACCTCGGTGGATGCGCTTGATGGCCTCCCCGAAGAGCGGCGCGATCGACAGGACGGTGACCTTGTCGCGGTTCGCGTCGGCCGGGAGCGGGATCGTATCGGTGACGATCACCTCGGTCAGTGGGCTGGCCTCGATGAGCTCCAGTGAGCTGTTCGAGAAGACGCCATGGGTCGCGCACGAGTAGATGGCGACGGCTCCCTCCGACACCAGGGAAGCGACCGCTTCGAGCAGCGAGCCAGCCGTGTCGATCTCGTCGTCGATGATGACGGCCGTCTTGCCGGACACCTCGCCGATGATGTTCATCAGCTCCGTCTTGTCCTCGTTGCCTACGCGGCGCTTCTCGACGATGGCGAGCGGCGCCTCGAGGATCTCGGCGAAGTTGCGTGCCTTCTTGGCGAAGCCCAGCTCGCTGACGACCACGATGTCGTCAAGGTTCTTGTCGCGGATGTAGCGCGACAGGATGTTGACGGCGGTCAGCTCATCGACGGGGATGCTGAAGAAGCCCTGGATCTGGCCCTGGTGGAGGTCCATCGTCAGCACGCGATCCGCCCCGGCCACGGTCAGCATGTCGGCGACGAGTCGAGCGGTGATCGGGACTCGCGGCTGGTCCTTCTTGTCGGAGCGCCCGTAGGCGTAGTACGGCATCACCGCCGTGATTCGCCCTGCGCTGGCCCGCTTGAAGGCGTCGATCATGATCAGCAGCTCCATGACGGAGTCGTTGACCGGCCGCGAGGTCGGCTGCACCAGGAAGACGTCCTGCTCGCGAACGTTCTCCATGACCCGCACGAAGATGTTGTCGTTGGCGAACTTGAAGACCTCGGCCTTGCCCAGCTCCGTGCGGAGGTACCGGCAGATCTGCTCGGCGAGCGGCCTGTTGGCGTTGCCGGCGTAGATGCTGAACTCGTCGGCGTACACGCGGATCTCCGGTGCGGTTGGTCTCCCGAAGCCGATTCTAGTCGCTCCGCGGCTGTTCTCAGCCCTCGGTTTCCGCGTCGTCCTCGACGATCGGCGGCCGATCGTCCACGAAGACCGCGATCGAGACGATCCGGTCCCCTTCGCCGGGCTTCATGACGGTCACCCCTCGCGACGCACGGCGGTACCGATTCACGCTGCTGACCTCGGTGCGCAGGATCGTCCCCTCCTCGGTGATCAGCATCAGCTCCTCGTCGTCGCGGCCCACGACGCGGACTGCAGCCACCTTGCCCGTCTCGGCGTTCAGCGAGTTCGCGATCACGCCACCGGTGGCGCGGTGCTTGACCGGGAAGTCATCGAGCACGGTGCGCTTCCCATAGCCTCCCTCGGTGACGACCAACAGCTCAGCAGAGGGCGCCACCACCTCCATCCCAACCACCTCGTCGTCGGGGCGCAGCCGGATCCCTGTCACGCCACGCGTGTCCCGGCCCATCGGCCTGACCTCCGTCTCGTGGAAGCGGGCTGCCTGTCCGTTGCGGGTGGCGAGGATGATGTCGTTCTGCCCATCGGTGAGGCCGACCCACCGCAGCTCGTCCCCCTCGACCAGGCTGATGGCGATCAGCCCGTTGCTGCGGATCTTGGCGTACTCCGCAAGTGAGGTCTTCTTGATCATCCCGCCGCGGGTCGCCATCGCCATGTAGTGGTCGGCCTCGAACTGAGGGATGGTGATGAAGGCGCTCACGTACTCGCCCTGGTCCACCATCACGCCCGGGAGGTTGATGATCGGAAGGCCCTTCGCCTGGCGGCTGGCCTCGGGGAGGGTGTGCACCTTGGTGATGAAGACGCGGCCGCGGTTGGTGAAGAACAGGATGTTGTCGTGCGTGTTCGCGACCATGAGGTGTCTCACCGCGTCCTCTTCGCGCGTGATCATGGCCAGCTTGCCCTTGCCGCCACGTCTTTGGGGGCGGAAGGTGCCGATCTGCTGGCGCTTGATGTAGCCGCGCTGGGAGAGCGTGACGACGACGTCCTCCGCGGCCACCAGGTCCTCGGCGGTCAGCTCCCGGTTGGCATCCGACTCGATCCGGGTCTTGCGGTCGTTTCCATACCTGCGGATCAGCTCGTTCAGCTCGTCGCGGATGGCGGTCAGGACCTTGCGCGGGTTGGCCAATAGGTCCTCCAGCTCGGCGATCAGCCGGATGACGCCCTCGTACTCGTCCTCGATCTTCTTGCGCTCGAGTGCGGCGAGCCTCCGCAGCTGCATCTCCAGGATGGCATTGGCCTGGGCCTCGCTGAGCTTGAATCGCTTCACCAGCGCGGCGCGCGCCGCGTCGGTGTCCGCTGAGGCCCGGATCGTCTTGATCACCTCGTCGAGGTTGTCGAGCGCGATCTTCAGCCCCTCGAGGATGTGCGCTCGCTCTCGGGCCCTGGCAAGATCGAACTCGGTTCGCCGCCGGATGATCTCGCGCCGCCAGGTGATGTAGTGCTCGAGCATCCGCTTCAGGCCGAGCGTCTGTGGCTGCCCGTCCACGAGTGCGAGCATGTTGGCGCTGAAGCTGCTCTGCAGCGCCGTGTGCTTGAAGAGCTGCTGCATCACGGTGTGTGGGGATCCATCGCGCTTGATCTCCACCACGATCCGCATCCCGGTCCTGTCGCTTTCGTCGCGAATGTCGCTTACGTCTGTGATTCGCTTGCCACCGACCAGCTCGGCCATCTTCTCGATGAGCGTCGTCTTGTTGACCTGATATGGGAGCTCCGTGATGATCACCGAGATCCGACCTCGGGCATCCTCCTCGAAGGCGACCTGACCGCGAATCACGACCCGCCCACGCCCGGTGGCGTACATGTGGCGGATCACGTCGACCCGCTCCTTCTCGCCGGTGATGCTGTTGCGCTGATCCTCTACCCGGAAGATCGTGCCGCCGGTTGGGAAGTCCGGCCCGGTCACGATCTCGCACAGGTCATCGACCGTCATGTCGGGGTTGTCAATGAGCGCGATCGCCGCCTGGCAGATCTCGGTCAGGTTGTGCGGCGGGATGTTGGTCGCCATCCCCACCGCGATCCCGGAGCTGCCGTTGATGAGCAGGTTGGGCAGCCGAGCGGGAAGGACGGTCGGCTCGCGGAGGCGGCCGTCGTAGTTGTCGACGAAGTCGACGGTCTCCTTCTCGATGTCCGCCAGCATCTCGTCGCTGATCGCCGTCAGGCGCGCCTCGGTGTAGCGGTAGGCGGCCGCCGGATCCCCATCGATCGAGCCGAAGTTGCCCTGCCCGTCTACCAGCGGGTATCGAAGGCTGAAGTCCTGCGCCATGCGCACCAGCGCGTCGTACAGCGCCACGTCACCGTGCGGGTGGTACTTGGCGAGCGCGTCACCGACCACGCCGGCGCACTTGCGATACGACGACGTCGAGCGAAGGCCCATCTCGTGCATCGTGTACAGGATTCGGCGATGCACGGGCTTGAGCCCGTCCCGAACATCGGGCAGGGCTCGCGCCACGATCACGCTCATCGCGTAGTCGATGTAGGCCGATCGCATCTCGTCCTCGATCGAGACGCGTCTGACGGCGTCGATTCGGTCTGAATCCATCGGTCCGGCTCTTACTCCTGTTCGCTTGTCGCGTTTGTCGCTGTATTCATTCGCGGCGGGCCCCGGCCGCCCTCACGTCGGCCGGCATGCCGTACCGGGCCTTGAGCTCGGCCTTCACCGACGGGCTCGCTCCGAGGAACCGCCCCTGGCCCTCGGCGATCAGGCGGCCGTCGGATCCGCGAACCTCACCGCTCACCTGGTAGATCCGGCGGCGTCGCTCGGTGACCCAGCCGCGCGCGGTCAGCGCCTCGCCGGGATTCGCCGGTGACCGGTAGCGGACGGAGATCTCGGCCGTCACGGCCCACGAGTCGAAGCTGGACGGCGCCCAGGCCATCACCTCGTCGAGCAGGGTTGCGAGCAGGCCGCCATGCACCTTCTCCTCCCAACCCACGTAGTTCGCGCCGGGCACCCACGTCGTGCTGGCCGTCCCCTCGCCGAGCTCGATCGCCAGGTGCATGCCGATCGGATTCGTCCCGCCGCAGGCGAAGCAATTGTGATCGGCGAACGCATAGCGCCGTCCGTCGGCCCCCTCGATCAGCCGGCTGTTGCCGATCGTTGCCGCCTTACCGCTGGCCGTGCTCACCAGCGGTCATCCTCATCGTCCCAGAAGCCGTCGGCGCCGAACTCGTCGGTTCGCGACGGGCGGAGGCAGTGGGCCGCGATTGCGAGCGCGAATGCGTGGCTGACGGCATACCCGTCCCGCAGGAAGTTGACGGCATCGCGCCGCTCCCCAACGCCGTTCGCCTCGAGCAGGGCGCACCAGTCCTCGAGCTTGCGGCCGGTCTTTCCCTCTACCTGGCGGATGTCGGCAACGTGTCGGCTTGGCATGGTTGGCATCGGCTCCGTCTAGAAGTCCAGGTTGCGGACCTTGCGCGCTTCACCGCGAATGAAGTCGCGGCGAGGCTCGACACGCTCGCCCATGAGCGTGCTGAACACCTCGTCCGCATCGGCTGCCTCTCGCACGCTGATCTGCAGCAGCGTGCGGGTGTCCGGGTTCATGGTGGTTTCCCACAGCTGCTCGGGGTTCATCTCGCCGAGCCCCTTGAAGCGCTGGACGCTGATGTTCTTGGTCTTCCCTTCGCGCGAGAGGTCCTTGAGGGCCTGGTCGCGCGACTTCTCGTCCTTGGCATAGCGCGTCACCTTGCCGGTGCTCACGCGGTACAGCGGGGGCTGGCAGAGGTACAGGTAGCCCTGCTCGATCACGTCCGGCATGTGCCGGAAGAAGAAGGTGAGCAGGAGCGTGCTGATGTGGGCGCCGTCGACGTCCGCGTCCGAGAGGAGGCAGATCTTGTGATAGCGCAGCTTGGCGATGTCGAACTGGTCGCCGATTCCCGCCCCGAGCGCGATGATCAGGGGACGGATGTTCTCGCTCGACAGGACCCGATCCAGACGTGCCTTCTCGACGTTCAGCAGCTTGCCGCGCAGCGGCAGCACCGCCTGCGTCCGGCGGTCACGCCCCTGCTTGGCAGACCCACCCGCCGAGTCGCCCTCGACGATGTACAGCTCGCTCCGCGCGGGATCTCGCTCCTGGCAGTCGGCGAGCTTGCCCGGGAGCGCCATCCCGTCGAGGGCACCCTTCCGGATGACGAGATCACGGGCCTTGCGCGCCGCCTCCCTTGCACGGGCGGCGGTGACCGATTTCTCGATAATCCGTCGACCGTCAGCTGGGTTCTCCTCGAGATGCTGGATGATCCCGTCGGTCACGGCCGCCTGCACGGCGCCCTTGACGTCGGCGTTTCCGAGCTTCGCCTTGGTCTGACCCTCGAACTGCGGATCGGTCAGCTTCACGCTGATGACCGCGGTGAGGCCCTCGCGGACGTCGTCCCCGCTCAGGTTGGCATCCTTCTCGGAGAGGACGCCGGCCTTGTGCGCCCAGTCGTTGAGCGAGGAGGTGAGCGCCGCTCGGAAGCCGGTCACGTGCGTGCCGCCGTCGACCGTGTGGATGTTGTTTGCGAAGGCCAGCACGTTCTCGGCGAAGCCGTCGTTGTACTGGAGGGCGACCTCGACGCTTGTGGTGCCCACCATGCGCTCGACGTGGATCGGTCGCTGGTTGAGCACGTCGCGGCGCCGATTGAGGTGACGCACGAAGCTGGTCACACCACCTTCGAAGTAGAAGTTCTTCTCGCGATCGGCTCGCTCGTCGCGCAGGCAGATCCAGAGCCCCTTGTTCAGGTAGGCGGATTCCCGTAGCCGCGTGGCGATGAGATCCCAATTGAAGTCGAGGTCCTCGAAGATCTCGGGATCCGGCTGGAAGAAGGTGCGCGTGCCGTGCTTGCGCTCCTTGGCGGTGACGAGGCCCCGGTTGGCTTCGGCGGAGCCGCCCTGCTGCCGGACCGGACCCTTTGGCTTGCCACGGCTGTACTCCTGGGTCCAGCGCTTGCCGTCGCGCAGCACTTCAACGTGCATCGCGACCGAGAGGGCGTTGACCACGCTGACGCCGACCCCGTGCAGTCCGCCCGAGACCTTGTAGCCTCCCCCACCGAACTTGCCGCCGGCATGGAGGACCGTGTGCACCACCTCCAGGGCGTCCTTGCCGGAGGTGTGCTTCCCGACGGGGATGCCTCGACCGTCGTCCACGACCTCCACTCGGCCGTCGCCGTGGATCGTCACGTCGATGCGCGTGGCGACGTTTGCCATCGCCTCGTCGATGCTGTTGTCCACCACCTCCCACACGAGCTGGTGCAGGCCGCGCTGATCGGTCGAGCCGATGTACATCCCCGGGCGCTTCCGGACGGCGGTGAGTCCCTCCAGGACCTGGATGTTGGCGGCCGTGTACTCGGAACTCGCCTTGCTGCGCCGCGGCCGGCGCTCAGGCTGGGCGGTCATGCGGCACCTCCGGCGACGCCACGGGCGATGATCGCGTGGAGGCGGTCGAGCTCCTCGTCAGAGTAGAAGTCGATCACCAGGCGGCCTCCGCGACGCGTGCGGACGATCCCCACCCTGGTTGCGAGCAGGCCGCGAAGCTGCGCCTCGAGGTCCGCGAGGTCGCCCGAGATGGGCCCCCGTTGCCTCGACCCGGTCGAGTCGCGCTTCCGGCGCACGAGCTCCTCCGTCTGGCGCACGGAGAGATGCCGCTCGATCACGATCAGGAGTGCCGCTCGCTGGAGCTCGGGGACGGTGAGCGCCGCGAGCGCCCGACCGTGGCCCTCGGTGATGCGCCCATCGGCGATCGCTTCTCGAGTCTCCGTGGTGAGGTCGAGCAGCCGGAGCGCATTGCTGATCGCGACACGGCTTTTCCCGACCCTGCGTGCTACCTCCTCGTGCGAGAGTGCGAACCGATCGATCAGCTCCCGATAGGCGGCAGCCTCCTCGATCGCGTTGAGGTCTTGGCGCTGGAGGTTCTCCACCAGGGCCAGCTCCAGCTGCTCTCCGTCGGCGGACTCTCTCACCACGGCGGGGATGTGCGTGAGGCCAGCGATGCGGGCAGCGCGCAAGCGCCGCTCGCCGGCGATCAGCTCATAGCCTCCATCGGCCGTCGCGCGCACCACTACCGGCTGGAGCACGCCATGCAGCTCGATCGAGGCCGCGAGCTCCGCCGTCTCCGCGTCGTCGAAGTAGTTGCGAGGCTGGCGCGGGTTCCGCGCAATCCGCTCGATGGGAAGCTGGGGCACATCCGAGGCCGGCACTGCACGTGGAATCAGGGCATCCAGCCCTCGCCCCAAGCCAAAGGTCTTAGCCACGCGCCGTCACCTCGGCCGCCAGCCGCCCGTAGGCCTCGGCACCCCGGGAGGTCGGGTCGTAGATGGCAATCGGCACGCCATGGCTCGGCGCCTCTGAGAGCCGGATGCTGCGAGGCACCACCGTGTCATACACCGCGCCGTCGAGGTGGCGACGCACCTCAGCCGCGACCTGGATCGACAGCCTCGTCCGGCCGTCATACATCGTCAGCAACACGCCATCGATCTCGAGGCGCGGGTTCAGCGCCTCGCGGACCATGCGGATCGTATTCACCAACTGGCTCAATCCCTCAAGCGCGTAGTACTCCGTCTGGATCGGGATCAGGACCCCATCCGCCGCCGTCAGCGCGTTCACCGTCAGCAGCCCGAGCGAGGGCGGGCAGTCGATGAGCACCCTGTCATATCGTTCTCCCAGGTCCGCCAGGCTGGCCGAGAGCCGATGCTCCCGGGCCGGCACGCCAACCAACTCGATCTCCGCTCCCGACAGGGCCAGCGCAGCAGGCACAAGGTCGAGACCGGGGACCGATGTTTTGACCACCAGCTCGCTGATCGGGACCCCGTTGATGAGCGCGTCGTATACCGACCGATCGATCGACCTCCGGTCGACCCCGAGGCCGCTCGTTGCGTTGCCCTGCGGGTCGAGGTCGATGACCAGGGTCGAGGTTCCGGAGAGGGCCAGATACGCCGCCAAGTTGACGACTGTGGTCGTCTTGCCAACGCCGCCCTTCTGGTTGGTACAGGCCGTGACCCTGAGCACGGGCACTCCGCTGCGAGTTCGAAATGGGCTGCCTCATTCTAGCAGTCGAGACCCTTATCGAAGGGCTTATCGCAACGTTACCGGACCTCGAAAGTTTCACGTGAAACAGGCAGCCATCGGCCCTGCCAGGCAACCGCATCGGTATACTCGGTGCACCGCCCGTGGAGCTCCAGCAACCGTCGAGCCGGTCAAGGAACGCAGATCAGCTACGCCACTCTCCTCATCGCAGTACTGATCGGGATCCTGCACGCCGCAGTGGCTCCCGTCCTCGTGATCGGCGACGTCCATCCGAATCTCATCCTTGTCGCGGTGGTGCTGGTGACCGTGCTGAGCGGGTTCGGACCAGGCGTGGCGTGGGCACTCGTGGGCGGCCTGACCGCCAATCTGCTGATTCGCCAGCCGCTCGGCAGCGTTCCGCTTGCACTGCTCCTGGTCTCGGCGGCGGTCGCCGGTGGGGAGCGCCTTTTCGGGCGCCTGTCATGGGGATACCCGCTTGCGTCGGTCCTGATCGGCTCGGTCGTGGTCGACCTCATCACCCTAGGGATCCTGCAGATGGTCGAGGTGCCGCTCGCCGGCGGGTTCCCGATCCAGCGAGTCATCGTGGCCGCCCTGCTGAACACCGCGATCGCTGCGATCGTGCTGATCCCGATGCGGATGCCGCTCGCGCGAGCGGGTGCCACCGAGTCAGGGGCCTGGTGAGCGCCAGATGTCCGACCTAGAGGGCACCACAACCGCCCGCCCCTCGCGCGCCCGCTTCGTCGCGGCCACCGTCATCGCTGTGCTGCTGTTCGGCATCCTCGCAGGGCGACTCTTCCAGCTGCAGGTGGTCGACGGCGCCCTGTACGCGGCACAGGCGGCTGCGGCACGAACCATCGAGATGCCGATTCCCGCCCCGCGCGGGCTGATATTCGACCGTCAGGGCCGGCCGATCGCCGTCAACATCCCGGCCTGGACGCTGTATGGGCGCCCAGCGGACCTGCCTGCGACGAAATCGGCGCGGAATGCGGTGCTCGCACAGGCCGCCCGCCTGTCGGGGGTCGCGCTGGGCTCGCTGCTCGATCGGCTGGCCGCATTCCGTGGGTCTCCGTTCGAGCTCGTCCCGCTGGCCACGGGGATCGGCCGGGAGGCAGCGTTGCTGATCGCCGAGGAAGAGGAGCAGCTTCCGGGGATCAGCGTGGGAGCCGAGGCACGGCGGGAGTACCTCGACGAGACTGGTGCGCGGAGCGGCGAGCTGCTGGCGCACCTGGTCGGCTACACCGGGCCGATTTCACAGGCCGAATTCGAAGACCGTTCGGCGGTCGGATATCTGCGCGACGATGTCACCGGCCGCGACGGCGTCGAGGCGAGCTTTGAGAAGGAGCTGCGGGGGACGTATGGCAGTGAGCTGATCGAGCGCGATGCAGGCGGGCAGCCGGTCAAGGTGCTCGAACGGCTCATTGACCCGGTGCCCGGCGCGAATCTGATGCTGACGATCGATGCCAGGACACAGCGCATCGCGACGGAGACCCTGAAATGGGGCCTGGAGGCCGCTGGGGTCGCCCAGGGCGTTACCATCGTGATGAATCCGCAGACAGGCGAGATCCTGGCGATGGTCTCGCTGCCGACGTATGACAACGACAAGTTTGCCGCAGGGATCTCGGCCGCGGACTACGCCGCGTACCTGGACGATCCCACCAGGCCGCTGCGCAACCATGCGATCGCGGATATCTATCCGCCCGGGTCGACATTCAAGCTGGTCACCGGGCTGGCGGCGCTCGACGAGGGGGTCACCACGATCGCGCAGCGCTGGCCCACCTACGGCTGCTATCAGATCCCGGACGCTTCCGCCGGGCAGTGCCTCTTTGACTGGAACCACCAGGGATTTGGTCCGCTGAGCATCGTCGACGCATACGCCAAGAGCTCCGACACCTTCTTCTACCAGATGGCGGTGGCGCTCGGGGTGGATCGGCTGGGAGGATGGGCTCAGGAGCTCGGCTTCGGGGAGAAGAGTGGGGTGCGGCTCCCGACCGAGGCCGCGGGCACGGTCGTCAGCAAGGCGTGGGCCCATGCGCAGGGCCGCCAGGACGTCTTCACCGGCGAACTGGCGCAGGCGGGCATTGGGCAGAACGCGATCGCGGTCACACCGCTGCAGCTCCTGAATGCCTATGCGGCCGTGGCCAACGGCGGACACCTGATGCGCCCGATGATCGTGCGCGGCGAGGCGGACGGAGAGGGCAACCTCACTCGCAAGTACGCACCGGAGCTGATCCGGAGGCTGAACGCCAGCCCCGGGGACCTGCGCACCATGCGGATTGGCGCTCGCGAGGTGATCACCAGCGGGCACGCAACGAACATCGGCGCATTGCGCGTTCCAGGCGCGCTCTCTGGGAAGACGGGCACCGCCGAGTTCGGCACGCCGACGAGCCAGGGGGTTCTCCCGTTCCATTCGTGGTTCGTGGCGTACGTCCCGTCGCAGGCGGGGACGACGGACGCGGAGCTCGCGATCGTGACGTTCACCTATTCCGCGGTGGTCCGCGGGAACGTCTCCCTCGAGGTCGTCAAGTACTTCCTGCAGGAGTACTTCAACCTCGACCAGGATCTGCGACGCGAGTTCCAGGTCAATGCGAACTGATTCGTGAGCACGACGGCAACCTTTGTTGAGGCACGCACCGCTCGGCGGTGGCGGGCTTTTGATTGGCAGCTGCTCCTCTACCTGCTTCTGTTGGTTGGATTCGGGATGGTGATGGGCTATTCGGCCAACTATCAGGCGATCGGAGGCGACAGCGGCCTCTCCCAGACGGTCAAGACGCTGATCTGGACGAGCATCGGCCTCACGCTGTTCTTCGTTGCGGCCAGCATCGACTACCACTGGCTGCAGACCTTCGCGACGCCCATCTACCTGGTTGTGCTGGGCCTGCTGCTTGCCACCGTGGTGATCGGGAGGAACCTGTTCGGGGCGCAGATGTCGATCAGCGTGGCCGGCGTCGACTTCCAGTTCAGCGAGATCAGCAAGGTGCTGATGGTCGTGGTCCTGGCTGCCTTCCTCGCATCGCGACGCGAGCGAATCGGGCGCCTGAGCACCATCGTCGGCGCGGGGCTGCTGGTGGCGCTGCCTACCTTCCTCGTCTATCGACAGCCAGACCTCGGGACGGCCATGGTATTCGTGGCGATCCTGCTCGGAATGCTCTTCATGAGCGGTGCCGGGATCGGCTGGCTGTCGCTCCTCGGCGGGGCGACCGTGGCGGTGGCGCCGATCGCCGTAACCGCCCTGGAGGATTACCAGCGGCAGCGGCTCTTCTGCTTCCTCGACCCGTCGGCCGATCCGCAGGGTGCCTGCTACCAGGTGGTCCAGGCGCTGAATGCGGTGGGATCCGGCGGCCTGCTGGGACAGGGGTTGACCGCTGGCCGCCAGAACCAGCTCGGCTTCCTGCCGGTGCAGTCCACCGACTTCATCTTCACCGTGGTCGCCGAGGAGCTGGGCTACATCGGTGGAATGATCCTGCTGGCGCTGTTCGCCCTGCTGATCTGGCGCGTGGTCAGCGTGGGGTGGGGGGCGCGCGATCCGTTCGGGGCGAATATCGCCACCGGCCTCGGGAGCCTGCTCCTGTTCCAGATCACGGTGAACATCGGGATGGTGACGGGGATCATGCCGGTGACCGGCATCCCGCTCCCCTTCATCACCTATGGCGGGTCCTCGATGATCTCGCTGCTTTTCGGGATGGGGCTCCTCCAGTCGGTCCGGGTCCACTCTTGGAAGCCGACCTTCTGATCGCGGGGTACCATCGGTAGACCGATGGCCACCCGAAACACCGACCAGCCTCGCCAGCGCTGGCAGATTCTCTTCAGTCGCCGGCACCCCGCTCTGTGGATTCGGCAGGCAGAGCTGCTTACCGAGTTCGAGCGCGCGTTCCGGGAAGCTGGCCTGCCGCTGGCGACGTCGAACGCGCAGCATCCACGACCGAGGCTCAAGTTCGCCGCCAACCTGCCGGTCGGGATCGAGCTGCGGGGGGAGGTGCTGGATGCGTATTTCGACGACCTGGTGCCGCTCGACAAGATCCAGGCGGCCGCTGAGCTGCTCCCCGAGGGGATCGAGGTGATCGACGCGCGCGAGGTCTGGCATGGCTTTCCGTCGGCTGCATCCCAGCTGCGCGCCGCCGAGTACGAGGTCGAGGTCCACGACGGGCCGGAACTGACCAGCGACGCGTTGCGCGGAGCGATCGTCAGGCTCCTGGCGGCGCCGCAGCTCCCCGGGATGCGTCGGCGAGGCGAGAGCGAGCGACGGGCCGATGCCGGGCCGCGGGATCTTCGCCCGCTCCTCGAGGACGCCGAGGTGCTGGAGGTCGACGAAGAGGCGCATCGCGGCAGGCTGCGGCTGGTTCTCCGGCTCGACGCGAGTGGGGCGGGCAGGCCGGAGGACGTCGTGGGGGCGCTCGACCTGCCCGTGCGAGCGGGCCCGGCGGTCCGAACGCGCCTCCTCTTCGTTGACACCCCCCCGATCGCCCGGTAGACTTTCCGTCCCGCGGGCGCATCGTCTAGCGCTTCGCCGTGCGTTGGTTCGGAGCGTGGCCCGTCGATTCGAAGGCATCCATTTCAGAGTCTCCGGAGATGATCATGTACGCCGTCCTCAGCAGCGGCGGAAAGCAATATCGGGTCGAGGCCGGCAGCACGCTCATGCTCGAGCGTCTTGACGGTGTGCCCGGCGAGCCCGGCGCGCAGGTGACCTTCGACCGCGTCCTGCTCATCGGCGACGGGGACGACGTCACGATCGGGACGCCAACCGTGGCCGGCGCCTCGGTGAGCGCGACGGTCCTGGGCGAGGCGCTTGGGCCGAAGCTGGTCATCTTCAAGTTCAAGCAGAAGGTCAAGTATCGTCGACGGACGGGGCACCGCCAGCACATGACCCGCGTCCGGATCGACACGATCAACCCGACGGCGGCCAGGCGGCAGACGGCGAAGGCGAAGGCTGACGCAAGCGAGGCCGCGGACGAGGCGCCTGTCAAGGCGGAGAAGAAGGCGGCGACGCGCACGGCCAGGCCACGGACGAAGAAGGTGGCGGCTGCCGAGCCGAAGGCGGAAAAGGCGGCGGCGGCCCAGCCGAAGGCGGAGAAGGCGGCTGAGAAGCCGAAGGCGCGCCGGGCGACGAAGGCCAAGCCCAAGGCAGAGGAGTAGCGAGCGATGGCACACAAGAAGGCGGGCAGCTCCAGCCGCAATGGTCGCGACTCCGCGGGGCAGCGCCTTGGCGTGAAGCGCGGCGACGGCCAGCAGGTACACTCCGGGACGATCATCGTTCGCCAGCGGGGGAGCACATTCAACCCGGGGGAAAACGTTGGCATGGGCCGCGACTACACCCTCTTCGCGACGAGCGAGGGGACGGTCAAGTTCAGCCACGAGACGCGTCACAAGAAGCGCGTCAGCGTCATCAGTTCAGAGTCAACAGCGGCCTAGGGCCGCGGGATCCCAGGAGCCAAGACATGAAGGCCGATATTCATCCGCAGTACCATCAGGCGCAGGTCCACTGCGTCTGCGGGACCTCGTTCACGGTCGGCTCGACCGTGGAGTCGATCCGCGTCGAGGTCTGCGCCAATTGCCACCCGTTCTACACCGGGACCCAGAACATCGTCGACACCGCCGGCCAGGTCGAGCGGTTCCAGCGACGCATGGAGCGCTCAAAGCGCGAGTCGTGACTTGCTCCGCCACCTGACCGGGTGGCGGCGGCGGCTTGCGCCCCACCTCCTCTTCCTCGTTCCCGAGCTGTTGGCCGCCGCCGGCCCATTCGTGATCACCTCGATCGCGCGCGCCGGTGAGCGGCCACGTTTTCGCATGCCTGACTTCTTCTACGGTGGGCAGGCCCTGATCGAGGGGGTCATGATGCGCGGCCGCACGACCGTGGCCATGAGCGTTCGACCGCCATCCGGTGAGATCCGCACCTACAGCGAGCCACTCCCCGGGGCGATGTCTCGCGGCCGATGGGTCAAGGTGCCATTCGCGCGAGGGGTGCTGGTGCTCTACGAGGCGCTCGTGATCGGCACGCGGATGCTGATGCGCTCGGCGGCCATCGCGGCCGAGGGCGAGGACATCCAGATCGGCAGGGGCACCATGGCCGTGACGATGACGATCTCGATCGGGTTCGCCGTTGGCCTCTTCTTCATCCTGCCGCTCTTCCTCTCGACGTTCGCTGAGCGAGCCACGACCAGCGACCTGCTGGCGAACCTGGCGGAGGGCGGGATTCGGCTCGGCGTCTTCATCGCGTACATCTGGCTGATCGGTCGGATGGGTGAGGTCCGGCGTGTGTTCGCGTACCACGGGGCCGAGCACAAGGCGATCAGCGCCCACGAGGCGGAGCGTCCGCTCACGCCCGACGAGGTCGATCGGTTCAGCACCGCCCACACGCGCTGCGGGACGACCTTCCTGCTCATCGTTGTCGTCATCAGCATCCTCTTCTTTGGCCTGATTCCGCGTGCCGGCGTCCCGCTCCCGCTCCTTTTCCTGTCGCGGATTGCGCTGGTGCCCGTCATCGCGGCCTTCGCCTACGAGCTCGTGCGCTTCGGGGCGAGCCACTACGGCAGTCCACTCGTCCGCGCGATCTACGCTCCGGGCCTCTGGCTCCAGGCGCTCACCACCCGACCCCCGGACCACAGCATGCTCGAGGTGAGCATCGCCTCCCTCGAGTCGTGCCTGGCGTCGGATCGCGAGGCAGCGCCCCCGACCGGCCCGTGATCGACCGGCTGCGACAGATCGAAGCGAGCTACGACGCGGTCGTGGCCGAGATGGCGACGCCGGCGGCGGCCAACGACCCGGCGCGCGTGCAGGCGCTGGGCCGGGAGCTCTCCCGGCTCGAGCCGATGGTGACGGCGATCCGCGCGTGGTCGGCCGTACGCGACGAGCTCGAGGGGACGCGATCCATGGCCCACGACCCAGATGAGGAGGTTCGCGCCATGGCACGCGAGGAGCTGGCAGCACTCGAGGCTCGGGAGCAGGCGATCGACCGGGACCTGCGGCGGCTGCTGGTGCCGCGCGACCCGAACGACGAGCGAGACGTGATTTTGGAGGTCCGCGCCGGGACCGGAGGCGATGAGGCGGCGCTCTTTGCCGGCGATCTGTACCGGATGTACGCGCGGTATGCGGAGCGCAGGCGCTGGAAGTTCGACCTGATCTCCGTTAGCGAGGGCGGTGGCGGCGGGGTCAAGGAGGCGATCGCAGAGATCGCGGGGCAGGGCGCATATTCGCGCCTGAAGTTCGAGAGTGGCGTCCACCGCGTGCAGCGGGTGCCGAGCACCGAGGCGGTCGGACGGATCCACACCTCGACCGCCACCGTCAGCATCCTCCCTGAGGCCGATGAGGTCGAGATCGAGATTCCCGACAGGGACCTGCGCATCGACGTCTATCGGTCCAGCGGGCCGGGCGGGCAGAGCGTCAACACCACCGACAGCGCGGTGCGCGTGACACACCTGCCGAGCGGACTGGTGGTGGCGATCCAGGACGAGAAGAGCCAGCACAAGAACAAGGCCAAGGCGCTGGCAGTGCTTCGGGCTCGCCTGCTGGAGCTCGAGCAGGCCCGTCAGGCCGAGGAGCGGGGCGACCAGCGCCGGTCCCAGGTCGGGAGCGGCGAGCGCGCGGAGAAGATCCGCACCTACAACTTCCCCGACGACCGGGTGACCGATCATCGCGTGGGTGTCACGGTCCACAACCTGCCCGGACTGCTGGAGGGTGACC
Organism: Chloroflexota bacterium; assembly: GCA_013816405.1. Taxonomy (GTDB): domain Bacteria; phylum Chloroflexota; class Limnocylindria; order QHBO01; family QHBO01; genus CF-167. Next base: position 5,258 of record JACDEL010000030.1, on the reverse strand, counting down.
TCGATCGCCTGATCGAGCCGCTCGCCGAGGCCGATCAGGCGGCGCGCCTGGCGCAGATTGGCGCCGATGACGCCTCCTGAATCCCTGGTGGGCGCGGTCCTGCCGCGGGCAAGCGCGGGCCGCCTGGTGGGGGACACGGCCATGACCTTGCGAGCCGCCGGGATTCCCTCCCCACGGCTGGATGCGGAGCTGCTGGTAGGGCATGCCTTCGGCCGTGATCGCGCCTGGCTGCATGCCCACCCCGAGGCCGAGCTGGGCGGCGGGGAAGCGACCCTGCTGGCCGGTTGGATCGAGCGGCGGGCTGCCGGTGAGCCGATCGCCTACATTCGCGGCTTCAAGGAATGGCTCTCGCTGCGCATCGCGACCGACCCGCGCGCCCTCATTCCTCGGCCGGAGACCGAGCTGCTGGCCGAGACGGCCATCACCGAGATCGCGGCACGCCTGGTGCGAGATGGCACGACGGTGGCGGCCTGGGAGGTGGCGACCGGCAGCGGCGCGGTCGCCCTCGCGATCGCGTTGCGCTTTCGAACCGCGATCGCCCTGGGGCGGCTTCGCCTGGCGGCCAGCGACCTGTCCGCCGAGGCACTCGAGCTGGCGTCCGAGAACCTGGGCGCGCACGGGGTCGGGGGCATGGTGACGCTCGCCTGCGGGGACCTGCTCGAGCCTGCGGCGCTGCCCGGCGGTCGGGCGGACCTGCTCATCGCAAACCTGCCGTACCTGACGAGCGCCGAGGTCGAGACCGGTAGCGGGTCCCTCGCCTGGGAGCCACGGCGTGCCCTCGACGGCGGGACCGACGGGCTGGACATGCTGCGGCGGCTGATCGTTGCTCTGCCGGAAGGACTGGCTGCGGACGGCGTGGCCCTGCTGGAGGTCGGCGAGGGCCAGGCGGCTCCGGTCGGCGAAATGCTGGCGGGGCTGCCCGTGAAGGCGTCCGTCACCACTCTGACGGACCTCGCCGGGATCGAGCGAGTCGTCCGCGTGGCGCTTCCCTGACCGATGGCCGACCGCCTGGCGGCTGACCCGGCTGGCATCGCACGCGCGGCGGACCTGCTGCGTTCGGGGGAGCTGGTGGCCTTCCCAACCGACACCGTCTACGGCATCGGCTGCCGGGCCGGAGACGCCACGGCGCTGGCGCGGATCTTCGCCGCCAAGCGACGCGATCCCGAGAAGGCCGTCGCCTGGTTGGTCGCCTCCCGCGACGAGGTCACCGCGTCCGCCTTTCGCCTCGACGATCGCGCGCTGGAGCTGGCCGGACAGTTCTGGCCCGGCGGGCTGACCCTGGTACTGGCGGCCATCGATGGGCCGGCAACGCAGGCCTTTCGCGTGCCGGCGCACGACGTCGCCCTCGCGGTCCTTGCTGCGGCCGGACCGCTCGCGGTGTCGAGCGCCAACCGATCCGGGGAGCCGGAAACCCTCGACGCTGACGACGTCGCGATCGCGTTCGCCGACGCGGAGGAGCCGTCCGCCATCCTGGACGGGGGACGGGTGCCTGGCGGCGTGGCCTCATCGGTCCTGGACCTGGCCCGCCCCGCTGCCCGCCTGCTGCGCGAGGGTGCCGTGTCTCGCGCCGAGATCGAACAGGTGATCGGGCCGATAGACTAGCGACGCCATGCGCGTCGCCATCGGCTCCGACCATGCCGGCTTTGCCCTCAAGGGCGAGCTCTGCAGCCTTCTCGACGAGCTGCGGATCGAGTACCGCGACTTCGGAACCTTTTCGGCGGCCGCGGTCGACTACCCCGATTTCGTGGCACCGGTGGCCAGGGCGGTGTCGCGTGGCGACTACGAGGTGGGGATCGTCATCGGCGGGAGCGGGACGGGCGAGGCGATCGTTGCCAACAAGGTGCGCGGCATTCGCTGCGTTCAGTGCACGAATCCGGTCGTTGCCCGCCTGGCGCGCGAGCACAACGATGCAAACGTCATCGCGTTCGGCGCCCGGATCATCGGCACCGAGGTGGCCAAGGCCTGTCTTCGCGAATTCCTGACGAGCCAGTTCGCGGGCGGCCGCCACATCGCACGGCTGGAGAAGCTGGCGCGCATCGAGGCCGAGGAGGCCGGGCGCTGAGCCTTGCCCTCGACGATCGCGATCGTTCGATCCTGTCGGGCGGTGCCGGCGACGGTGCCGCCCTTGCGATGCGCCTTGTGATGCGCGCGGCTGAGGCACTCGGCGCGGAGCGGCTGATCCCGATCACCGGCGCACACGTGGACTCGTGCCTGTATCACGGGGAGGCGACGATCGAATTCGTCCAGCGCCTGATCGACGGCGGGGCGCACGTGACCGTTCCCACCACGCTGAACGTCGGCGCCCTCGACCTGCTGCACCCGGAGCTATGGCGCGGCGACCCGGCTACTGCCGATCGGGGGCGCCTGCTGATGGAACAGTACCGATCGCTCGGCTGCCAGCCGACCTATACCTGCGCCCCGTACCAGCTGGCCGCCGCGCGACCTGCATTCGGAGAGCAGGTGGCATGGGCGGAGTCGAACGCCATCGCCTTCTGCAACAGCGTGCTTGGGGCGCGCACGGAGCGCTACGGCGACTTCACCGATATCGCCTGCGCCATCACCGGGCGGGTTCCCGATGCCGGCCTCCATCAGACCGATGCCCGGCGGGCCGTGCTTGTGCTGCGCCTCGGGCCCGACGTCCCGGTTGCCGTGCTCGAGGACGACTCCCTGTATCCGGTGCTCGGGATCGTCCTCGGCAGGCGAGCAGGGAGTCGCGTGGCCGTCATCGACGGCCTGCCTTCCGGCTTGTCCGAAGAGCGCCTGAAGGCGCTCGGGGCGGCGGCCGCCTCGTCCGGCGCGGTTGCGATGTTCCACGCCGTCGGATCGACTCCCGAGGCTCCGACCCTGGAGGTAGCGCTGCAGGGCGGCGAGCCCGAGGAGGTCATCGAGGTCAGCTTGGCCGAGCTGCGGGCCGCGCGCCGCGCGCTTACCACTGCGCAGGGAGGCGCGCCGACCGGGACGCCGATCGGCACCGTCTCGCTCGGAACCCCGCACGCGTCGCTGGCGGAGCTGCGCGCCGTGGAGCGCGAGCTGTCGGGTGCCGGTCCTGCGCCCGGTGTCGAGCTGCTCATCTCCACCGGCAGGACACTGCTCGCAGAGGCGGAGGAGGAGGGGCTCGTGCCGCGACTCCGCTCGCTTGGCGTCGAGCTGCTGGTCGACACCTGCAGCTACATCGCGCCGGTGCTCCGCCGAAGCCCACTGCCCGCCATGACCGACTCGGGGAAGTGGGCCTTCTACGCGCCGGGCAACATCGGCGTCGAGGTCGTGTTCGGCTCGCTGCGGGAATGCGTCCGCTCCGCCGTGGCGGGTCGGGTCTGGCGGGATGTCGACGTATGGGGCAGCGCGTGAAGGGTAGGGTCCTGGCCGACGGCGTGGCGGACGGGGTGGCACTCGTCCTTGGTGAGCCGCTCTCGCTCTGGGGCGGCGTCGACCCGGCGACCGGGCAGATCATCGATGTCCGGCATCCCCAGCACGGCACCTCGGTCGCGGGCAGGGTGCTCGTGATGCGCGCAGTGCGCGGCTCCTCATCCTCCTCGTCGGTCCTGGCAGAGACGGTGAGGGCGGGCTGCGCCCCGGCGGCGATCCTGCTGGGAGAACCGGACCTGATCCTCGCTGTCGGCGCGGCGGTGGCAGAGGAGCTCTACGGAGTCCGCGTGCCGGTCCTCCACCTCCCCCTGGTCGACGTGGACGCCATTCCGGCTGACGCGGCGGTCTCCGTCCACGAGGGCGGCGAGGTCACCATCACATGACCCAGGACCTCGAGATCTCGCCCTTCACCGGCGACCACCTCGACGCGGCGGCCCGCCTCCTTGCGCAACGTCAGGCGGGGCTGCGGGTCCTCCGCCCGGAGTTGCCGGCGGCGTTCACCGAGGCAGCCGGCTGCCGCCCGCTGCTCGCCGCGCTCCTAAACCGCGAGGGTTCGCACGGCGTCGTCGCGACCCGCGCGGGTGGCATGGCGGCGTACCTCATCGGCTTTCCACGCCAAGAGCTGATCTGGGGCCGCGCCTGCTGGAGCCCGATCGAGGGCCAGGCCTACGACGCGTCGCTTGGTCCCGACATCATGCGTGACATCTACGCCAGCTGGAGCCGGCACTTCGTCGATCGCGGCTTCTTCCGCCACTACGTCCACGCGCCGGCGGATGACCCTCGGCTGCTCGACACCTGGTTCACCACCGGCTTCGGCAAGATGCAGGCCCACGCCATGCGCGACCTGGATCTCGAGCCGCCGGCCGACACCTCCTTCAGCGTCCGTCGGGTGACGCCGGACGACCTTGACTTCATCGAGCCGCTGCTGCCGTTGATCTCCACCGGGCTCGCCAAGTCGGCGGCCTACGTGATCACGCTGCCGGAGCGCTATGCCGATTTTCGCCGGGACTATGCCGAGGAGCTGGCCAACCCTCTGTCGCACTACTGGGTGGCCGTTGAGGATGGGCGAGCCATCGGCCTTGCCGGGTTCGATCCACCGGATCTGAGTGTGATGGTCCCCGACGGCGCCTTCTACCTGTCCGATGCCAAGACGGACCGTGAGGCACGCGGCCGCGGCGTGGCCCGGGCCCTGCTGGCCGCCGCCTTCGCGGAGGCGCGCGCGGCCGGAGCGCACGACTGCATCACCGATTGGCGGACCGCCTCGCTGCCGGCGCACCGCGCCTGGACCGGGCTGGGCTTCAAGCCGACCGACTTCCGCCTCCACCGACACATCGACGAGCGGATCGCCTGGGCCGGCGGGCCGCCGGGCTAGACTGGCCGTCCACCACCACCCGCCGCGACGAGGCAGACCGATGGATCCCTGGGCCCCCCTCGAGATCGAAGATCCGGAGATCTATCGGGTGGTTCGCGCCGAGGAAGAGCGGACGCGGTCGAACCTGGAGCTGATCGCCTCGGAGAGCTACCCGTCGCTCGCCGTGCTCCAGGCGACCGGGTCGATCCTCACCGGCAAGTACGCGGAGGGCTACCCCGGGCGCCGCTACTACGGCGGCTGCGAGATCGTCGACCAGGGCGAGGACCTGGCGCGGGACCGAGCGAAGCAACTCTTCGGGGCCGAGCACGTCAACGTCCAGCCGCACGCCGGTGCGCAGGCCAACATGGCGGTCTACCACGCGCTGCTCGAGCGGGGAGACACGGTGCTCGGCCTGGCGCTCGACCAGGGCGGCCACCTGACCCATGGGTCGCCGGTGAACTTCAGCGGCCAGTACTACAACTTCGTGGCCTATCACGTCGACCGCGAGACGCACCTGATCGACATGGACGAGGTGCAGGCC
>JACDEL010000003.1 GCA_013816405.1 Chloroflexota bacterium | reverse complement strand
CCGCGGTGGGTGCAGTAGCGCGCAAGCGCCGCGGCGAGCCGGCCAAGCTGTTGGACGTCCCCTCGAACACGCAGCCACGAGAGCGCGGCGCGCACATCATCGAGCTCGAGATCCAGCTGGCGCAGCGTCTCGGTCTGCTCCCTGGTCGTTAGGCGTGGCTCGGACTCTTCCGCCAGGTTCACGAGGTACGCCGCCAATCGATCGCGGATGTCGGCTGCCTCTCCACGCGCCTCCAGCCGCTCGAGGGCGTATTCCCGGATCGTCTCAAGCATGGCGAAGCGCGGTGCCCCGATCGGGTCGTCGGCATTGCGCATCAGGCTGTGCTCCACCAGGGCACCGAGCTCATCAAGGACGGCGCCGCTGAGGTCGGCTGCCGCAACTGCCTCCACCGCCTCCAGGCTGAAGGTTCCGACAAAGGCGCCGAGTTGGGCAAAGAGCTGCTGCTGCGGCGGCGTCAGGAGCTCTTCACTCCATGCGATCGTCGCCCGCAGGGTCTGCTGCCGCTCTGGGGAATCCCGTGACCCGGCCGTTAGGAGGGGCAGGCGTTGAGCAAGCCGCTCGCGAAGCGCGGTGAGCGATAGGAGCCGGAGACGCGCAGCTGCTAGTTCGATCGCCAGCGGGAGGCCGTCGAGGCATTCGCAGATCTCGGCGATGAGAGGACCGGCCGTGGCGTCCACAACCAAGTCAATCTGGACAGCGCGGGCGCGCTCCAAGAACAGTGCGACCGCCGGTGGCGGAGTCGTGTCCAGCTGATCCCGTTTGCCAGCGGTCAACGGCGGTACTCGATATTCGTGCTCGCCGCGCAGTCGGAGCGGGGCGCGACTGGTCACGAGGACATGGAGCCCAGGGGCCGAGACAAGGAGGTCGGCGACTGCCCGGGCGGCCGTCGGCAGGAGTTGCTCGAGGTTGTCGAGCAGCAACAGCAGGCGGCGCGACTTCAGGTGCTCGTGGAGGGTCTCACTGATCGACTGGCCCGCCTGCTCGCGCAGCCCGAGAGTGATGCTGATCGTGCCCGCTATCAGCGCCGCGTCGCGCAGCGGCGCGAGGTCGACGACAAACACGCCGTCCGAGTGACGCTCAATCTGCTCGGCTGCTACCTGGAGGGCCAGCCGTGTCTTGCCGATCCCACCCGGCCCAATCAGGGTTACCAGGCGCTTCGCATCGAGCAGCTCGCCGAGCGCGTGAAGCTCTGTTTCGCGACCAACGAAGCTTGACAGCGCCAGGGGCAGGTTGTGCGGGTGTGTGTCGAGGCTCTTGAGGGCGGGGAAGTCTCCTCGTAGGTCATGGTGGACGAGCTGATGCACCTGCTCGGGCTCGCCCAGGTCCTTCAGCCGGTGCTGGCCGAGGTCGCGCAGGCTGGCACCGTGCGGCAGTGCATCGCCAACCAGTCTGGCCGCAACACCGCTGAGCAAGGTCTGCTCGCCGTACCCTAGCACTTGGAGCCGGGCGCACCGGAAGAGCGCCGGACCGAAGTAGTGGTCGCCGCGCCGCTCGACCGCGCCGGTATGCACAGCGATCCGGACTGCGATGCGCCCAATCGGCCCCCAATCCTCGGAGGCAAGTCCGCGATGCGCCTCGAGGGCGGCCGCCACAGCATCCTGCGGGCGAGCGAAGGCGGCGTATACCGCGTCGCCGACCGTCTCAAAGATCGCACCTTGGTGGCGCTCCACGACCTGCTCGAAGAGGTCGTGATGACGGGACAGCGCCTCGCCCATGAGCGCGCCGTGCCGCTCAAGCAGCTGGGTGCTGCCCTCCACGTCGCTGAACAGGAACGTTACGGTGCCCGACGGGAGAGGAACCATCGGCTCAGTATTGCGTGGGAAGCAAACGAAGGCCATCGCAACGCGGGGTCTTGTGGCGAATCGACATCCGGCTGGACCCGTAGGGACCGGGCGACTTGGGTCATGTCAAATGGATGACAGCAAAGGTGTTCAACCAGCCATGCTATTGCGGTGAGAGACGCTTACGGTCCGAGACATCGGTTCCCAGCCAAAGGTGTCGAAATAACAGCAGCCTCAGCGGATCTCGCCGATGGGGACCGCGCCCCCCCCGTCGGGCGTGAGTTCGCCAGATTGAATGGGTCGATGAGCCATCGGCCCTGAAGAGGCCATCCCGCTCATCGATGGTAAAGAAGGCATTGTTGTGCGCACCCTTGGGCAGTGTTCGGCGCTTCTGTGGCGCCTGTCCCGGGTGGGGGCCTTCTAAACTGCGACGAGCTCTCGATCGCCGGCGTCGGTTTCGAACCCCACCACGAGTTTGACTCCCAGCGCCTTTGCGAGCCGTTGCATCGTGCGCACACTCGTCACATGCTGGCCGCCCTCCATCCGACTGACCGCCGAGGCACTGGTTCCCATCCGCTCGGCCAGTTCCTCCTGGGTGATGCCCAGCTCCACGCGATGAGCAATCACCATGCGCGCGACCCCCTCGAACGGCGCGAGGCGGGTCCGCTCGGCTCGGTACTCGGGATTGCGCCGCGAGCGTCGCTTTCGCGCGGTGGCGGCATCGGTTCCGACAGGGCTGTGGATGATCGGTGCTGGCATACGCTCTAACTTATCACTTTTGATAAGCATGTCAAGACGCTAGGGTGCGTCGTGCCCTGCGGCCCGCGGCGGGCGCCGAAGTGCCTCGTCCATGCGCCGCTTGAAGTCTGCCCAGCGTTCGCGCGCCATCCGTTTGTCGGCCTCCGGAATAGTGCCGGTGCGCTTCTCGAGGATGTGGAGCAGCACGAAGAGGTTGTCGGAGCGCGCGTACAGAATTCGGTACAGGGTGTTCCCGTAGTGGCAGCGCAGCTCTCGGAGCTCGCCTTCAACTTGGCTGGAGTGGGGGAACGGCAATCTCGGGCCAAAGAGGGAGATGCGCTCGATCTGGCTGTCGAGGACGACCTGGACCTTCGCTGGTAGCGCGTCGATGATGGCATCCACTGGCTCGGTCCCGTCGGCGGCGCGGTAGTAGACGACCGGCCACGCAGACTTGGATCCCGTCATATCGACATGCTACTGGTGGGGAGCTAGGGGGTCGGATGCCAATGTGGTTGGCCTTGCGACCGGCGAAGGCTGAGTTATCGGTCGAGTGGCCAATAGGATTGGCCGAACGACCGGTGAGGGGCTGGAATCGGTGGCTCGTCGGTCATAGCGCCAACCTGGTTGGCACAACCCGCCTCGAGCTCGTCCAGCGAAGGAGGGCTGGCGGCGCAGGCCTGGGCGTAACCAGGGGCTAACCGATCGGTAAGGTCTCAGCCCGTGCGGTCGCCGGCATGAGCCGCGGCCCAGTGCAAGAGAGGCTGTTGAGCATCGGGCGTTCTGAGCGTGGCCGGGTACTCATCGTCGGCTATGTGGAACGAGGGACTAAGATTCGGGTGTTCTTCGCACGGCGCGCCACGAAGCGCGAACGGCAGACCTATGAACAAGGATGATTCGGAGCCCAGGGCCGAATACGACTTCTCCGGAGGCGAAAGGGGGAGGCACTTCCAGCAGTATCGAAGCGGCGAGCCGACATTCGAACTGGTGACGGACGAAGAGGATCGGCGCAGGAAGGCGGCGGCAATGCGATCTCCCGCTGCTGCTGCGACGCGATCGCAGGAGCATCGGGCCGTGACGTACGCGGTTGTCTACGAGCAGAGCCCGAAGAACTACTCCGCCTACGTGCCGGATCTGCCCGGCTGCATTGCGACCGGCAAGACTCGCGCCATTGTTGAACGCCGCATCCGCAAGGGGATTGCGATGCACCTGGAGGCGATGCGGGAAGATGGGGAGCTGGTGCCCCTGCCGACAACCTCTGTGGGGTTGGTCGAGATCTCGTAGCAGACCTACAAGCGATCGGCGAGGACTGACGCCCAGGCGTCAGTAAGTCCGAGCTGCGAGATCCATCGGTCCAGGTAAGTCCGGTCAAGCTGCTCGCCTGCGGCAGCCAGGATGGATTCCACGTCGCGGAGCTGGCGATCGGATCCGGAGGCGTTCGCCCACTCCAGCTTGGCGATGATCACGTCCTCTGGCGTCGCCACGAAGGTGTCCGTGCTCAGCATCTTCGCCGGCAAGCGGCGACCAAACTCCTCAGCGGAGAACGGCCTGTCCTTTCGGATGATGAGGTCGACTTTCCAGCCCGTCGCGCTGTCGATCACGTTGAACTGTGTTCGTTCTCGAAGTGCGGCAATGGCGGCATCTGCGTCGAGGTAGTAGGTGTCACGGGGGAGGCTTTCAAGGAAGGCCGCAAGAGCTCCCGGCGTCGGGTCGATAACGACGTCGAGGTCCCTGGTCGCCCGCGGCTCGCCGTGATATGAGCTGGCGACCGATCCGGTGACCATGTAGGGGATGCGTGCATGTTCGAGTTTCGGCCCGATGCTGCCGAGGAGGTCGCCGAGAGTCATGGTGAGCTATTCGTGTTGTCGGACTCGGGCAGCCAGTTCGGGGCCAAGAAGCAGGTCGCGGAGGGCATGCGCAAGGTCATCGGGGGATAGGTTGGGGTTGCGATGCTTCAAGCCAGCCGCAGCGACCGCAAGCACCTCATCGCTCATCTGGGAGGCGAGCGCGACCCGTTCGGAGGGCGTCATATGGCGAAAGATCTCGGATTGGACGGAGGCTGCCTCGGGAGAGGTGTCGGTGGCGTGGACCATGTACTGCACTCTACTCGTGACCATCGGCTCGATGCCGGTGGTCGAAAGCAAATTGTCATGTGCTACAGTTGTGCGTCATGAAGAAGAAGCCGGCCCGGGTTGGGATTCGCGAGCTGCGGCAGAACCTGTCGGTCTATCTCCGACGCGTCCAGGAGGATGGCACCGAGTACGAAGTGACCGAACGCGGCGAGCCCGTGGCGCGGCTGACCCCGCTGCCAGGTCGACCAACCTCGATTCACGAGCAGATGGTGGCCGATGGCCGCATCACCCCGGCGACCAGCGACATCTTGAACATCAAGCCCCTGCCAGCACGGAAAGGCAAGCAGCTCTCCGAGGTGCTTCAGGAAATGCGCGACGAGGAAATCTGGTGAGCGGCGTCTACCTCGATGCGTCGGCGCTCGCGAAGTTGATCCTCGTCGAGCCTGAGAGCGTGGCGCTACGGTCCCTCCTGCGCGAGAACCCGGACCGGTTCACCAGCCGTGTGGCGCAAGTCGAAGTGACTCGCGCCGTTCTCCGCTACCCAGATACCAAGCAGGCGCCAGTCCGAGACGCGTTCGCCGGGGTCGAGATCATCGAGCTTGATGCAGCGCTCGCGGCACGCGCCGCTACCATCGGGCCGACTGGGCTTCGGTCACTGGACGCCATCCACCTGGCATCGGCATTGGCGTTGGGCGCAGAGCTCGACGCTTTCATCACCTATGACGCCCGCCAGGCCGATGCCGCCCGCGCTGCAGGCCTCGAGGTCGTCGCTCCTAGCTGAGTTGATCGCCCGCGTAATCCGGGGCTAAGCCCCTGGTAGCGATGCCCGTGGAGCATGGCCCACCGGGCGTCGCAGGCTGGGCGACGACGAGCTCTCGCGGCGATGGCCGGGAACCCCCGAGGGCTATGCGTTGCTCAGTCGCGTCCTGGGCGGCCGCTATCCTCGCCCGATGCTGAGTGACCGATTCGACCGAGCGGTCCTGTACGCGATCGAGCTGCATCGGTCGCAGATGCGCAAGGCGACGCGGATCCCGTACGTCACGCACCTTTTCGCGGTGTGCAGCCTGGTGCTCGAGGACGGCGGGACCGAGGACGAGGCGATCGCTGCTCTCCTCCATGACGGCCCCGAGGACCAGGGCGGCGAGCCGGTGCTCGCCGAGATCCGAGAGCGCTTCGGCGACGACGTGGCGGATACAGTGGCGGGGCTAAGCGACGCCATGCCGGCCGTTGGCGAGGCGAAGTCGCCATGGCGCGAGCGCAAGGAGCGCTACCTGGGGCACCTTGGGGAGGCGTCGGCATCGGTCCTGAAGGTGTCGCTGGCGGACAAGCTGCACAACGCGCGCTCGATCCTGACCGACCTGCAAGCCGATGGGGAGGCCGTCTGGGATCGGTTCAATGCGGGTCGGTCGGACCAGGCCTGGTACTACGCGGAGCTGCTTCGCGCCTTCGAGGCACAGCTGCCGGGGTCACGAAACCTACCCGAGTTTCGGGAAGTGGTGAGGGAGCTGTTCGCCGACGACCCGGAGGCAGTTACCTGGGAGCGCGTGGCGAGTGAGCCGGAATTCCGGGCGGAGGTCGATGCCTTCGAGGGTGACTTTGCCGCGGCCGATGCAGAGAGCTGGCCCGAGTAAGGACGGGGTCAGTCGCCTCCGCCAGAGCTGCCGAAGGTGGCCAGTAGGCCGGCAATCAGTGCAGCCTTCTGCACGTCAGTGAGGCGTGCCTCGGGATGCGCGATCTGGTATTGGATGGGCGGCATCTGGTTGCTCGATATCTTCTCCGCCGCTTCGTCGGCGGCCGCGTCGACGTTGCCCGTCGAGAAGTTCATTTTACGACGGCCCTCATCCACGTCGCGTTGGATGAGCCAGGACATCGGCGCGATGTTCGAGTACCACGGCCAGACCGCCTTATTGCTATGGCAGTCGGCGCAGGCAGCAGTGACCAGGTTGGCGGTTGCGGGTGAATCCCAGTTCGGCTCGCTGACGACCGGCGGGTTGGTGTGGTCGCGGCCATAGGGCACCAGCTGGATGAGGCCGAATCCCACGATCCCGATCACGAAGAGCCAGAGGATTACTCGCTTGATCATCAGCACCATTGTGCAGGGCGGCGCCCCAGCGGGCTAGCCCCAAATTCACGCGTTGGCGCGGCGGCCGGCAACCGCCTCGTCGACGATGTGGGCGACACGGCGGGCGCGGGTTTCCGGCCGCTTGGCCGATGTCACCCAGTAGATCAGCGCCCGCTTGGGCGACTTCGGGAATGCATCCCACTGGCGGCGCGCCTCGGGATTGGCGTCGAGGGCGTGCGCCAGCTCATCGGGCTCCTGCAGCGCCTCGGCCGCGTCCAGGGCGGACCAGGAGCCATCAGTCTTGGCTCGTGCGATGGCGGCCAGTCCGGCATCGGTCATGCGCCCTTCGGCGATCAACCGATCAACGCGGTCCTTGTTGGAGCGCGACCAGGCGCTTTCCTTGCGGCGCGGGGTGAGGAGGAACGCCTGTCGCCCGTCCCCGAGGGAGTGGGTGAGTCCGTCGATCCAGCCGAAGCAGAGGGCCTCTTCGACGATCGCCGCGTAGTCGAGACGGGCGTGGCCGCTGGCCTTGGTCCATTGGGCGACCCAGGCGCCGTCGGTGTCCGCCTGGTGGCGGGTCAGCCAGGCGCGCCACTTCTCACGGGTGGTGGGGTGGACCAGCGGGCGGCCAGCGTGCGTGGCGGGCATCGGCGGAATGCTACGGCGGGAGTGCCAGCCGGAATGGCCTTCCGACCGGCGGGAAGCTGATTCAGGTAGGCACCCGACCGCCGAACGCCGCGTTGAGCTCCGGGCTAGAGGTCGGCGCTGAAGGTGTCGCAGGCGTTGGGATCGCCGGTGTCGAGGCCCGTCTGGAACCACTGCTTGCGCTCCGCCGACGAGCCGTGGGTCCAGGTCTCGGGGTTCACCTGGCCCTGCGTCTTCTCCTGGATGCGGTCGTCTCCGACGGTCTCCGCGGCGTCGATGGCCTGGCCGATCTGCTCCGGCGTGAGCGGGTTCAGGAACCCGGTCTCGACGGCGTGGCTGGCCCACACCCCCGAGAAGCAGTCAGCCTGGAGCTCCGTCCGGACCGACTGGCTTTCAGCCCCGGTGCCACCCCCGCCGGCCTGCAGCGTCCCCAGCAGGTCCTGGACGTGGTGGCCGTACTCGTGCGCGATGACGTAGGCCTCGGCGAAGGGCCCGCCCTCCGCGCCGAACTGCGTCTGCAGCGTGTCAAAGAAGCCAAGGTCGATATAGACGTTGTCGTCCTCCGGGCAGTAGAACGGCCCGACCGCACTCGTCGCCTGGCCGCAGCCGGTGTTGATGCCATCGCTGTAGAAGGTGGTGGGTGCCAGCGTGTAACCGTCGACCACCTTCTCCCAATAGGCCTGGACGCTGTTGACGTAGCCGATGATCCGGCAGTCATCGCGAGAGTTGGCGTCGACATCGGTCTGGCATTCCTGGCTGAGGTCGTTGGGTGCCTGGTTGCCGACGGTGGTCTTGTCCAGGATGCCGGTGAGCGTGGCGGCGTCCTGCGGCGAGCCGCCCAGCAGCATCACCAGCACGAGCACGACGACGCCGCCCAGGCCGCCACCCACCGCCAGGGCGCCGCCACGGCCACGCATGTCCCGGACCTGGCCGGGATCGAGGCGCGTGCCTCTTCGGAATGTCATGCGGGAAACATAGCGAATTTCGCCTTGCAGGGGCGCATCGGCGATCGCCGGGGCCATTACAGGCACCCACAACACACGGCGGCTACCATGGCCGCCATGCCCGACGACGCGATCGAACTGATCTCATCGCTGAGCCTCTTCGCCGACCTCGGCGGCCCGCAGCTCGAGGCGATCAGCCACATCTTCGAGGAGACGACCTTCGCGCCGGGGCAGCGGATCCTGCGTCAGGGGATCACCGGCTCGAACTTCTACGTGGTGGTGGAGGGCGAGGCGTCGGTCAAGATCGACGGCGAGGAGCGCGCCAGCATCGGGCGGGGCGATTTCTTCGGTGAGATGTCGCTGCTCCTCAGCGGCGCCCCGACCGCGGACGTGACGGCACGCACCCCGCTGCGCTGCCTCGTCCTGGCCGGGCCGGATCTCCATGGATTCCTGGACAAGCACCCGACCGTCATGTACCGCATGCTGGTGGCCATGGCTCGGCGGCTGAGCGCCGCCAACCAGCGCGCCGGATAGCCGCGTGCCGCGAGCGACCAGGAAGGCCACCGTCGGAGAGCGGCCCTTTCCGCCCGGTGAGTACCCGGTCGTCGTGGTCGGCAGCGGCCCCGGCGCCATCCAGGTCAGCCACGAGCTGGACCGGCTGGGGATCGGGCACGCAACGATCAGCGCCGATGCGTCGCCGGGTGGCATGTTTCGCCGGCTGCCGATCTACCAGCGGTTGCTGAGCTGGACCAAGCCGTACGCATTGGGCGACCCGGCCGGACGAGCCGGCGAGTGGTACGACTGGAACAGCATCGTCTCGGACGATCCGGCTCTGCGCTCGATCATGCCCGGGCTGATGGACGGCACCTCCTCCTTCCCCAGCCGGGCCAAGATGGAGGAGAACCTCGCCACCTTCGTAACGCGGGCCAACCTGCAGATCCGGTACGAATGCCCGTGGCAGTCCACCAGCCGAGCCGATGACGGTCGCTTCGTCCTCACCACGCCCGATGGCGACTACGTCTGCGAGGTCGTGATCTTCGCCATCGGCATGGCGGAGCCGTGGAAGCCGCCGACCCCCGGGCTCGAGCTGGTCCCGCACTACGTCGAGGCGGGGCCAGCCGAGTCCTATGCCGGCAAGCGGGTCTTCATTGCCGGGAAGCAGAACTCCGCCTTCGAAATCGCGACAGCCTTCCTGCCATGGGCCAGGCAGCTGGTGCTGGGGTCGCCGCGCCCTGCCACGCTCTCGGTGGTGGAGCACTCGCTGGCGGGCGTGCGGGCCCGGTACGTTCAGCCTTACGAGGACGCCATGCTGCACAACGGCGTCTTCCTGCTCGATGTCAAGATCGAGCGGATCGAGTGGTCCGCCGATGGGTTCCGGGTTCGTCTCAGCCGGACCGATGGAGGGCGCGAGCTCGTCTACGAGGCCGATGCGGCGATCGCCACCACCGGCTTCGCCGTCCCGCTGAGGGACCTGCCGGAGCTCGGCGTGGCGACGTTCGCCCAGGGCAAGATGCCCGCGCTTACGCCGCTCTGGGAGTCGGCCACGGTGCCCGGCATCTTCTTCGCCGGCACGATCACCCAGGCGGCTGCCGGGCTCAAGAAGCACGGGATCCCAGCCAACTCCGGGGCGCTGCACGGCTACCGCTACAACGCGCGCGTGCTGGTGCGGCACCTCGCTGCGACCCGCTTCGGCATCGAGTCTCTCGGCCCCATGATCGAACCCGATGCCGTCGTGTCCTTCCTTCTGGAGCAGCTGACCATGGCCCCCGAGCTGTGGAACCAGCGGTCCTACCTGGCCCAGGTGGCATCGGTCTCCGACGAGGGCTGGCGCGACGATGGGATCTGGCCGTTGGCAGACTTCGTCGATGCCTCCGGACCCGATGCCATCGCCGTCACGCTCGAGCCGAATCCTGATTCCAGCATCTATCCGGTCGCCTACGTCCGGATCTCGGGCGCCGTCGAGGAGCACCTGCTCGATCCCGATGCGATGAACGAGTACCGCGGCTCACCTCATCGGGACCAGATGGCCGCGATCCTGGCGCCGCTCATGCGGTGATGAGCGCTGCCCGACCGTACATGGGTCGATGATTCGCCGCCTGGCCACAGCCGCCGACGCGCTTCGGCGTGTCCTCGCCAACCCGGACATGCGGCGTGCGCAAATGGCATGGATGCTCGGATACGCCGGGGAGTGGTCGTGGCTGGTGGCGCTGTGGGTCTATGCCTACCAGACGAGCGGCGTCGTTGCGGTTGGAACCCTTGGTCTCGCGCGCACCCTGCCCGCGGCGCTCCTTTCGCCAGCCCTGTCGACGATCACCGGTCGGCTGCCGCGCCACCGGGTCCTGCTGGGGATCCACCTTGGACGCGCTGGCCTGATCGGGTTCACCGCGCTCGTCATCGTCCTCGGCCTGCCACCGCTCGTGGTGTATGCGGTCGCGCCGCTCGACGCCCTGCTCGGGGTCCTGCACCGCCCAACGCACATGCCGCTGATGCCTGCGCTAGCTCGCTCGCCGGAAGAGATGATCGCATCGAACGTGGCGTCGAGCACCTTCGAGGGGATCGGCACGCTCGCTGGGCCGGCGCTCGGCGGACTGCTGGTTGCGTACGCCACGCCCGCATGGGGATTTGCCATCCCCGCGCTCATCTTCCTGGCTGCCGCGCTGTGCGTCAGCGGCATCCGGCCCGCACAGGCGCTGCGTCGAGGGGTGCGACAGGCGGGCCTGCTGGGCACCCTCTTCGGCGGGATCGGGGCGCTGATCCAGTATCCGCGCGCCGGCCTCGTCGTCAGCCTCTTCTGGGCGCAGATCATCGTGCGCGGCTTGCTCAACGTGCTGCTTGTCGTTGCTGCGGTCGAGCTGCTCCACGTTGGCGAGCAGGGGGTCGGCTACCTCAACTCGGCGATCGGGGCCGGAGGATTCCTGGGTGTGCTTGCGACCGTCACGCTGGTCACGCGGAGGCGGATGGCAGCTCCCTTCGCCATCGGCCTGGTGCTGTGGGGGACTCCCATCCTCCTGATCGGTCTGCTGCCGGTGGCGCCGGCTGCAGTGCTCTTCCTCGCGGTGCTGGGGCTGGGGAACGCCGTGCTGGATGTCGCGGGCTTCACGATCATGCAGCGCAGCGTTCCGAACGCCGTGCGCGGCCGCGTCTTCGGCGTGCTCGAGTCGGGCGTCATGCTGGGGACCGGGATAGGGTCGGCCCTGGCACCTCTCCTGCTCGCCCTCCTCGACGTGCGCGGCGCGCTCATCGCCACCGGTCTGCTGCTCCCCACGCTGGCGGTGCTGACCTGGCCATGGGTTGCCCGCGCCGATGCCGATGCTGTGATCCCGGAATGCGAGCTGATCCTGCTACGGGGCGTGCCGATGCTCTCGGCGCTGCCGATGACGGTCGTGGAACAGGTCGCTGGGGATGCGGCGCCCGTCTCCTTTGCAGCCGGCGAGACGATCATCCGGCAGGGCGAGGTGGGGGACCGGTTCTACATCCTCGCCTCAGGTCGGGCGCAGGTGACGGTGGACGGGAGGCTGCTGGGCGATATGGAGCCAGGCGATTCATTCGGCGAGATCGCGCTCCTGCGTGACGTGCCACGGACCGCGTCGGTGGTGGCCGTTGGGGCCGTGGACGCCTACGCGCTCGATCGCGACGCGTTCCTGGCCGCGGTGTCGGGCGATCCGCGCAGCCACACGGCAGCCGAGGCGGTGGTCCTGGAACGACTGGCCCACACACCCGCCGCGCCGGACGGCTAGTCGCCGCAGCCCCACGCACGGCGATCGGCTCATCGGGCTATTCTTCGCAGCAGGCGGCTCCCGGGCAGTCGCCACCACCTGACGGAGGAGTCTTTCCGAATGGATCTTCTCGACCGAATCGATGCGCTCATCGCCGAGCGCCACCTGCTGAAGCACCCGTTCTATACCAAGTGGAAGGCCGGGGAGCTGACCCGGGACGAGCTCCAGGAGTACGCACGCCAGTACTACGCCTTCGAGTCGACCTTCCCGCGGCTCCTCTCGGCGCTGCACACCCGCTCGGACCGGCCCGATGTGCGCCAGTCCCTGCTTGACAACCTGTGGGACGAGGAGCACGGCGAGGTCAACCACGAGGAGATGTGGCTTCGCTTTGGCGAGGGGATCGGCGTTGAGCGGAGCTCCGTGCGCTCAGCTCCCGCCAATGACGGCACGCGGGCTTTGCTCGAGACCTACTGGGCCGCCGTTTCTGACGGGCCAATCGCAGCCGGCATCGCTGCCCTGTACGCGTACGAGGGGCAGGTCCCCGAGGTCGCGACCGAGAAGATCCGCGGCCTGGTCGAGCAGTACGGCATCGACGACGCAAGGACCCTGGCGTTCTTCACGGTCCACTCCACCCTGGACGTGGAGCACTCGAGCGCCGAGCGCTCCATGATCTCGGACCTGGCCCCAACGGCGCCTGATGAGGAGGCTGTCCTGGCAGCCACGCGGGCAGCCCTAAATGCCTGGTGGGGATTCCTGGACTCAGTGAACGTATGACCGACGCAAGCTGCAGGCCAACCTCCAATTTCGCTCGTTGACAAGATGCATCGCTTCTGCGCGGCCCGATCTAGAAGTGTGCCGTGGGGAGTGGTCTGAAATAGGTCCAAAGTACTATCCGTCGGAGTCGCCACTGAGTACACTGGCGCACCGGGCGACGGACTGATCTGTCGCGTCTTGCCCAGCGCCGAATGAGGCCGCCATCAAGAATGAGGCTGACAACAACCCAATGATCCGACAGCGTGTCTCCACCCTTGTGACCACCCTAAGCCTGCTGTTGAGCCTGACTGCCGTCTCGGTGGCTCTGCCGGCTTCGACCCTCGCAGCGATTCCGAATGTGGCAGCCGGCAGGGGGACCGAGGCCAGCGAATTGACAGGCACTGGTGCTCAGCCCTCGACGGTCTCGCCTGGGTCTCGCGTGCAGTTCAGCATCTGGGCTCGCAACGATGACACCAGCACGGTTTCGCAGTTCTTCCTCACCGAGACCACAGGACGAACCGTGTACAGCGCAACTTGGTCGAGCAGCACCGGCAAGACGGGCAGCTGCGCGGCTAGCACGCCCCTGAATTGCAGCTTCGGCCAGCTCAAGCCGGGCCAGTCGATCGACGCGGTCATCGTTCTGCAAACTCCGATGAGCGCCGCGTCGATGCCGGTCAACTTCGTGTGGAGCACGGTGGGCATCGGCCACGGTGACAGCTTCCCCGTTGCGGACAGTGTTGGCCTCAACGGCACCGACGACTTCTCCGGCCGCTTCCTGGTCAGCTCCGATTCGCCGGTTGTCGGTGATGTCGATGTCGTCAGCACAGGCAACAAGCAGAGCACGACTGTCTATTCGCCGGCGACTGGCATCGGGGTGACCGTCCAGGACGGTACAGGTGTTTCCAGCGCCTGCGTACCGACGACCAAGTGCTTCGGCGAGACCAGCGACATCCATGTCGGCAACGGGTCGGCCCAGTACGGCCAATTCAAGGTCGTCGTCAATCTTCACTCGTCTGCAATTCCAAAGAGCGTCAGTGCCAACAACCTCAAGGTCTACCACGATGGACTGGCGATCAGCACCATCTGTGCGGACATCCCAGCGGCCGATTGCTACTCAGTCAAGAAGTTCAAGTGGGGCTTCCAGGTCACGATCTGGTTGCTGCACAACGGAAAGCTGAACATCGGGTAAATCCGCAACCACGAAAGCGCCGGGGCCATTGCCTCGGCGCTTTTTCTATTGAGCGAGCTGCTCGCGAATGCGGTGCTCCGTGACGACGTCTCCCTTTCCGCTGGCAACCTCGAGCGCCTCGCGGAGTGCGGCATCGGCGCCGGGCCGATCGCCCGCTCGCCTCAGGACCTCGGCCAGATCCATGAGGGCGTCGACGCGATCGATGAGAGTGTCCACCTGCGTTCGCATCGCGACGGCCTCGCGTGCCAGGGCGATTGCCTCGGCGTGACGACCGCGGCTGGCGAGGATGCGCGCCCTTGCACCTCGCCAGAGAGCCTGCGCGTCGAGGTCGTCCGGGGCTGAGATCTCCTCCGCGATCCGCGTGATCTCCTCGGCTTCCTCGACCCGGCCCTGGCGTTCGATTGCGTGGGCAAGCAGCCCAGCAACACTTGAGAGGGAATACCGCTCGCCGACTGCGGTGAGAGCGTCAAAGTCGCGGCGGAGCATCTGTTCTGCAGCGGCGTCATCGCCCGCAAGCAGCTCCACGCGGGCGGCGTCCAGCGATGTCGACAGGGCGTGGATGCCCGCGCGCAGCTCTTCGAGCTTCGACTGGCTGCTGCGATAGAGATCGCGAGCCGTATCGAAGTCCCCGGCCATTGCAGTCAGCTGGGCGAGCTGAAGGTTGACCTTGGCGACCCCGAGCTGGTCAACGCTGATCTGGTCGACGACCTCCCGGAGGCGCGAGCTGGCGTCGGCAACGGGCGTGGGGCCGTAGAGGAGTGCCCACGCGTAGACAAGCGCAGCCCGGATCTCGGCGCGCAGGTTACCGGCTCGCTTTGCACGCTCCACCACCTGCTCGGCAGCGGCAGCGGCATCCGCCGTCCGCTGCGCAGCCCCGAACATGAGCGCGCGCATGCGCCAGGCAAATGTCTGCCCTGCCTCCTCGCCCGACGCCTCGAAGAGTGGCAATGCACGCTCGGTGGTCGTGGCGACGGCCGAGCTCCAGTCGACCGCACCCTCGGACTCTCCCGAGTAGAGCTGCAGGTAAAGCCGCACGAGGTCGGCGCGCGCAGCGACCAGCTCGTTGGCGGTCTCAGCGGCTGCGTCGGTCGCCTCCACCAGGACACCTCGGGCCTCATCAAACGCACCCAGCTCCGTCAGCGCTTCGGCGAGGTCGGGAAGCAGTTCGAGTCTTCCGGGGTCGAGAGGCTCGCGGGTCGCGGCCGCGCGGCGGAGCAGGTCTGCGGCCGCCGGCATGTCCCCGCGCGCCGCGGCTCGCCGCCCGGCGGAGGCGAGCTTTTCCGAGGCCCGGATCCCCACCGATCGAGCGTGGTCATCCAGCATGCCGAGCTCGGTCAGATAGCGATGGGCCTGCTCAAGGTGATACCCCTGGATCTCTTCGAACTCCTGCCCGCGACCCTCACGCCGGTTGAGTTCCTCGGCCCATGCCACGAAGCGCTCATGGAAATCGGCGCGCGCTCGTTTCAGCAGGCCGTTGTATGCCGCGTCGCGAATGAGGATGTTCGGGAATCGGTAGTTGACCTCCTCCTCGCCGGCAATGGTTGAATGGCCGATCAGCTGCTTGCGCACGAGCGCGTCCAGTGGCTCGTCAATCTGGGGTTGGATCGGCTCCGGAGCCAGCTCGGTCACCGCGGCACGGGCGAAGCTTTGGCCGATGACACTCGCCGGCTCGATCACGGCGCGCTCGCCACTTGCCAGCAGGTCGATGCGGGCTGCGAGCAGAGCCTGGATCGTGGGCGGCACGTCGAGGTTGGAGAGATCACCGACCACCTCCCAGCGCCCATCCGCCTGCAGCAGCCTCCCCTCGTCGATCAGCATCGATAGGAGCTGCTCCACGAAGAGCGGGTTGCCAGATGCGCCCTGTGCGATGCGCGCCTGCACACCTTCCGGAATGCCGGCGTCGCCGAGCAGGGCCTGGACCACGCGCCCGGCATCGGCTTCGGTCAACGGCTCGAGCACGATTCGGCGATTGGTCCCGTCAGTTGCCCAATCAGGATGCGCCTCCAGGAGGTTCGGCCGGCTTGTGCACAGCAGCAAGACCGAGGCGTCGGTGACCATTTCGATGAGGTTGCCCATCAGCTCGAGGAAAGTGGGCGACGCCCACTGGATGTCGTCGACCACCAGGATCACCGGGTGGACGCCCCCGAGTCCCTCAAGGAACCTGCGCGCAGCCCAGACGACCTCTGCAACCGGGTAGGGCTCGATCGACAGGCCGATTGCCGAGGCGAGGCGACCCGCCACCTCCGCGTCCGGTACCAGCTGGTCGAGCTTGCGGAGTCCGACGTCAGGTGCGTCATTCGGTTCGATCGCCGCGGCCTCGCGGACAGCCTCTCGCAGTGGCCAGAAAGTGATCCCTTCGCCGTATGGCAGACATCGGCCACGGATCACGGTCGCGCGCTCGATCTGTTCTGCGGTGAACTCGGCGATCAGTCGCGACTTGCCAAGCCCCGCGTCTCCGACGACGGTCACCATGCGGCAGCCGTGGACCTCGATCGCCTCCGCGATGACTCCTCGCAGCTCCGCCATCTCAGCGTCGCGGCCAATCATCGGGGAGTCGCTGCGTCGCTCGAAACCTTCCGCTCGCTCCCGGACAGCGGTCAATCGATAGGCTGAGACGGGCTCCGCCTTTCCCTTCAGCGTCAGCGGGGCAACAGGTTCGACCAGTACAGCGCCGCGGACCAGGCGATAGGTGAGACCACCCAGCAGCACCTCGCCCGGACCGGCGGCCTGTTCCAGCCGCGCCGCGACGTTGACAGTGTCACCGCTCACCAGACGCTGCCCAAGGCTGGCGTCGCCTGCCACGACCTCACCGGTGTTGACGCCGATGTGATTGCCGAGGCTGACGCCCCACTCCAATACGAATGCGGCGTTGAGCTCGAGGAGCGCCTGCTGCATGTCGGCGGCGGCACGGACTGCGCGGAGCGCGTCGTCCTCGTGCCGAATGGGTAGGCCGAAGACGGCCATGACTGCGTCGCCGATGAATTTCTCGACCGTGGCTCCGTGACGATCCAGCACACGCTGCATTCCCTCGAAATAGCGCGACATGACGTCACGCAGCGCCTCAGGGCTCGGAGAGGAGCCGTCCTTCATCGAGGGCTTCGGATCCGCGAAGACGACGGTTACGGTCTTGCGGCTCTCCTGGAACTTCACCCGCCCGGTCAGTGCCGTGCCGCAGGTGCCGCAGAAACGATGCTCGATCGGGTTCTGCTCGCCACATACGCCGCAGATCTGCGTTCCAGCGTCGGTTTCTCCCTCGGGAATTTCGACGCGCGACGTTGGGCCGGATACCGTCAGCAGGCGATGAGCGGCGAGTGGCTCCTCGGAGCCCTTGGCGAAGACCGGTCCGTAGGGCTCCGCATCGACCTGATCGGCAACCAGCTGGTAGGTGGAGTCAGCCAGCAGGACCTCCAGGGGTGGGGCGTTCTGCTCCATCGCACCGGCCTGGCTCATTGTCTCGCCAGTCAGCACGTGCGCCCCGGCAGTCAGCTCACCCACGATCACGTCGCCGGTCGCCAATCCGGTGCGGGCTATCAGCCGAACCCCCCAGGCCTCTTCGAGCTGGACGTTGAGCACGGCGAGTGCGCGCATGCTCTCGGCGGCTGCCTGGACGGCACGCAGTGCGTCGTCGTCCCGCCGGGTGGGAAGCCCGAAGACGGCCACGATGGCGTCGCCGATGATCTTCTCGATTGTCCCACCATGCGATTCGAAGACGAGCCGCATCTCGTCGAAGTAGCGCGTGAGGACCTCGCGGAGCGACTCGGGATCGAGCTTCTCGCCCAGGGCCGTGGAGCCCTTCAGATCCGAGGTGACGACGGTCGCAATGCGCCGGATCTCCTCGGGTGGGCGGTTCTCCGCGAGCTGCGCCCCACACTGACCGCACACCCGGAAGCGGGGTGACGACTCCGCACCGCAAGTCGGGCACGTGACCATGGCAATGAGTGTAGGGGGCGTCACGCGAGCGTCGACTTCAGGAACGCGGCTACCTCGTCCAGCGCCTCTTCGAAGACTGGACCGATCCCGTGGCCGAGCCCGGGGTACACGATCAGCTCGGTGGAGGGCAGGCGACGCACCGCGTCGCGCAGCAACCCGATCCTGGCGAACGGGTCGCGGTCGCCGGAGAGGAGCAGCACCGGGCAGCCGATCTGCGGCCAATGCGCGGTGCGCTCGTCCCATCGTTCGGCGCCGCCGGGCGGATGGAGCGGGTACGAGAGGAGCACCAGGGCGCCGTACTCATGCTCGGCGGCGATCAGCGAGGCGACGCGGCCCCCGAAGGAGTGGCCGCCGATGGCCGTGTCGGCGGATGGCGCAGCGACGTCGAGATAGACGGACATGGCGCGCTCCGCACGACCCTTCGGCA
This sequence comes from Chloroflexota bacterium, assembly GCA_013816405.1. Taxonomy (GTDB): domain Bacteria; phylum Chloroflexota; class Limnocylindria; order QHBO01; family QHBO01; genus CF-167. Next base: position 61,254 of record JACDEL010000003.1, on the reverse strand, counting down.
GCTGGACGGCGGTCGCTTCGACCCCGCGTCGCCGCAGCCCGGCGATCTGTGGCGCGAGGCCGGCGGCACTGCCGGACGCACCGTGGGAAAGGTAGAGGTGGGCCACATCGCCAAGCCTAGAGCGGGGGAGCCCGGAGCGTGGTACACATGACGCTCGCATGGTCACCACCCTCACGCCTCCGTTCCCGTCGCGAGGTGCCGCCGCGGTCGCTGGCATCGTGGCCGGCGGGGTGGCGCTGGGTGCAACCGAGCTGCTGGCCGGGATCCTGCCCGGCGCGCCGTCGGTGGTGCTCGAGATCGGCGCATTCCTGATCTCCCTGCAGCCTCCCGGGGCCAAGCAGATCGTGGTCGACCTGTTCGGGACGGCCGACAAGCTTGCGCTGAACCTTGCGATCGTGGTCGGGGCTCTCGTCCTCGCCGCAGGGCTGGGGATCCTGGCGCGCTATCACCGTCCGTGGACGTATGCCGGGTTCACAGGGATCGCCGCCCTCGGCCTCCTGGCCTCGCTGCGGGATCCCCTGGTCGACCCGCTTCTCGCAGTTGTGGCAGCAGGGTTGGGGACCGTGGTCGCGTACTACGTGCTCCGCCTGCTGCTCGGCCTCGCCGGGCCTGGCAGCGAGCGCGAGGCCGAGATGCCTGACTGGGGACGGCGGCGGTTCATCGGCACGGCGGTCGGCGTGGCGGCGGGAGCAGTCGTGGGCGGGGCGATCGGCCGGACCCTGCTCAACAGTCGGGCGGAGGCGGCACCGACGGCCGCCAGCATCCCGCCGGCGATCGATCCGGTCGCCCCGTTAGGGGCAGGATCCGAGCTCGCCGTGGCAGGCATCAGTCCATTGGTTGTGAAGAACCGTAACTTCTACCGGATCGACACGAATCTGCTCACGCCGCGCGTCGAGGCCGCGACCTGGACCTTGAGCGTCGACGGCATGGTCGACGACCCGTTCACGATCAATTACGCCGAGCTGCTGGCGATGGAGATGCACGAGGAGTACGTCACGATCGCCTGCGTCAGCAACGAGGTCGGCGGGGATCTCGTGGGCAACGCTCTGTGGAAGGGGGTGCGGCTGCGTGAGCTCCTCGATCGAGCGGGCGTACAGGCCGGAGCCACCCAGATCGTGGGGCACGCCTTCGACGGCTGGACGGCCGGCTTCCCAACCGCCTGGCTCGACGATCCTGACCGCGAAGCGCTGGTCGCCGTGGCCATGAATGGAGACCCGCTGCCGGCTGAGCATGGCTTTCCAGCCCGGCTGATCGTGCCCGGACTGTACGGCTACGTATCGGCCACCAAGTGGCTGGCCAAGATCGGCCTCACCACGCTGGAGGCCTTCAACGGCTACTGGGTGCCCCTCGGCTGGGCCAAGGAGGCACCGATCCTGACCCAGTCCCGCATCGACGTTCCGAAACGGGGCGCGCCGGTGAATGCGGGAGAGGTGGCGGTGGCGGGGGTCGCCTGGGCGCCTGATCGCGGCATTTCGAAGGTCGAGGTGCAAGTCGACGACATGGCGTGGGCGCCGGCTGAGCTCTCCGTCCCGATCTCTGACGCAACCTGGGTGCAGTGGCTGTTCCGCTGGAGCGCGACGCCGGGCGACCACACGCTCAGCGTGCGGGCCACGGACGGGACGGGAGACGTGCAGACCGCCGCGTTGACGCGGCCCGCACCGGATGGCGCGCGCGGTCATCACACGATCAACGTCTCGGTCGGCGGGTAGCCTCGAGCACCTTGACGGCCACCCGCAGAATCGGGGGCGTGCCAGCCCCCACGGCGCCCCTCTTCATCGTCAACCCGATCGCCGGCAGCGGTCGCGCGCACAGCATCGTGCCGCGCATCGAAGCCTGGTTGGCGGAGTGGGGGATCGAGGCCCGACTGCTCGAGACAAGGGAGGCGGGGCACGCGGAGCGCCTGGCGGCTGCTGCCACGGACCTTGGCCATGACCGGGTCGTCGCCGTCGGCGGCGACGGCACCGTCCAGGAGGTGATCAACGGCCTGCTTGCCTCCGGGGTCGGCACCGATGGTGGCCCACCGGTGCTCGGCCTCATCCCATCCGGTCGTGGCAACGACCTCGCGCGCAGCGTCCACCTCCCCATCGATCCCATGGCCTGTCTCCCCATCGCCGTCGGGGAGTCGACGCACTCCTTCGACGTGGGCAGCGCGCGAGGCGAGGACGGGAGCCGGCGCTACTTCGGGGCGGCCGGTGGCGCTGGCTTCGACGCCGCCGTGGCACACACGATGGCCGTCCATCGGCGCTTCTGGATGCGTGGCGAGGCCGGATACTTCCTCGGCACCCTCAACGAGCTGCGCCGATACCGCAACTCCGAACTGCAGGTGACCCTCATCGGCAACGGAGGAGTGCGCGTGGTCAGTCAGCGCTTCCTGTTCATCGCCTTCGCCAACGGGCCGTACTACGGAGGTGGGATGCAGATCTGCCCCGATGCCGAGACCGATGACGGCTGGCTCGACGTCTGCCTTGTTGGCGACCTCTCACGGTTGGCCGCCCTGCGGGAGCTGCCCGGCATTTACCAGGCGAAGCACCTCAAGAACCCGCGGGTGGAGATCGTGCGTGCCCGCTCGCTGCGCATCGAGGGCGACCCGACGACCCGCGTGCATCTCGACGGGGAGCCGTTCGGCAGCGTGCCGGTGGAGATCACTCTGCTTCCGGGAGCCGTCAGCGTGGCGGTGGCAGCCGCGGTCCCGGTCCAGTGACGGAGCCGGCGCCGGCGGTCGAGGTCAAGCCGGGCGATCGGCTCCTGGGTCCGCGCGGTCGTCGCATCGGCCGGGTCGATGCCGTCTTCGCCGACTACCTGCTGGTGCGGACCGGCTTCATCCTGCCGGTCGACCTCTACGTGCCTCGGGAAGCGGTGAGCAGCTCTGGCGGCGCGCTGCGGGTCGAGCTGGATCGAAAGGCTGCGTATGAAGCGTGGCATCGGCCGCTCAAGCGCGCTCCCCATGATGAACCGTGAGCCCGCCTTTCGACGCGCGCGACCTCGCCAGGCTGCGTGAGGAGGACGAGGTTGAGATCAAGACGACCGCCGGCGTAGAGGGCCTGACTCATCGGGCCATCATCTGGGTGGCCGTCGACCAGCAGGACAGAGTGCTCATCCGCAGCTACCGCGGCCCCGGCGCGCGCTGGTTCCGTGAGATCACGGCGAATCCCGAGGCCCGGGTTCATGTTCAGGGGCACGCCCTGACGGTTCGTGCCATGCCTGCCACCGACCCCGACCGCGTCGCGGCCTGTTCAGATGGCCTGCGTCGCAAGTATGCGGGCCATGCCTCGATGCCGGGGATGCTGCGGCAACATCTCGAGACGACCCTGGAGCTCGGGCCCCGCTAGGGTCAGCCGCGCCCGGTTGCCGAGCGGATCCGATCCGGTTCGATCACGAAGACCTCCCGCTCCATGGTCCGCATCATGTAGTCGCGACCCGTGTAGCGGCGAGAGAGCTTGTCGATGAAGGCGAGATCGGTGTCGGGACGGATCTCGACCACCCGGCCGCTGATCGAGACCCAGCGCCACGGGTTGGCGCGGTCCACGACCGAAACCGCGATGCGTGGCTCGGCACGGAGAGCTTTCCCCTTGGCGGAGCCGACGCGCGAGCTGGTCAGGACCTGGCCGTCCTCGTAGTCGACCCACATGATGTGGGTGGCGAGCGATCCCTTGGGAGTGATGACGGTGACGTGACCGAGCGTGCTCCCGGTGAGCAGGTCGACCAGCTCGGCTGGCACCTCATCGATGGCGGTGGGCATTGGGCGAAGCTCCCGGCGTCTTCGAAGTAGTTGACGCGGCAACTGTAACGCCTCATGCAGTGCGCTGCCACTCGATCGGTTGTGCGCTACCCTAGGCGCCATGGACGACGCAGCCCGAGCCGATACGTTCTACGCCCACGTCTCCGGTGGCGGCAAGGTCGAGCCGGACGACTGGATGCCGGATGACTACCGTGCCGCGGTGCTGAAGTTCGTCGAGATGCACGCCAACAGCGAGCTGATGGGCGTGCTCCCGGAGCGCGAGTGGATCCTTCGCGCCCCCACCCTGCGCCGGAAGCTGGCACTGACCAGCAAGGTGCAGGACGAGGTAGGTCACGCCCAGCTCCTGTACCGCGTTGCCGAGGACCTCGGCAAGAGCCGCGAGCAGATGCTGCAGGACCTGATTGCCGGCAAGACCAAGTTCCACAACGTCTTCCATTACCCGACCCGCAGCTGGGCCGACGTGGGGATCATCGCCTGGCTGGTCGACGCGGCGGCGATCGTCAGCCAGCAGGCGCTCCGCGACTCGTCCTACGCGCCGTACGCGCGCACCATGAAGAAGATCTGCTGGGAGGAGTCGGTCCACATCATGCATGGACGCGACGTGGTGCTCACCCTCATGAACGGGACCGATGCGCAGCGCGCCAGCGTGCAGGACGCCCTGGACCGATGGTGGGGTCCCTTGATGCAGATGCACGGCCCGCCCACCAACCCGGAGACGGACCGCGACCTGATCTGGAAGATCAAGGCCAAGGGCAATGAGCAGCTGCGCCAGGAGTTTCTGTCGATCTATGTGCCGCGAATCCGGGAGCTCGGCCTGGTGATCCCGGATCCGGCCCTCGCCTACGACGACGAGGCCGGTCGCTGGGCCTACACCGAGCCGGACTGGGACGAGCTGCGCTCGGTTGTCACCGGCCACGGCCCGAAGTCGCAGGAGCGCCTGGAGTTCCGGCGAGATGCCCGCGCCACGACGCAGTGGGTGCGCGACGCGATCATCGGGCCGGTGGGGACCGCCGCCGCCTGACCAAGAACTCGGCGGGACTTGCTACGCCATGTAGCCAAACAACCGCCGAAACGGCACCGGGCAGGTCGGTTCGCTACCCAACGTAGCCAAACGACCGCCGAAACCCCCGCCCACCGGTCATTCCGCTACACCGAACGACCACATGACCGGACACGCCTACTCCCACCGGTCGTTTCGCTACCCCCGGTAGCATCATGCGCATTCGTGAGGCGGGGGGTACCCTTCGAGGGTGCGCGACAAGGCAGGGCCCCACGATCGGGTCTGGGAAGTCTTCCGGCAGGAGGCCGAGGGCGATCCCATGATCCACGGAGGCTCGGTGAAGGCGCCGGACGAGGAGCTCGCCACGCATTACGCCCGCGAGTTCTACGGGCGACGCCAGGAGTCCCAGCGGCTGTGGATCGTGCCGCGCGACGCAATCACCGAGCTCGACGACCCGGATCTGCTCAAGCCGCCGTTCGATCGGTCCTTCAAGCGGCCGGGCGGATTCCTGATCAAGCACAAGCTGGAGGCCGCTCGCGAACGGGCCGGCAGCCCGCAGGTCGACGAGGTGGCGGAGTGAGCGACCTGGACACCCAGACGCGGGACGCGCTCGCCGAGCTGTTGCTGGCAATGGCGGATGACGAGTTCGTGCTCGGCTTCTGGGACTCGGAATGGACCGGGATTGCGCCGATCCTCGAGGAGGACGTGGCGATGAGCTCGGTCAGCCAGGACGAGATTGGCCACGCCAAGGCGCTCTACGAGCTCCTGGCCGGGCTGACCGGCGATGACGCGGACAAGATCGCGTTCGGGCGCCCCGCCGAGGCGTACCGGCACGCCGCCCTGATGAACCACGCCCGCACCGATTGGGCCTTCAGCATCGCGAGGCGGTTCCTGTACGAGCACGCCGATGCCGTTCGCCTCGAGTCGCTGGCTGCCTCGTCCTACGAGCCCTTGGCCGATCTGGCGGTCAAGATGCGGCGCGAGGAGACTTACCATCTCCTCCATTTCGATCTCTGGCTGCGTCGCCTCGCTGAGGGTGGGGAGGAGTCTCATTCGCGGCTCCGCGGAGCCATCGAAGCCTTATGGCCCGATGCCCAGGCGGTCTTCGCGCCCCTCGCCGGCGAAGCGCGCCTCGTTGCCGCCCGGATCCTGCCGGAGTCGCTGGAGGCGCTGCGGGCGCGTTGGCTGGAGCGAGTGACGGAGCGCCTGCAGGCGGTTGGTCTGGCCGTCCCGCCGACTGCGGGGTCACCCGAGGCCGATGGCCGCACACGCCGCACCGATGAGTTCGCCTGGCTGCACGGCGAGTTCACGATGGTTTCCGGCTCAGAGGCGGATGCGACGTGGTAGCCGTAGCTTCCTCTCGCAATGCCGCAGTGTGGGCCGCGCTGGCCGAGATCCCCGACCCGGAGATCCCGACGGTAAGCGTGGTCGAGCTGGGCGTGATCGGCGAGATCGACTTTGCAACACGGCCCGAGGGCGGGGAGCGGCTCAGGGTGCAGCTGCTGCCGACGTTCGTCGGCTGTCCGGCGATCGAGGTCATGCGGGCGCAGATCGGGGAGCGGCTACGCGCCCTGGAGCTGGCCGATGAAGTGGAGGTCGTGGTGAGCTTCGCGACCCCATGGACGTCGGAGCGGATCACGCCGGAGGGCCGCGAGAAGCTCCGCGCCAGCGGCTTCGCGCCGCCGGTCCACATCGGCTCAACCTTCAGTGGGGACTCGTTGACGGTCCTCTCGATTGCCACATGCCCGTACTGCGCCTCGCGCAACACCGCCCTCGAGAACGCATTCGGCCCGACCCTGTGCCGCGCGATCTACTACTGCGCCGATTGCCGTCAGCCCTTCGAGCAGTTCAAATCCATTTGATTGGACTCATCGACAGGTGACCGTCACCGTACCTGGCAGTGGCGGGAACAGGTTGACGTCCTCCGAGTCGAAGAACTCGCCGGTGAACGTCGCCCGACCATCCGTCACGTCAGCGGTCAGTTCGCTTTCACCAGCCTGGGCGGGCTGGAATATCAGTCGGCGCTCCGTGACATCCGACACGTTGAGCGGGGTGGCCAAGATGAAGCTCCAGTCGCTCACTCTGCCACCCAGCACATGGAGCACCAGCATCTGGGTCGCGAGGAACTGCGACCGTTCAACGACATGCCTGGCCTCCCACCTTCGCGGTGGATCGTACGCTCCATGTCCAGCGCCCTCGGCGGCGAGACGGTACCCTTCGCCTCTCGCGGCGGGTAGGCGGCACGAGGGCGATGAGCGATGGCAATCGAGAGCGACGAGATCAAGTCGGCGGCGGCCGAGCTGCTCGACGCCGGCGCCCATGATCGGCTCGACACGATGCGCCACTCGACCGCTCATGTCATGGCGTCGGCGGTGCTCGAGCTGTTCCCCGATGCCAAGTTGGGGATCGGGCCAGCCATCCGCGACGGCTTCTACTACGACTTCGACCTGCCCCGCGCCCTGACGCCCGCCGACCTCGAGTCGATCGAGGCGCGGATGCGAGCCCAGGTTGCCGCCAACCTGCCGTTCGAGCGCAGCGAGATCGGACGCGATGAGGCCGTGGCACGCGAGACCGCGGCAGGTCAACCGTACAAGGCGGAGATCATCGGCGAGCTGGCGGCGGGCGAGGTGATCAGCTTCTACCGCCACGGCACCTTCAACGACCTGTGCCGCGGCCCGCACCTGGAGACGACCGCTGGCATCGGCCCCTTCAAGCTCCTCAACTCGGCGGCGGCGTATTGGCGCGGCGACGAGAAGCGACCGATGCTGCAGCGCATCTACGGCTCGGTGTGGGAGACCCAGGAGGACCTGGACCGATACCTGTGGCGGCTCGAGGAGGCTCGGAAGCGGGACCACCGCAAGCTCGGCCGCGAGCTCGATCTGTTCAGCTTCCACCCCGAGTCGCCGGCAGCCCCGTTCTGGCATCCACGCGGCATGGCGCTGTGGCGGGCCCTCGAGGATTGGTCACGCCAGGTCCGCACCGAGGGCGGATTCGTCGAGGTGAGGACCCCCGCCCTGGTCCGCAAGGAGCTGTGGGAGACGTCGGGCCACTGGGCCCTCTACCAGGACAACATGTTCGTCTTCGACGACGCCGACCACGTGGCCGGGCTGAAGCCGATGAACTGCCCGGAATCGATGCTGATCTTCAAGACGTCGCTGCGCTCGTACCGCGACCTCCCGATGCGCCTTGCCGACTACAGCTGGCTCTTCCGCAACGAGCGCACCGGGGCCCTGGCCGGCATGTTCCGCGTCAGGCAGCTGACCCAGGACGACTCCCACGTGATCTGCCGGGAGGACCAGGTGGTCGACGAGGTGAACCTCGCCCTTCGACTCGTGCGGCGGCAGTTCGAGCCCTTCGGGTTTCAGCCCCGCTTCAAGCTCGCCACGCGACCGGACAAGAAGCTCGGCACTGACGAGTTCTGGGACATGGCGGAGGGGCAGTTGGCAGGTGCCCTCGAGACGGCCCAGATCGAGCACACCCTCGATCCAGGTGGCGGGGCGTTCTACGCGCCAAAGATCGACGTCTTCATCGACGATGCGCTTGGACGCGAGTGGCAGATGGCCACCATTCAGATCGACTATCAGCTGCCGCAGCGCTTCGAGCTGGAGTACCGCGCCGCCGACGGCGGGACGGCGCGCCCCGTGGTCGTGCATTACGCCATCTACGGCAGCTTCGAGCGCTTCATCGGCGTCATCACCGAGCACTTCGCCGGAGCCTTCCCGGCGTGGCTGGCACCCGTGCAGGTGATGGTCATCCCGATCGCGGACCGGCACGTTGAATACGCGGGCAAGGTGCGGGACGCCCTCTTCGAGGCCGGTCTGCGGGCCGAAGTGGACGACCGCTCGGAGCGGATGCAGGCCAAGCTGCGCGACGCCCAGGAGCAGAAGGTGCCGGTCATGCTGGTGCTCGGCGATCGCGACCAGGAAGCCGGCGCCGTCAGCCCGCGCCTTCGAACCGGCGAGTCGACCCAGGGCGTCGGGATGGCCGTGTTCATCGCCGATCTGAAGGGGCGGGTCGAGCGTCGCGAGCTGTGGCCCTACGCTCCGGAGGAGGACCAGCCCTGAGGAAGATGCGCGGCATCGGCCAGCTGGCCCTGCACTCGACCGATCCGGGCCGGGCAGCCGAGTTCTACGAGTCGGCCTTCGGCTTTCGGCGCCGTGCGGCGGATGACGGCGGCGTCGACCTTGAGCTCGGCGGGTTCGAGCTCAGCTTCCGGCGAGCCGAACGCGCCGCGCGGGACGGGATGCAGATCGGCTTCCGGGTCGACACGGCATCGGAGGTGGATGGCTGGGCCCAGGACCTCGCCCTGCGTGGGTTCGCGCTGGTGGGACCGCCATCCGGCGACCGGTATGAGGGGACGCGATCGTTCCGGGTGGCAGACCCCGACGGCCGACAGGTTGCTATCTTCTTCCACTACCCGGCTTGAGGCTGGCCGGCCCGCGGTAGGCGCGGACTGGTCCATCCGGGGCCAGGTGCCCCGGGCGCGTGCTTCACGCGTGTAGCCGCATCAAGTTTGTTCCTCCCGTATCTACACTGGCCGCGTGCCAGCCTGCGCGAACTGCGGCTACAACTCGGAGGCAGGGTTCAGGTTCTGCCCCTCGTGCGGTGCTGGACTCGCTGCGGCAACGCCCGCGCACGAACAGCGCAAGACTGTGACGGTTCTCTTCTGCGACCTCACCGGCTCAACCGCCCTCGGCGAGACGCTCGATCCGGAGCGGCTGCGGGCGCTGCTGGCCCGCTACTTCGAGCGGATGAAGGCGATCGTGGAACGACACGGCGGCAGCGTCGAGAAGTTCATCGGTGACGCGGTGATGGCGGTGTTTGGCGTGCCGGTGCTCCACGAGGACGACGCCTTGCGTGCGGTGCGCGCGGCCATCGAGATGCGTGACGCCATTCCCGAACTCGGGTTGCAGGGGCGGATCGGGGTGATGACCGGCGAAGTGGTGACCGGGACAGCCGAGCGGCTGGCAACGGGCGACGCGGTGAACGTGGCGGCGCGGCTGGAGGCAGCGGCTGATCCAGGCGAGGTGCTGATCGGGCAGCCGACGCTGGCGCTGGTGCGCGACGCGGTCGAGGTCGGGCCGGTCCAGCCGCTCGATCTCAAGGGCAAGTCGGAGCCGGTCCCTGCGTACCGCCTCGTCAGCGCGCGCGACGCGCCGGAGAGGCGGCATGAGGCGAAGTTCGTCGGACGCCGGCGCGAATCGGCGATCGTGCGAGAAACATGGGAGCGCGTGCTGGCCGAGCAGCGCTGCGAGCTGGTGACGATCATCGGCGACGCGGGCGTCGGCAAGTCCCGGCTGGTCGACGAAGTTCTCACTTCGGTCGACGCGACCGTGGTCCGCGGCCGCTGCCTGCCCTACGGCGAGGGGATCACCTATTGGCCCGTGGTCGAGGTCTTGAAGCAGCTCGACGTGCTGCCGCCTGACCCCGCCGCTGGGCTGGCGATCCAGTCGCTGCTGGGTGAGAGTAAGGCGCCGACATCGGCAGACGAGATCGCTTGGGCCTTCCGCAAGACGCTCGAGCACGCTGCGGCGCAGCGGTCCCTGGTGGTCGTGTTCGATGACATCCAGTGGGGCGAGGAGACGTTCCGCGACCTGATCGAGCACGTCGCACTCCTCTCCTCGGGGGCATCAATCCTGCTGCTGTGTCTCGCGCGGCCGGAGCTTACCGAGCAACACGCCGCATGGCCGGTAACGCTGCGGCTGGAACCCCTGGGCGCCGACGACGTTGACGAGCTCATGTCAGAGCGCATCCCCGCGACGCTGCGCGACCGGATCGCTCGAGCGGCGGGCGGCAATCCGCTCTTCGTCGAGGAGATGCTCGCCATGGCCCAAGAGGCGAACGGCGAGGTGATCGTCCCGCCCACCCTGCAGGCCCTGCTCGCGGCCCGCTTGGATCAGCTCGATCCGGCGGAGCGGGGCGTGCTGGAGCGCGGTGCGGTGGAGGGCGAGATCTTCCACCGGGGTGCCGTCCAGGCGCTCTCGCCCGACGAGATGCAGGTCACGCCGCGCTTGGCCGCGCTGGTGCGCAAGGAGCTTGTCAGGCCTGACAGTGGGCAGTTGGTGGGCGAGGACGGCTTCCGTTTCCGCCACCTACTGATCCGCGATGCGGCCTACGACGCGCTGCCCAAGGCCGTGCGCGCTGACCTCCATCAGCGGTTCGCCATCTGGCTGGAGGGACGCGGCGCCGAGCTGGTTCAACTGGACGAGATCGTCGGCTACCACCTCGAACAGGCCTACCGCTACCGAGCCGAGCTCGGGATGGCGGACGACCCAATCCTGACTGCGGGTGGCCACCGCGCCCAGCTCCGGGCCGACTACCGCGCCGCCGTGAGCCTCTACGAACGCGCTGCAGCGCTGGTACCGGCGACCGAAATCGATCTGGCGCTTGAGGCCGAGCTCGGCGAGGCCCTGTACTGGGCGGGGGACGGCGTCGAATCGCAACGGCGCGCGGTATCACTTGCCGAGCGGGCCTTGGCACTGGGCGATCGGGTCGGCGAGCTGTGCGGGCGGGTCAGGGAGAGCCTGCTACGCACGTTTCTCGAGCCGGAGGGCGCGACCGAGGAACTGGCCATCTTGATCGAGGAGGCTTTGCCCGTGTTCCGCGCCGCCGGCGACGACGCGGCTCTGTACATCGGATACTCGGCACTCGGGCAGGTGGGGAACATGCGCGGGCAGATGGACGCCGGGTTGGAGGCATTCGAGCAGGCCGCCACCCACGCTCAACAGGCAGGAATGCCGCATGAGGAGCTGGGTTGGCGCTCGACTTTGCGCTTCATGGGCACGACACCGGTGGCAGAAGTGCTGGCCTGGCTGGACGCGAACGAGCCACGAGAAGGGCGGAACTATTGGCTCCGTTCGAATCGGGCCAAGGCGCTGGCGATGCTCGGTCGGTTCGACGAGGCGCGCGCGATCCTCGCCGATTCACGAACGGCCCTGGCGGAGCGCGGCGGTGGAATCCCCCTTGGCACGACGGCCATCGATTCCGTCGAGGTCGAGCTGTGGGCCGGCGATCCCGCCGCAGCCGCGGAGTTCGGGGCGGAGGGCTGCCGGCTGTTGGAAGAGATGGGGGAGCGCAGCATCCTGTCGACCGCGGCGGGGATGCTCGCGCAGGCGCTGTACGCCCTCGACCGGCTTGAGGAGGCTGACGGGTGGGCCGGCCGCGCGGCAGAGCTCGGCGCAAGCGATGACGCGATCACGCAGATGCTGTGGCGGCAGGTCAGGGCGAAGGTTCTGGCCCGGCGCGGTGAGCTTGCCGAAGGTGAGCGGCTCGCTCGCGAGGCCGTGGCTGTCTGCGAGAAGACCGATTTCCTCGACGCGCAGGGCGATGTGTACGCCGACCTCGCGGAGGTGCTCTCAATCGGCGGCCGACCGCAGGAAGCCGCAGCGGCCCTGGGACAGGCGATTGCATGCTACCAAGGCAAGGGCAATCTCGCCTCGTCCCAACATGCGCAGGCGCGCATCACCGCACCCGAGGACGCAGAGCCGGGCTAAGCCAGCCCCGCTGCTCGTTGACCCCTCAAAGCGCGCCGGTGTATAGTCGGCCGGCGTTTGCGCATCGGTGTGGGCCACGCGTCCAGCTCGGACGGTGGCTCATTTGTTGAAGGAGCGGCAGCACTCATAGCCAAGGATCTCCGAATCAACGACATGATCCGCGTCCGGGAGGTGCGGGTCATCGACGATGAGGGTCAGCAGCTCGGCGTCCTGCCAACCACGGAAGCATTGGCGCTGGCCCAGGAGAAGGGGCTCGACCTCGTGGAGGTCGCCGCCAACGCGGTACCACCGGTGTGTCGCATTCTCGACTACGGCCAGTACAAGTACGAGCTCCAGAAGCGCGAGCGCGAGGCGAAGCGAAAGCAGAAGTCACAGACGTTCAAGGAGATCCGGCTTCGGGTCAAGATCGACGTCAATGACCTGCGAACCAAGCTGCGACGAGCGGGGGAATTCCTGGACGAAGGCGATCGCGTCAAGGTCACCGTGCAGTTCCGGGGACGCGAGATGAGCCACGCCAACCTGGGGCGTGACCTCCTCGATCGGGCGGCGGGGATTCTGGAAGAGCACGGCGTGGTGGAACGGCCACCACTGCTCGAAGGCCGCAACATGTTCATCGTGATGGCCCCGCCCGAGAAGCGGGCCGAGAAGAAGAACGGCGCGACCGATGGGGCCACCGCCGCATCGGCCTCGAATGGCGAGACGATCGCCGACGCGGTCGTCGCCAAGGGGCTCACGGTCGAGCCGGAACCAACGGAGCAGGCCCAGCATGCCGAAAATGAAGAGCCACAAGGGAACAGCCAAGCGGTATAAGAAGACCGGCTCCGGCAAGTGGGTCCGCCCCAAGGCCGGCAGCGGCCACCACCTCGAGATCAAGTCGAGCAGCCGCAAGCGCCGCTACGCAGGCAAGACCAACGTCGATCCGGTGCACGCCAAGCAGCTGGCCCGGCTGCTTCCCTACAGCTAGAGACTGAACCGATGGCCCGAGTCAAGCGCGGCGTTGCCGCGCACAGGCGTCACAAGCGACTCCTCGCTCAGGCGGAGGGGCGTCGTGGCACACGCTCGAAGCTCGTCCGTCCGGCCCGCGAGGCGCTCTTCCACGCCCTTGTGTATGCCTACCGCGACCGGCGCGACCGAAAGCGCGACATGCGCCGGCTGTGGATCGAGCGCATCAATGCGGCCTCTCGCCAGCACGGGATGCCCTACGGCCGCTTCATCGCCGGGCTGAAGTCGGCTGGCGTCGAGGTCGACCGCAAGATGCTCGCTGATCTCGCGATTCGCGACGCCGGGGCCTTCGGCAAGATGGTCGAGATGGCCAAGGCCTCGTTTAGCGGCTAGCCGGCGTTCGTCCGACGCCGGCCCCGGCCCTGCTCCGAAAGAGGAGCGGGGTCGTTTGTTTTCCCCGATGATTCCGGAGCATTCATGAGCGACCTTGCCGACCGCCTGCAGCAGCTTCAGACCGATGCCCTCGCCGAGCTGGCCGTGGCCGCTGACGCGCAGGCAGTGGATTCGTTGCGGGCCTCTCTTTTCGGCCGATCCGGTCGCCTGACCGTCCTCGTGCGCGGCCTGGCCGAGGAAGATCCGGCCGAGCGGCCGGCGACCGGCAAGGTGGCAAACGCCGTGCGCGATGCCCTGGAGGCGGCGCTCACCGCTCGCCAGGCGGCGATCGCCGAGGCGGAAGGCGCCGTACCGCTTTCGGGAGAGGCGAGCGACATGAGCGCACCCGGCCGGCCATGGCGCGTCGGGCACCTGCACCCGACCATGACCGTGGAGCGCGATCTCAGGGAGATCTTCCACGCCTTCGGCTTCGAGGTCTTCGAGGGTCCGGAGATCGAGACCGACGCCATGAACTTCGAGGCGCTCAACATCCCGCCGGACCACCCGTCGCGGGACCTGTGGGACACCCTGTACGTGGCAGAGGCAGGTGGCGACCCGCGGCAGCCGGCCGCGGACGGCACCATCCTGCGCACCCACACCAGCCCCGTGCAGATCCGGGCGATGCGCGCATTGACACCTCCGATCCGCGTGATCACCCCGGGCCGCTGCTTCCGCTACGAGGCCGTCGATGCGTCGCACGGCTTCGAGTTCTTCCAGGTCGAGGGGCTCGTGGTCGACCGGGACACCAGCCTTGCCGACCTCAAGGGAATGCTCGAGGAGTTCGCCCGCGCCCTGTACGGAGAGGCCACCAGGACCCGGTTCCGGCCGGGCTACTACCCGTTCACGGAGCCGAGCGTCGCCTTCGACGTCAGCTGCCTGGTCTGCGGAGGGTCTGGATGTGCCGCATGCGGCCGATCGGGCTGGATGACGATCCTGGGCGCGGGGATGGTGCACCCGGCGGTGCTGCGCGCCGGCGGGATCGATCCGGAGGAATTCCAGGGCTATGCCTTCGGGATGGGGCTCGACCGCATCACTCTGCTGCGACACGGCATTCCGGACCTTCGCCTGCTGATGAGCGCCGATATGCGCTTCCTCGAACAGTTCCCGGCGGGGCGCTGACGCCATGCGCGTGCCGCTCTCCTGGCTGCGCGAATACGTGGACTTCGACCTCTCACCGCAGGCCCTCGCCGAGGCCCTGACGATGCGGGGGCTGGAAGTGAGCGCCATCGACGTGTCCGGCGCGGAATGGACCGATGTGGTCGTCGGGCGGCTGCTCTCCATCGAGCGCCATCCGAACGCGGACAAGCTGTGGCTGACCATCGTCGACGTCGGGGCGGGCGAGCCGCTCCAGATCGTGTGCGGCGCGGACAACATCTCGGTGGGAGACCTGGTGCCGGTGGCCCTGGTCGGCTCGGTGCTCCCCGGCGACCGTCGAATCGAGCGAAGCAAGATCCGGGGCGTCGAGTCGCATGGCATGCTCTGCTCGGCGATTGAGCTGGGGCTGGGCGACGATGCCGAAGGGATCCACATCCTCGGCACAGGTGACGATCTGCCAGTCGGCGCCGACCTGCGGCCGCTCCTCGGGGAGGTCGTGCTGGACGTCGATGTCAAGCCGAACCGGGGCGATGCGCTGTCGATGGTCGGGCTGGCGCGCGAGATTGCCGCCCTCGCCGGTTCATCGGTCCGGATGCCCGAGACATCGGTGAGTGAAGATCCCAGCGTCGCGGCGAGGGACCGGGTCAGCGTCGTGATCGAGGACGCGGAAGGCTGCCCGCGCTTCACGGCACGCTGGTTCGAGGCAGTCCGCAATGACGCTTCACCCCCCTGGATGCAGCGTCGCCTGCTAGCGGCTGGCATGCGCCCGATCAGCGCCGTGGTGGACGTGACCAACTACGTCATGCACGAGCTGGGTCAGCCGATGCACGCCTACGACGCCGACGCGATGCCCGACGGGAGGATCGTCGTGCGCCGCGCTCGCGAGGGCGAGCAGCTCGAGACGCTGGACCACGAGAATCGAACCCTCGACGGGCGGATGCTGGTGATCGCGGACGGAGACCGAGCGATCGGCTTGGCCGGGATCATGGGCGGAGCCAGCACCGAGGTGACCGAGAGCACGACCCACGTGATCCTGGAGTCGGCGATCTTTCACGGGCCGACGGTCCGCAACACCGCACGACGGCTGGGGCTGCGCTCCGAGGCCAGCCTGCGCCACGAGAAGGGGATCGGGCACTACCTGCCGCGCATGGCCGTCGACCGCGCGGCTCGGCTGATCGCGGAGATCACCGGCGCGCGAGTCGGGCAGGGCATCGTCGATAACGATCCGCAGACACGACCGCTGCGGGTGGTGACGGTCGAGATTGCTCGCGTCGACCGCCTCCTGGGCCTGGCGCTGGACGAGTCACGCATCACGGAGCTGCTGTCGCCGCTGCTGTTCGAGGTCGCGGCGGCCGGCGAGGGGCGCGTGGCGGTCACCGTTCCCGAGCACCGCGCCGATGTCGTCGCGGTCGAGGACGTCGCCGAGGAGATCGCGCGCAGCCACGGCTTCGAGCAGATCCCGGGGCGTCAGCCGCAGCCCGCCCTGCCGCCCTACCGGCCCGACCCGAGCGAACCGCGCCACCGGGTGCGGCGCGTGTTGGCCGGGTTCGGCCTCGACGAGGTGCTCAGCCACGCGCTCATCGGGCCGCGTGACCTCGAGCTGGCGGGCCTCGACCCTGCTGACCCGTCGCTGGTTCGGGTCGCCAACCCGCTGGCCGAGGCGCACAGCATCATGCGGCCCACCCTGGCGGCCTCGATGCTGGCCTCCCTGGCCGAGAACGTGCGCCAGCGACGCAACGATGCCTGGATCTTCGAAGTGGGCAAGACTTACTGGAGCGATGCTGGCAAGGTGCCTGCATGGGCCGAGAGCGCGGGGACCGGCCGGTTCGAGGCCTGGCACGTGGGCATGGCAATCCTCGGGCCACGAGTGCCGCGGTCGCCCGGCGTGGAGGCAAAAGAGGCGAATGTGGCCGACCTGAAGGGAGTCGTCGAGGCCCTACACTCAGCGCTTGGCGCACCGCAACCTGTCTTTCGGCCGGAGACGGCAGACGAGCGCCATCCGCACCTCCACCCCGGGCGATCGGCCCGCATGGTCGATTCCAGCGGGCATGCCTATGGCCACGTCGGGGAGGTTGCTCCGCGGGTGGCCGCTGCGTGGGACCTGCCGGGGCGCCCGGTGATGGCCGTCATCAACCTGCCCCAGCTGCTGGCCCTGGCCCCGGCCGACGTTCGCGCCGCGTCCGTCCCGGCCGCACAGCCGCTGGACCGCGACCTTGCGGTGGTGGTGGACGCGGGCACCCAGGTCGGTGAGCTGCTGCGCATCCTGCGCGCCAATGCCGGTCCGTTGCTGACCTCGTCCCGCCTGTTCGACGAGTACCGCGGACCGCAGGTCGCGGAGGGGAAGGTCTCATACGCTGTCGCCCTTCGCTTCCAGCCGGTGACCGCCGGCGACGAGCGTGGAGTGGAGCGCGCCATGAACCGGATCCGTGGCGCGCTGCAGCACCACCTTGGTGCCCAGATCCGTTGACGGCTGCTAGGCTTGCGGCCCCGAGGGAGGCACCCATGGAATTCGTCCAGAAGCTGGGACCGATCGATATCTTCATCGTCGCGCTGCTGGCCGCCGGCGTCTTCGCGGGATTCATGCAGGGCCTGCTGCGATACGCGCTGAGCATCGTGGCGGTGATCGTGGCCTTCATCATCGCCGGGTTGCTGCGGGATCCATTCGACAGCATCCTCGATGGCTGGAACGTGTTCGGCCCCGAAATGAGGCTCCAGCTGGTCTTCCTCATCCTGTTCCTGGGTCTCGCCATCGCGGGCTGGTTCATCGTCCGCGTCTTCTGGCGCGGGACGCGCCTGCCGATCGCAAAGCAGCTCGACGAGATCGGCGGCGCGCTGCTCGGCTTCGTATTCGCGGCACTCTCGATCGTGATGACGCTGGTGGTGATGGATACCTTCTTCCGGACGGCGTCGGACGCCGCCGTCAATTCGGCGGGTCCGCTGAAGGGCTTCTACGACGCGATGGACTCTTCGGTGTTGGTCGACTTCTTCCGCGCCACGTTGATCCCAACCCTGGGGCAGGCCGCGCGGCCATTCGTGCCATCCGACATCGGCGAGTTCCTCACAAAGTCGTGATCACGGCGGCCGCAGACGCCGCTGGATCGGAGGTCGCCGGGAGCGATTCATGGATCGAGGACCGCGCCTGGTTCGACCGCTCCGCGGCCGATGTCGCGCCGGAGCTCCTTGGTGCCGTCCTGGTCCACGACACGCCGGCCGGCCGGATCGCGGGTCGGATCGTGGAAGCGGAGGCCTACCTGGGACCCGAGGATCTGGCAGCGCATTCTTCGCGCGGACAGACGCCACGGAACGCGGTCATGTTCGGGCAGCCGGGATACCTGTATGTGTACCTGGTATACGGCATGCATCACTGCGTCAACGTGGTTTGCGGGCCCGATTCCAAGCCCGAGGCAGTGTTGCTGCGCGCCGCCGAGGTGACGGAGGGCGACGGACTGGCCCGGACGCGGCGCGGTGGCGTCCCGGCTGCCAGGCTTGCCGCGGGTCCTGGCAACCTCGCCTCGGCATTTGACATCGATCGGCGGCTGAACGGGGCCGATCTGATGACCGGGCCAGTGCGCCTTCAGCGCGGCCGCCGTGCCGAGATCATCGATCGCACTGCGCGCATCGGCGTGGACTACGCCGGAGACTGGACCGATCGACCCCTCCGCTACCTGATCCGCGATGACCCCCACCGATTCCGCCGCTGACCCCCTCGGCGCCGCGGCCGATGCTGGGACCCTGCGAGCGCTCGAGTTCGGGTCAATCGTCGAAGAGCTCGCCGCCCTGACGGCCTTCGGACCGTCGCGCGAGATGGCCGAGGCGGCCATGCCACTGGCCGATGCGGTGCACGTGGGGTTGCTCCAGGACCAGACCGACGAGGCCAGCCAACTCCTGGTCGAACAGTCGCAGGCCACCATCGGCGGTGCCCGCGACGTGCGGCAGGCCCTCGAGCGCGCCCGTCGTGGTGGACGCCTGGCGCCGACCGACCTGCTCGAGATCGCCGAGACCCTGCGTGCCACCTCCGCCTTCGTGGCGCGTCTCAGCGAGTGGCGAGGCACGCACCTTCTCTCGGTTCGCGACGAGCTGGATGACGCGCCCCAGCTGCGCGCCCGGATCGAGCGGACGGTGGACGAAGCAGGCGAGATCCTCGATTCGGCGTCTGCCGAGCTCGCCGCCTTCCGGAAGCGTCTCCGCACCGCGCAGGACCGCGTGCGTGAGCGACTGAACACGATGCTTCGCTCCAGCACGCTGGCCGGGGTGATCGGCGAGGCGATCGTCACCCTGCGCGCCGGCCGCTACGTCATCCCGATCAGGGCCGAGGCAAAGGGCAAGCTCAAGGGGATCGTGCACGACCAGAGCGCGTCGGGCGCGACCCTGTACGTCGAGCCTCTGACGGTCGTGGAGCTGAACAACACCTGGACCCAGGCGTCGCTCGACGCCGCCCGGGAAGAGGAGCGGATCATCGAAGAACTGTCGCGCGAGGTCGAGGCGCGTGCCGAGGCTCTGCTTGCCTCGCTGGCCGGACTGGCGCGCGCCGACCTGTGGATGGCACGCGCGAGGTTGGGACTGCAGCAGGACGCGGTGCGTCCACAGGTCGATGGCTCCGCGGAATTGCTTTCCGCGCGACATCCGTCGCTCGGGCCCGGCGCCGTGCCGATCGACCTGCGCATCGGGGAGCGGTTCGGCTACCGGGCCCTGGTCGTCACCGGCCCCAACACCGGCGGCAAGACGGTATCGCTCAAGACCCTTGGCCTCCTGGCGCTCATGCACCAGGCAGGCATGCGCGTCCCCGCGGCCGACGGCGCGCGGCTGCCCGTGTTCGGGCGAGTCATGGCGGACATCGGCGACGAGCAGAGCATCGCGCAGTCACTCTCCACCTTCTCCAGCCATCTGCGCAATGTGGTGCGCTTCGTGGCAGCCGCCGGTCACGGAACGCTGGTCCTGCTCGACGAGATCGGGGCCGGAACGGATCCGACGGAAGGGTCCGCCCTGGCGATGGCCATCGTCGAGCGGCTTCTTGCATCCGGCGCCATGGTGGCAGCGACGACCCACTACGCCGAGCTGAAGGCGTTCGCGCAGGAGCATGCCCTGGTCTCCAACGCGTCGGTCGCCTTCGACGTTGCGACGCTGCGTCCCACCTATCGGCTGGAGATCGGCCTGCCAGGAAAGTCGCAGGCCTTCGCCATCGCCCAGCGCCTCGGCTTGCCGCCAGAGATCCTGGACGACGCCCGATCGCGCCTGGCGGCAGAGCACGTGAGCATGGAGGAGACGCTGGCCGCGATCGGCCGAGCCGAGGCTGAGCGCTCCATCGAGCTGGAGCGCGCCCGGGAGGAGCGCCAGGCTGCCGAGAGTGATCGCGAGCGCGCCCGCACTGGTGTGGTGCGCGCCCGAGGCGAGGCGGCCCAGACGCTCGCCGATGCCCGGAGAGCCGCCGACGGGATCCTGGCCCGGGCCGAGCGGGAGGTGGAGGAAATCCGCCGTGAGCTGACCCGCCAGCGCAACCTGCGGTCACCGCGTCGCGGAGGAGTGGCTGCCACCGAAGCATTCGACGCTCTCACGCAACGGGCCGCTCGAGCGAGGGCCGAGGCCGTGGGGACGGAGGAGGCCCCGGCCGCCGGTGAAGGCGAGTCTGCCCAGCCGCGCGTTGGCTTATGGGGCCGCAGTCGCACGCTGGGCAGCGTCGGGCGGATCGTCGACGTCAGCGGTCGCACCGGGCGAGTCACCATCGAGACCGATGGGGCACGGGTCGTCATTCCCGGAGACGACGTCGAGATCGCGCCCGAGCCGATCGTGGGACCGGTCCTGCGCGACGAGGAGATTGCCGAGCTGAAACGCCGCGCCGCGAGCCGAATCGCCCCGCGGCTCGACCTGCGGGGGGAGCGGGTGGAGGCGGCGCTCGAACAGCTGGGTGCCTATCTCGACGAGGCGCTCCTGGCAGGCCTGGACGAGGCGGTCATCGTGCATGGCGCGGGAACCGGGGCGCTGCGCCGCTCGATCCGGGAGTACCTGGCCAACCATGCCCGCGTGCGTTCCACGCGACCGGGCCGGCGCGAGGAAGGGGGCGACGGCGCGACTGTCGCCGAGCTCTAGGGGACGACCGGAGCCGCAACTGACGGCGGCGGCGCGGTAGGTGTCGGGCTCGGCAGGACGATTGGCGTCGTCACCGGGGTTGGCGCGGGCGTCGGCTTGGGGGTCGGCAGCGGTGTGGGGGAAGGTGTGGGCGACGGGCTCGGCGATGGCGTCGAGGTGGGGATCTCGCCCGGCGTACAGGTCTCAATCGGGGCGAGCGGGGCGTCGAAGGCTGGCGCAGGCGACCGGCGCACCTGGTCCTCCTTGCCGATATAGCGCTCGATCCAGGTCCGATTGGCCTCCTCCCAGGTCGGGTGGGACGCTTCGTAGTCGACGAGATCCAGATAGACCTTCTCCTCGGGTGTCTGGGCGCCCGGCGAAGGGCCCGGGGCCGCCGACGCGGGGGCCGGATCGCCACAGCCTGGCTGCCAGATCTTGCCGGTGACCTCCTCGATCGCAAGCTTGCGGTGCAGCGAGTCGGGCTCGGTGGGCTGGTGCGCGGCGGCGAAGTCCTCCTTCACCGTCTCAGTCGTGAACTCGCCGGGCAGCATGCCGGTGAGGGCATCAACCTCGAGCTCGACGATGTCCGCGGGTCGCGGGAAGTCGCGCGATGGCAGCTCGTTGGCCGCCGTCACCTCAGCCATGTAGTCGTGCCAGATGAAGGTCGGACCATCGGCCGCGAACACGTCCTTGATCGCCGAGAAGTCGCTGTTGCCGACCCAGACGCCGGTGATGATCGCGCCCTCGTCGACCTTCGGATCCTTGTCCGGCGCGAGGTAGCCGAAGGCCTGCAGGTCGCGGAAGTCGTTGGTCGTGCCGGTCTTCAGCGTTGCCGGGCGGCGACCCCCATCGGTGCTCAGCTGGAAGCGCTGGCCCCAGATGATGTTGGTTGCGGGGTTGGTGTTGTCGGCGAGGATGTCGGTCACCAGGTAGGCGGCGTCCTCGCTCAGGACCCGTTCCGGCTGGGGGGCATCGGCCGCGTGGTCGTAGATGACGGTTCCGTCGCGGTCAGTGATCTTCTCGATCACGAACGGCTCGGACAGCGTGCCGCCGTTGGCGATGCCGCCGTATGCGCCGGCCAGGTCGAGCATGTGGACGCCGATCGTGCCCAGCGTGAGGGACGGCACGGCCACGTCCTTCTGCTGCGGGTCCCATGAGAGCCCGAGGCGCTCGGCCATGTCGACCACGTTCTGGGTGCCGATCAGCTGCTGGGCCTTGGCGACGGGGATGTTCCACGAGTACTTGAGGGCATCGCGGACGCGGACCGGACCGCGCTCGTTGCCGCTGGCATTGGGGACCGAGTAACCCTCCGCGATGATCCCCTTGACGTCCATGAGCATGGTCGCCGGTGTGATCGTGCCGCGCTCGAAGCCGGTGGCGTAGGTGATCGGCTTGAAGGCAGAACCGGACTGCCGATAGGCCTGGCCCACGACGTCGTACTGCGGCTGGTGGGCAGGCGTTGCCTCGCCGTAGTAGTTGGCGGAGCCGACGTAGGCCATCACGGCTCCAGTTCGGTAATTGATCGTCACCAACGCGTCGTTGTTGATGTTGCGGCCCTGCAGCTGCTTGATCCATGCCAGCGCGGCCTCGCCGTACTTCGCAGTCAGCTCCTCGTCGCTCAGCCGGTCAAGGTCGTAGGCCACGCCCGCCCACTTCTCGGCGCTTACCTGGTAGCCGTTGTAGTTGAGGGTCGTGCTGATCACCAGCCCGCCGCGGTCGAGAAGGTCCTCGTTGCCGAGCAGGTCGGCCGCGGCGCGGCGCACGGCGTAGACGAAATGAGGAGCCTTATACTGCCGGCTCTGCGGCGGCACCAGCACGATCTGCTCGGCGGCCGCCTGGTCCCGCTCTCCCTGGGTGATGGCGCCTGTCTTCACCATGCCGTTCAGCACAAAGCCCTGCACCCGGATCGCATCGGCATCCGGTGGGACGACCAGGATCGCGTTTCCGGCGGCATCCGCGGCCGGCACCGCCACCTGGGTCGGATCCAGTGCAGAGGGCGCGCGCACGAGCCCCGCGAGTAGCGCAGCCTCCCCGATGCTCAGCTGGTTCTCGGGCGCCGATGATGTGATGTCCTTGCCGAAGTAGCGATTGGCGGCGGCCCAGATACCGTATGCGTTGTTGCCGTAGTAGACCTGGTTGAGGTACATCTCCAGGAGCTTCTGCTTGCCCTCGGTGCCTGGATATGCGTCTCCGACCTGCAGGGCGAGCAACGCCTCCTTGATCTTCCGCTCCCAGCGCCGATCGGGGTTGGCCAGCAGGTCCGCGTCGAAGAGGCGGATGCGCACCAGCTGCTGGCAGATGGTGGAAGCGCCAGAGACGGTCTGCGAGGCCGAGAAGTTCTGGAGCGCTGCGCGCACGATCCCCTTGAAGTCGATGCACGGGTTGGACCAGAACGTCTGATCCTCGGCCGCAACCTGGGCGTCCGCCATCAGCTGCGGGATCTTGTCGAAGGTCAGGACCCGCCGCTCCTCGGCCGCGAATGTCGCGAGCTCGACCCCATCGGTGGACATGACTCTCGATCCCTGGCTCAGCTCGAAGTGTTCGAGCTGGGACGGATCCGGCAGGCCGCTGGCGTATGACGCGAAGACGGCCACGACGCCAATGAACAGGGCGCCCGCAAGCGCAGCGAAGGCGCCGAGGATCAGCGCCGGCAATGGCGCGACTCTCGTGCGACTGGGGGAGCGAGGTGCCGGCGACCTGCCTGAAGAGCGGCCCCGGGCCCGCCGTGGGGGCCGTCCGTACATCGAGGCCAAGCCTAGCACGGGGAGCGGCGAGGGGCGGATCGGCCCCATATACTCAACCGCCCATGGCCGCCCATATCCTTGACGAGCTCGACTGGCGCGGGGCCGTCGCCCACAGCACCGATCCGGATGCGCTGCGGGCTGCCCTGGATGCCGGTGCGCTGACGTTCTACTGCGGCTTCGATCCCACCGCTCCCAGCCTTCACTTCGGCAACCTCGTCCAGCTCGTCACGATGCGGCGGCTCCAGGTTGCGGGCCACGATCCGATCGCGGTGGTCGGCGGAGCAACTGGTCTGATCGGCGATCCGAGCGGACGGTCGGTCGAGCGCAACCTGAACGAGGCGGAGGTGGTGGCCGATTGGGTCGAGCGGATCCGCGGCCAGGTCGAGCGGTACCTCGAGTTCGACGGCGCCCACCCGGCGCGCATCGCCAACAACCTGGACTGGACCGCGTCGGTATCGGCGCTGGATTTCCTGCGTGATGTCGGAAAGCACTTCAGCGTCAATCGCATGCTGGAAAAGGAATCCGTGCGAGCTCGCCTCGACGGGCCGGGGATCAGCTTCACGGAGTTCAGCTACCAGATCCTGCAGGCATTCGACTACCTGGAGTTGCATCGCCGTTACGGCTGCAGCCTGCAGACCGGCGGGAGCGACCAGTGGGGGAACCTCACCGCGGGCGTGGACCTCATCCGCCGCGTGATGGGAGACACGGTGCATGCCATGGCGACGCCGCTCATCACCAAGTCCGACGGCACGAAGTACGGCAAGACCGCCGATGGCACGCTCTGGCTCGACCCGAAGCTGACGAGCCCGTACGCCTTCTACCAGTACTTCCTGAACACCGATGACGCCGATATCGGTGCGCTGCTGAAAATCTTCAGCTTCCTCTCCCGCGAGGAGATCGAGGCGCTCGACGCCGAGACGGCACAGCACCCCGAGGCGCGCGCCGCCCAGCAGTCGCTGGCCTCCGAGCTGACAGCGCTGGTCCACGGCTCCGGGGCGACCTCACAGGCTGCGTCAGCGAGCGCCGCGCTCTTCGGCCGAGGCGACCTGCTGGACCTGGAGGCGGACACATTGGCGACGGCACTCGCCGAGCTGCCCCACGCCGAAGTCCGCGGCCCGATGCCTGCCATCGTCGAGCTGCTGGTCGCCGCCGGGCTGGCCGACAGCCGAACGGCTGCCCGCCGCACGATTGCCGACGGTGGCGCCTACCTGAACAACCAACGCGTAGCCGACCCGGAGATGGCGCCGAGCGATGGCGATCTCCTCCATGGACGGTGGCTGGTCCTGCGGCGCGGGAAGCGAAGCCTGGCCGCGATCGAGAAGGTCGCCTGACCCCGGGTCAGTGTTTCTCGCCGGCGCCCACCTTGGCCTGGTGGTCGGCGATGACGCGGTCGGAGATCATGCTCGGCACCTCAGCGTAGTGGTCGAGCTTCCAGCTGAACCTGCCCCTCCCCTGCGTGATGCTGCGCAGCTCGGTGGCGTAATGGAACATCTCGGCCTGCGGCACCTGTGCGTGGAGGTGCTGCATCCCGTCCGATGAGTCCATGCCGAGCACGTGCCCGCGCTTGGCGGTGATCTGCCCCACCACGTCACCCATGTATGCGTCCGGGACAATCACCTCCACCTCCAGGATCGGCTCCAGCAGGGCCGGATCGGCCTCGGGGAAGGCGCGCCTTAGGGCCTGGCTGGCTGCCACCTTGAAGGCCATCTCGGAGCTGTCGACGGTGTGGTAGCTGCCGTCCACCAGGCGGGCGCGGAGGTCCACGACCGGATAGCCGGCCAGCACTCCCTCGGCGAGGGTCTCCCGCAGCCCCTTCTCCACCGCGGGGATGTACTGCTTGGGAACGACGCCGCCGACGATCTTGTCGCCGAATTCGAAGCCGGATCCAGACGGCAGCGGCTCGAACTCGATCACCACGTGCCCGAACTGCCCGTGGCCACCGGTCTGCCGCTTGAACCGGTTGTCGATCTTGGCTGACCTGCGAATGGTCTCCCGATAGGGCACGCGCGGGCTGCCGGTGCGAACCGATGCGCCGAACTTGCGCTTCAGCCGCTCGACCAGGACATCCACGTGAGCGTCGCCCATCGCGGTCAGGATCGTCTCGCCGGTGCCCTCCTCGCGGTGCACCCGGGCACACGGCTCCTCCTCGAGCATGCGCGACAGGGCCTGACCGAGCTTGTCGAGGTCCGCCTTGCTCTCGGGCTCGATGCTGACCTGCAGGCTGGGCGTCGGGAACTCGAGCGGTGGCAGGCTGATCGCCTGGGTTCGATCCGCCACCAGCGTGTCTCCGATCTGCGTGCTCGCCAGCTTGGCGACCGCGACGATGTCTCCTGGTCCTGCCTGCGGCATGTTCTCCTGATCCTTGCCCAACAGGCCCAGGATGTTGCCGATCCGCTCCTCCGCCTTGCGGGTCGCATTCCACAGGTGACCCTGGGCACGGAGCGTGCCAGCTACGATGCGGAAGTAGGTGAGCCGGCCCACGAAGGGGTCCGCCGTGGTCTTGAAGACCTGTGCGACGAGCGGGGCGTCCGGGTCGGGCTCGATGCGGTTCCCGTCCCCGGTGGTTCGCGCACCGACCTCGGCCGCCGAGGGGATGTGCTTGGCGATCATGGACGCGAGTTCGCGGACGCCGATGTTCTTGAGTGCGCTTCCCACGAAGACGGGTACCACGCTGCCTTCGCGGGTTCCCTTGTGGACCGCCGTCTCGATCTCCTCGTCGCTGATTGGCTCGCCGTCCAGGTAGCGGGTCATGAGCTCGTCGCTCGCCTCAGCCGCAGCCTCGACCAGGGCCTCGCGGCGAGCCTCCTCGCCGGCTCGCATGTCGTCGGGGATCGGCACTTCGCTCGGCTTGCCGCTCTCGTACACGTTGGCGTGCTGCTCGATGACATCGATATAGCCACGGAACGACTCAGCGGAGCCGATCGGCAGGTAGACGGGAGCGATCTTGGGGCCGAACTTCGCCTTCAGGCCGTCGAGCACGGCATCGTAGTTGGCGTTCTCGCGGTCCATCTTGTTGATGAAGATGAAGCGCGGAAGCTTCCGCTCCTCGGCCAGCCGCCAGACCTCCTCGGTTCCAACCTCGACCCCTGCCGAGGCGTCGACCACCAGGATCGCGGCGTCAACTGCGGCCAGCGCCTCGATGACATCGGCCTGGAAGTCGGCATAGCCGGGCGTATCGACCAGGGTGATGCGGGCGTCGTCGGCCTCGAGGGTCCCGATCGCCAAGTTGATGCTCTGTCGCCGTCTCTGCTCGTCGGGGTCGTGATCGAGCGCCGCGGACCCGGAGTCAACGCTGCCCAATCGCGCAATGGCGCCGGCGTCAAAGAGCATCGCTTCGGCGAGACTCGTCTTCCCGGCGCCACCGTGGGAGATGAGGGCCACGTTCCGGATCCGGTCTGGGCTGGTCGGCTTCATCGGTGCTCCTCGGAAATGGAGGCCAATTATACGGAGGCATGCCGGCTGGCCGACTCGGCCGGGGCGATAGCCTGGTAGCTGGCCAGCAGCCACGCCGGCTCGCGGTCGTCGAACCGACCGAACACCCACTCCGGCCCGAACGCCTCAGGCAGGTCAAGCGTCGTGCCGACGGTCTGGAAGTGGTGCACAGACTCGGCGCCCGCGGCGATAGCGGCGGCGCGGTCGTCAGGCAGCAGGCGCAGCGCGTACTGCGTGCCCATGGCCGCCGCCAGGATGGTTCCGTCCGGATGGATGAGGGCGGGGCCGTCGAACACGAGCCACCGTGCGTCGACCGGGAGTCCCCGGTTGAGGTCCTCCCAGAGCCGATCGACGACAGTCGGATGCGTGCCAAGGTGCCGGGAGTCCAGGTCCTCGGGTGGAGGACCGAATGTCGCCTCGTCTGCCGGACGCCCGTGCGCCAGGTAGCTCAGGGCCCCGGCATTCTCGGGGCGGTCGAGGAGCGGGACCATTCGGCCATGGTAGGGAGGCCACCGCCGCATTGCTACAATCGAGGCTCCCACACCGACCGGAGGCCCGATGTCCGGCCACAGCAAATGGTCACAGATCAAGCGGCAGAAGGGCGTCAACGACGCCAGGCGCGGGGCACTCTTCACGAAGCTGACGCGCGAGATCATCACTGCCGCGCGCCAGGGTGGCGGCGACGTGGATGGCAACTATCGGCTGCGGATGGCGGTCGACAAGGCGCGCGATAACAGCATGCCGATGGAGAACATCAAGCGCGCCATCGAGCGAGCGACGGGCGCGGGTGCCGATGCCGTGCAGTACGAGGAGATCACCTACGAAGGGCTCGGCCCGGCCAACGTGGCGGTGATCGTGGCGGTCATGACCGACAACCGGAACCGCACCGCCTCGGAGGTGCGCAGCATCTTCACCAAGGTCGGGGGCTCGCTGACCCCCGTAGCATGGCAGTTCGAGCAGCGCGGCCTGCTCAGCATCCCCCTGAAGGGGAACGACCCCGACGAGGTGACGCTGGCGGCCATCGACGCGGGAGCGACCGACGTCGACGCTCCCGAGGGTGGCGTCATCCTGGTCATGACCGAGCCCGCCGACCTCGAGCGGGTGCGTTCGTCGCTCGCTGACGCCGGGCACCCGGCGACCTCGGCGGAGGTCTCGATGGAACCGACCACCAAGGTCGAGATCTCCGACGAGAAGGCAGCTCGCCAGGTACTGGGCTTCGTGGAGCGCCTCGAGGAGCTGGAGGACGTGCAGAACGTCTACGCCAACTTCGACCTGCCCGATGCGCTGATGGAGCAGTTGGAGGCATCGGTCGCCTGATCCCGCGCGACGCTACGATGCTGGCGTGATCGCGCTCGGCATCGACCCAGGCACCGCCCGCTGCGGATTCGGGGTGGTGGCGCTCGACGACGGTCGGCTCCGATTGATCGATGCGGGGGTCATCCGCACGCAGAGCGCCGAGAGCGATGCGGATCGCCTTCGTGCCCTCCATGGCGCTCTGACCCAGCTCCTCACCCTGCACCACCCACACCGAGTCGGGGTCGAGCGCCTCTTCTTCCAGCGCAACGTGCAGACCGCCATGGCCGTGGGGCAGGCCCGCGGTGTTGCCCTGCTGGCCGCGGCCGAAGCCGGGCTGCTGGTCGACGAGCCGACGCCGAACGAGGTGAAGCAGGCGGTCTGCGGCAACGGGGCGGCCGACAAGGCGCAGGTGGCGTCGATGGTCGCTCGCCTGCTGGGAATTGCCCTCGACGGAGTGACCGACGACGCGACCGATGCGCTGGCGGTCGCGATCGGCTGCGCGTACCGCGGCGCGACCGCCGCCCGCCTCGCCGTGATCGGATGATCGGCTCGCTGCGCGGTCCGGTGACGCACGTGGGCCAGGAGTTCGTGCTCGTCGAGCTGGGCGGCGTCGGGTATCGGGTGGTTGCCGGTCCATCCCTGCTGGCCAGGCTGCGGCTGGGGAGCGAGGCGCGCATCTTCGTGCACCATCTCGTGCGCGAGGACAAGCAGGCGCTGTTCGGCTTCGCTTCACCGGAGGAGCTCGCCTTCTTCGAGCTGCTCATGACCGTGACCGCGGTTGGGCCGCGCCTTGCGCTCGCCATCACCAGCGCTCATGCCGTGACCAAGCTCCAGCTGGCCATCGTGACCGACGACGCGGACCTGCTCACCTCGGTCAGCGGGGTTGGCCGCAAGACGGCTCTCCGCATCATCCTGGAGCTGAAGGAGAAGATCCACGCCGCCGGGATCGCAGCCGGCGGGGGAGCGAGCACCGACTCGGACGTCGTTGCGGCGCTCGAATCGCTCGGCTATACAGCCTCGGAGGCTCGCCGGGCCGCCGGGGCGGTGGCGGGAGGCGACAACGGCCTCGACCTGCGCATCAAGGCAGCCCTCCAGGAGCTGGCCCGAAACCGATGACCGTCCAGTCGGAGCGCTGGAGCGACCCTGAAGTCGCGCGCCGCGTGCTGACTGAATTCCATGTTTGGGCCGTCGTAGGCGCCTCGCCCGATCCCACGCGGGCCAGCCACGGAGTCACGCGCTCACTGATGCAGTTCGGGTTCGAGGTGATCCCGGTTTACCCACGCGAGATGACGATCCATGGCCTCGCCACCGTCCCGGACCTGCGCACTGCCGCGGCTCAGCGGCCCGCCGGCAGCCCGATCGAGGTAGTCGACATCTTCCGTGCCTCACATCGGGCGGGAGCCCATGTTGACGAGGCGATCGAGATCGGCGCGAAGGCCGTCTGGCTGCAGCTGGGTGTGTGGGACGAGGAAGCGGCCGAGCGAGCGGAAGCTGCAGGGCTGCTTGTGGTGATGGACCGTTGCCCCGCCATCGACTACCCGCAGCTGGGGCTGGCCTGATTCCTCAGGCGTCGCGGCGCAGGACCAGCCCGATCTTCCCGAACGGCGGACGGGGATCGGCATAGGTCCTGACCCGCGGGTCCGGCTCGCTCTGCGCGCCGGGATCCCAGAGCCGATTGGTCGCGTCGAACGAGACCTCGGCCAGCTGTGGCCAGCGTTCCAGCATTCGGCTCCCGATCTCGTTGACCAGGTGTTGGATCGAGAGGCTGACGAACTGGTGGAAGACCGATGCAGCCAGGTCGGCCACCTGCTCGCCCGCCACGTACCGGGCAGGGTCGCCGCCGAGGGCGTCCAGTGGGTCGGCGTAGCGCCACCCGATGTCGCACCAGACGTAGAGCGGCCGATCGGACCGCTCGGGTAGCGTCGTGTGCTCGTCTCGGGCGAAATCGGCGAAGGCGCTGCCGGTGATCTTGATCAGCTGCTGATCCGTCCGTCCGCACCGGTGGCCGGTGATTCGTGCACCATCCTTGTGACGCTCGAGCTCGAGGGCGGCAGTGGAGCGGTCGTTGCGGTCGCGGGCGAAGAGGACCTCCGACGCGGCAAATCCGTCTCCATCGGCGGCCGGTACCAGCGCGGCCGGGAATGGGAGCTCGCGACCCTGCATCGTGAGGCGTTCCATGTCGGGATAGGTCGCCAGGAACGCCGACCCGACGTCATGCAGCCAGCCTTCGAGGGTTGGCGCGCTCGTGGCGAGCGACGCGGTTTGCATGAAGTTCTTCATCGTGTCGGTCGCCACCACCAGCCGGTTGTCGCCGCGGGTGTAGGCGTCGAGGAATGCCGTGCCATGTACGGTCACCTCCAGCTCGGCCGCCATCAGGATGTTCTCGCGGCCGCTGAAGGGCGACTCGGGAATCTGCCTTACGTCCCGCAACGGTGTGCCGTGGGTGCGGTACACCTTGACATCAGCCTTGCCGTAGTGGATCTCGTACTGCATCAGGAACCCTCGTCGCGGTCGAGGTAGTCGCCGCGCAACCGGCCGAGTCGGTCCGCAGCGATGTCGATCACATCGTCCAGGCCGCGGCCAAGCTCTGCCGCACGGTCGTTGCGCATCGCCGCCTCGATGAGTGGCCCCATCGCAGAAAGCGGCCGGCCGGCGACGAATACGACGTAGCGAAACCCGAAGCGCCCCTCGTAGACCCGATTGAGCATCGCCAGTTCTTCGAGAATGGGCTGCCCGGAGCCCTCCTCCGATGGTGAGCCGTAGCCCTGCTCCTCGAACGACGCGCGTGAGACGGCAGCGGGGTCGGCGCCGAGCATCGGATGCGCGTTGAGCAGCTCGACCTGGTCCGCCTCGGGCATGGTTCGGGCCACCTCGCGGGCCGTCGCCAGGAACGCCTTGTCGGAGTCGAATGGTCGGGCTGCCGCGAGGCGCTGCAGGAACCTGCGCGCGCCTTCGAAGAGTGGGGCCACCTCGTCGGCGAATGCGTCGGCCGAGAGGTCGTTGAGGTGCTCGATCGCGGGATAGCCCATCAGGTGCCGCGATAGGTCGAGATCCCGAAGGGGGACAGGAGGAGCGGCACGTGGTAGCTCCGTTCGGCGTCGTCGATCCGGATGCCGACCGCCAGGTTCTCGAAGAAGTCGGCATCCCGGTCGAGCGTCGCCGCGTAGGCCGCAAGGTCGAAGACGAGCTGGTAGTCGCCGACCTCGAGCTCGCCCGGCAGGAGTGAAGCGATCCGACCATCGGCATCGGTCGCGAGCTCGGTGATCAGCTCTGGACGACCGTCCTGTTCGAGACGGAAGAGTGCCACCGGCAGCCCAGCCGCGGGGACGCCCAGCTCGAGATCCAGAACGTGGGTCGAGATGGTGGGACGGAGATCGACCACTGCTATCCTCCGCGCATGCCGAACCTGACGATCCGGGTAGGCGACCTGAACTTTACCGCCCGATGGGAGGCCGATGCGCCACGAACGGTCGAGGCCGTGCGGCGCCTCCTGCCGATGCGCTCGCAGCTGATCCACTGCCGCTGGAGCGGCGAGGGGACCTGGATTCCCCTGGGCGACTTGCAGACCGGCGTCGGCTATGAGCATCACACCTCCCATCCCGCTCCGGGCCAGCTGCTGATCTACACCGGGGATCTGTCCGAGTGCGAGATCCTCTTCCCGTACGGGGCCTGCGCCTTCTCATCCAAGCTCGGCCAGCTGGCGGGGAATCATTTCGCAACGCTCGAGGCCGACGAAGGCTGGCGCGACCGGTTGCGCGAGGTGGGACGCCGAGCGCTGTGGGACGGGGCACAGCAGATCGAGATCCAGGAGGCGGGCTGACGATGAGCCCGGAGTGGGTTGTCTTCCTCGTCATCGCGCTGGTGGTGCTGCTCGTCGCTGTCACGGGCAGGCGCGCAGGGCGCGGTGGCGAATCGACCGCGGGTCATTACGACCCCGACGCGATCGGGAGCTATACGCTGGACTCAGCGACGATGGCCTACCGCCGCAACCTGCCGACGTTGCCGCGCACTGCGGGGTCGGCGCCGGCTGGCGGGGGACCGCCCCACCGGAGGCGGCGGCGACTACGACCGCCTTCGGACCAGGCGGGTGGCTGACCTCCTGATCGTCGGGGGCACGGTCGTGACGGCCGAGCGCTCGATGGTGGCGGACGTCGCGATTGGCGACGGAAGGATCGTGGAGGTGGGGGAGCACCTCGCCGATGGCAACGGCCGCACCCCGACGTTGGACGCCGGCGGCCTGCTGGTGCTGCCGGGCTGTGTGGACGTGCACACCCACACCCGCCTCCCGAGCGAGACCGAGCCCGACCGCTTCTTCCAGGACTCGGTGGCGGCCGCCCATGGCGGCACGACCACCTTCCTTGCCTTCAACAACCCCGGCACAGGGATCAGTGACGAAGGTTCCCGCTCGCTGCTCGCCGGCATGCGCGAGTTCCGAGCGCGGACTGACGGCGAGTCGGCGGTGGACTTCGGCCTGTCGGCGGTGATCAGCGGTCAGCAGGACGACCCCATCGCCGAGCTGCCCGAACTGATCGCGTCCGGCGTCCCGACCGCCAAGGCCTTCATGGTCTACGACTTCCGCCTGACCGACGACCGTCTCTTCGAGGCGCTGCGGACGATGGGCCGCCACGGCGGGATGCTCGAGGTTCATTGCGAGAACGCGACGGTCATCGACGCCCTGGTGACCGATGCCGTTGCCCGCGGGAACGTCTCGTGTCGGCACCACGCACTGACCCGGCCGACCTACGCCGAGGCTGAGGCGACCCATCGGGCGATCGCGCTGGCGCGGGCCGCTGATGCATCGGTCTACATCGTCCATCTCTCCTGTGCCGATGCTCTGGCCGAGGTGGCCGCCGCAAAGGCGCGCGGCTGGCCGGCGTATGCCGAGACCTGTCCGCACTACCTGACCCTGACCGATGAGCGCTACGACGCGGCGGACGAGGCGGAGGTGATCCGCAGCGTGATCTCGCCTCCCTTGCGCTCCGAATCAGATCGCGGCGCCCTGTGGCTCGGATTGCGCGCCGGTGGCCTGGACCTCGTCGCCACCGACCATGTGCCCGATCGGCTGGCGGTCGAGAAGCGCTGCCCAGCTCCGCCGTTCCCGCAGATCAGCAACGGGGCGCCGGGGATCGAGACGCTCCTCTCGATCGTGTACAGCGAGGGTGTCGCCGGAGGAAGGATCAGCCTCGAGCGGCTGGTCGACCTGCTTGCCACGACGCCGGCCAAGCTCTTCGGCATGGGCACGAAGGGAGCTATCGAGGTTGGCCGCGATGCTGACCTGGTGCTCTTCGACCCGCAAGCTTCGCGGACGATCAGCCAGTCGAACCTCCATCACACGGGGGACTTCACCCCATACGAGGGGCGCGCCGTTCGTGGGGCCGTCCGCTCCGTACTTCTTCGCGGAGAAGTCATCGTGCGCGACGGCGTGTTCAGCGGCAGGCGCGGTGCCGGCAACTTCCTGGAGCGCATGGCGACGGCGTGACGCGGGTACACTCCCGCCTGGCATCGGATTGCACGGAGGGCTTGGTTTGACGTCACTACGCCCGGCTGCCGCACTGATCGCCGGCATCGTCCTCTTGAGCGCCTGCCAGGGATCGCCGGCGTCCCCCTCCTATGGGTCTTCGAGCCCGCTTGCACAACCGACGTGGCCAGCACCAGACGATGCGATAGCGTTGGCCGAGCAGGCCGGACTGGTGGCAGAGCCGCGCGAGTACCTCGTGACGCACCTGCACGCGCACCTCGACGTCT
Organism: Chloroflexota bacterium; assembly: GCA_013816405.1. Lineage (GTDB taxonomy): Bacteria > Chloroflexota > Limnocylindria > QHBO01 > QHBO01 > CF-167. Next base: position 27,273 of record JACDEL010000003.1, on the reverse strand, counting down.
TCGTCGATGGCGAGCAGATCAGGGTTCCGGCCGGGATCGGGATCGCGATCGGGCTCGCCGGCGTCCGCGACGAGATGACCCCGGACGGCACCGAGCACGCGTACTTCGTGGATACCTGCGACGTGCCGTGTCTCTCACCGCTGCACACACACGACCCAGACGGCATCATCCACGAGGAGTCGCGGACGACCAACCACCCGCCCTACATGCTCGGCGAATTCTTCACCGAATGGGGCCTGAAACTGGACGCCAGCTGCGTCGGCGAATACTGCAAGCCCGACGCGCTCATCCGCATCTATGTCAACGGCAACCTCTTCGAGGGCGACCCGGCCGAGATCCCCTTGGTGAAACACGCAGAGATCGCGATCGTGATCGGGCAGCCCCCCGACACCATCCCGGACAGCTGGCAGTTCGTCGGCGACCAGTGACGGCGTCAGGGCGGAGCTGCCCAGGCAAGCTTCCCGTAGGCCGGAATGGTCAGGAACTCCACGAATTGATCCGAGAGGACGAGGCTGTCGAGCAGCTCGGCGACGTCCTGCCAGCGGGCGTCCGGCGCGGACTGCTGTAGCCCGCCAAGCTCCTCGTCGCGGATCGCGCGGTAGAGGTCGGCCGACATCGGCCTGCCATCCTCAAGCGCGACCCCGTGGACGCGCCACTGCCAGAGCTGGCTGCGGCTGATCTCGGCGGTTGCGGCGTCCTCCATCAGGTTGTTGATCGCCGCCGCACCGTTGCCCGCCAACCAGGAGGCGAGGTACTGGAGCGCCACGCTCACGTTGGTTCGGACGCCCTCTTCGCTGATGAGGCCACCCTGGATGCGCGTGTCGAGCAGCTCGCCGGTCGACACCGCGACGTCGTCGCGCAGGCGCTCCTTCTGGTTCGGCCGATCGTCCAGGACCTCATCGAAGATCGCCGCCGCGACCGGCACCAGATCCGGATGCGCGACCCAGGTGCCGTCCGAGCCGTCTCCAGCCTCCCGTTGCTTGTCCTCCCGCACGCGCGCCAGGGCGTTCTCGGTCACTTCCGGCTGACGGCGATTGGGGATGAAGGCGCTCATGCCGCCGATCGCGTGCGCACCGCGGCGATGGCAGGTGCGCACCAGTAGCTGCTGGTAGGCGCGCATGAAGGGGACCGCCATCGTCACCTGGGCGCGATCCGGAAGGATCATGTCGGGGCGGGCATGGAACTTCTTGATCAGGCTGAAGATGTAGTCCCAGCGACCGGCGTTCAGGCCCGATGCGTGCTCCCGCAGCTCCCACAGGATCTCGTCCATCTCGAAGGCGGCCAGGATCGTCTCGATCAGGACGGTAGCCCGGATGCTGCCCCTCGGGATGCCGAGCGCCTCCTGCGCCGCCACGAAGACTTCGTTCCAGAGCCGCACCTCGAGGTGCGACTCGAGCTTGGGCAGGTAGAAATAGGGTCCGGAGCCGCGGTCGAGCTGTTCCCGCGCGTTGTGGAAAAAGGTGAGGCCGAAGTCGAAGAGGCTGGCTGAGATCGGCTCGCCGTCGACGAGCAGGTGCCTCTCCGCGAGGTGCCAGCCGCGCGGGCGGATGACAAGCGTGGCGATCTGCGGGTTCAACGCATACGCCTTCTCATCGGTCTGGAAGGTGAGCTGGCGCCGGACTACCTCGCGCACAGCCCACTGCCCGGTGACGATGTTCTCCCAGGTGGGCGAGAGCGCGTCCTCGAAATCGGCCATGAAGACGCGGGCGCCCGAGTTCAGGGCGTTGATCATCATCTTCGGCTCCACTGGCCCGGTGATCTCGACTCGTCGGTCGTCGAGGTCCGCGGGCGCGGGTGCCACCCGCCAGTCGGAGTCTTCGCGGAGGCTGGCGGTCTCGGGGAGGAAGTCCGGGAGCACTCCCGCGTCGAACTCGGCCTGTCGACGCTCGCGCACGGCGAGCAGCTCTCGCCGACGACCTTCGAACGACCGATGCAGCCGCCCAAGGAACTGCAGTGCCGGCAGCGTCAGGACGTCGGCTCCGTGGTCGACCTCAGTGCCCACGACCTGGATGCCGCCCTCATCGCTCATCGCGTCACTTGGCGCGGTCACCATCCGCCCGCCTCTCGGATGAGCCGATGCAGCACGCGCGCGGCAACCGCGCGCCGGTAGTCGGCGCTGGAGCGCACGTCATCGATCGGGTTGAGCTCGCCGGCAAGGGTGGAGGCGGCACGGTCTGCCGTCGACTGATCGGGGGACGCGCCGTCGAGCACCGCCTCCGTCGCGCCGGCGCGAATGGGCGTGGCCGCCACGGAGCCGAGGGCCAGCCGGACGTCACGCCAGGGCGCAGTCCCGTCATCGCCGCGCCAGGCAAGGGCCATGACCACCTTGCTGATCGCCTGCGCCCGGCGCGTCCCGACCTTCCGGAAGCGCACCTGCCGATCCCCGACCATGGGGAAGCGGATTCGGAGCAGGAGCTCGTCGGCAGCGAGCGCGGTGCGCCGATACTCCGGCCAGAACTCCCCGGCCGTCACGCTGCGCTCGCCCCGCTCGCTCCCAAGCACCAGCTCCGCGTCACACGCGATGAGGAGCGGCAGGGTGTCGCCGGCGGGGGAGGCGTTGGCCGCGTTGCCACCGATCGTGCCGCGATTCTGGATCTGCGCCGCGCCGATCGTGGCGGCCGCCTCGCTGAGCGCAGGCAGGAATTCGGCCACCAGCGGCGAGCGCCGCATCTCTGTGTACGTGGTGAGGGCACCGAGCACGAGTGCGTCACCATCGACGGCGATGCCGCGGAGCTCGTCCAGGTGCCAGATGTCGAGCACGCGATCCGGTGGATCACCCAGCTCACCGGTGATCTGCACCAGCAGGTCCGTCCCGCCAGCGACCGGCCGATGCGGTTGCTGGGCGAGCAGCGCATAGGCCTCGCTCAGCGTGCGCGGCGAGGTGACGTGTGGTTCGACGGGCATCGGTCAGGCCGGATGCGGGTCAGCCGCCCGCCGTTGCTCCGCAGCCTGTGCGATCGCCTCGACGATCTTTCTGTAGCCCGTGCATCGGCACAGGTTTCCGGCGATCGCCTCGCGGATCGAGTCCTCGTCGCTGGGACCGCCCGAGGCGAGGAAGGCTTCAGCCGCCATGAGCATTCCCGGCGTGCAGATTCCGCACTGCGCGCCTCCGGTCTCGAGGAATGCCGATTGCAGGTCGTTCAGCTTGTTTTCCGCGCCGAGGCCTTCAACGGTTCGGATGCTCGTGCCGTCGACCTGGCAGATCGGCACCAGGCAGGCATCGACCACCGCGCCGTCCAGGAGGACGCTGCAGGCGCCGCACTCGCCCTCCCCGCAGCCCTCCTTCGTGCCGGTGAGGGCCAGGTCCTCGCGCAGGACGTCCAGGAGGCGCCGCATGCCTGGCACCTCGACCTCGACCGGGTCGCCGTTCACGAAGAAGCGGAAGCTCATGCGCCACCCCGGTCGGGCGCCCGGACGCTGACCCCGGGCGCAGCCGGCGTTGGCGCGCCGGTCAGGGCGGCCAGGATCCGTTCCGGCGTGGCGGGGAGGTCGTGGATCCAGACGCCGGTCGCATCGTGAATGGCGGCCACGACCGCCGGAGCGCCGACGTCCATCGGCAGCTCGCCGATCCCCTTTGCGCCGTGCGGGGCGCCCGAGAACGGTTTTTCGACCAGGATCGCCTCGATGCGCGGCGCATCCAATGAGGTTGGGATCAGGTACGTCGCCAATCGGTCATTCAGATAGCGCCCGTCGACCAGCTTGATCTCCTCGATCGTGGCGTACCCGATCGCCTGCAGCGTGCCACCCTCGACCTGTCCCTCCGCCAGGACCGGGTGGATGATCCTTCCGGCGTCATCGGCCGATACGACATCGCGAACGATCACCTCGCCGGTATCGAGGTCGACGTCGACGCGCGCCACCGCGCAGGCCCAGCCGAAGGCCGGATAGGCATCGCCGGTGTAGGTGGCATCGTCGAACTGCACGTTGGGATACGGCTCAAACCGCTCGTCGACCCGCATGCCGCCGTGGTCGCGAGCGAACAGCTGGTACGAATCTGGGAACGGCCGGTCGGTGACCGCCTCGACCTGCGCCCGCAATCGCCGAGCGGCCTTGATGATCAGCCCGCCGACAACCATCGCCGTCCGGGAGGCGACGGTGGGGCCGGAGTCGGGGACGATGCTGGTGTCCTGCGGCGCGACCTCGACCTCCTCGGGCTCGAGGCCGAGCTCCTCCGCGACCAGCTGCGGAAAGATCGTCTTGGTGCCCTGACCCATCTCGGTCTGGGCGGTGAGCACGCGAACGACGCCCATATCCGTCAGCTCGACCGATGCGACGCCGGCGATGTGCACCTCGCCAGAGCCGGTGAAGCCAGCTCCGTGCCAGCCCATCGCGAGGCCGATGCCGGATGCCGATCGCGCGTCCGACGCTCGGGCCGCGCGGGCGCGTCCCGTCTGCTCGGTATGGCGCACGAAGTCGCTCGCCTCGGCGGCTGCCTCCAGCACCTCAGGGGCGGCAACGCTCTCGCGCAGGACCTGTCCGGTCGGAGTGGTATCGCCCTCCCGGTATGCCCACAAGCGACGAAGCTCGAGGGGGCTCATCCCGAGCGCCTCCGCGATGCGATTCACCTGCGTCTCGGCGGCGAACTCGGTCTGCGGCGCCCCAAAGCCCCTGAAGGCGCCGTTGGGTGGCGTGTTGGTGGCCATTGCACGACCGCGGATGCGCACGTTCGGGCACCGATATGGACCCCCGGCGTGCAGGACGCCGCGCGACAGCACCACCGGGGTCAGCGTGCAATACGCGCCACCGTCCATCACGACGTCGATCTCCTGCGCCACCAGGCGACCGTCGCGCATGACGCCGGTCCGATGCGTGACCACCGCTGGATGGCGCTTGGTGGTTGCGCTCAGGTCCTCGTGGCGCTCGTAGATCATCCGCACCGGCTTGCCGAGCTTGCGGGCCAGCAGCGCGGCGTGCAGCGCGATCATGGAGGGGTACTCCTCCTTGCCGCCGAATCCGCCGCCGGTCTCGGCCTGTACCACGACCGCCTGCTCGTCGGTGAGCTGCAGCGAGCGCTTCAGGGCGCGGTGGATGTAGTACGGGCATTGGCAGGAACCGTGCACGGTGACGCCGCCATCGGGGTGCGGGAGGGCGATCATCGCCTGGTTCTCGATATAGAGCTGCTCCTGGTGGCCGACCCGGTAGGTTCCCTCGATCACCAGCTCCGCTTCGGCAAATCCCACGTCGAGGTCCCCCTGCCCTACTTCGAGATGCGAGAACTCCTCAGTCGACTCGAGCGGGTCGAAGACCGCCGGCAGGCGCTCCGTCCGGACCGATAGGTGACGCTTCGCCGCACGCAGCGTTTCGCGGTCCGCTGACGCCACCAGGCAGAGCGCCTCCGCCTGATGCCGAATCTCGCCCCCGATCGGGACCAGGATCGGCTGGTCATCGCGAATGAGGCTGACGACGTTGTCGCCGGGGATGTCAGCAGCCGTGACCACGACCACCTGGCTCCAATCGAACGCCTCGGCGAGGTCGACACCGACAAGCGTGGCGTGCGGCTCGGTGGAGCGAATGGTGGCGCCGTACCAGGCACCGGGGAAGACCAGGTCGTCGGCGTATTTGGCAACGCCGGTCAGCTTTGCCGGCCCCTCACGACGGAGCGGCAGGCTCGTCGTCGCGCGACCGGGGACTCGCGTCTCCAGCGGAATGATCAAGGCGTCCGGCGCGGCGGTCGGCTGTGAGTTGGGCGGTAGGGTGCGCGTCACGCGGCAGCTTCTCCTCCTGGGGGGACGATAGCACCGCGGCTGAGGGCGGCGGTGTTAGCCTCAGTGCGTGGAGGGATATGCCAAGCACGCGTGGCTCATCTTCTTCGTGTTCGGGATTGGGAGCGTGATCGCCGGGATCATCATTGTGACGGGCGTTGTGGCCGTCGATCCACCATCGGCCGAAAGTACGACCGGCCTCACCATGGATCAGATTGCTGCTCGGGTACCTGGCATCGAGGCCTATGTCACTGGGCTGGCTAGGCAACTCGGCAACTTCATGGTCGGCATGGGAATCGTGCTCGCGGGGGTGGCCGCCATACCGTTCAGGAGGGGAGAACGCTGGGCCTGGTATGCGTGCTGGAGCTTGGCGATCGTTGTCATGGTCCAACTGACAAATAGCTTCGCCATCTACGGATTCGCCCACGGCGGATTCGGGTGGCAACTGGATGTCGCTTCGCTCGTTCTCGTCTTGGCTGGCCTACTCTTGCCTTATCGCAGATTCTTCCCCCAGGAGAGAGGCTGATGCGGCCGGTCATGTGTGCCCTCGGCGCAACGCCCGTCCTGGGAGCGCCCCGGTGTGAGCGTTGCCGTCGACCACCAGCAGCCCGTTGACCGCCACGTATTCGATCCCGTCGGGATACTCGCGCGGCTGGTCGTATGTGGCGTTCGAGCGTACTCGGGCCGGGTCGAAGATCACGAGGTCGGCCCAGAAGCCGTCGCGCAGCAGGCCGCGATCGGTCAGCCCCAGGCGGGCGGCGGGCGCGGCAGTCATCTTGCGGACCGCCTCCTCCAACGAGAGCAGCCGCTCATCGCGGACGAACTGGCCCAGGATGCGTGGGAACGAGCCGTAGGTGCGGGGGGAAGGCTTCTCGCCCAGGAAGGTGGAGTCGGTCCCAACCATGCCGACCGGATGACGCACGAAGTGGGGGAGGGTGTCGCTCCACGGGCCGGTCGTCACCTGGGCCACGCCGAGGTTCTCACCCAGCAGCAGGTCGCAGATCGAGTCGACCGCATCGCGTCCGGTCTCGTCCATCACCTCGGCCAGGCTGCGGCTCTCCCAGAGCAGGTGCTCGGGGCGGGTGAACGCGCCCAGTCGCAGGTCGGCCCACCCGGCCGTGCCGGTGTACGCGGCTCCCCGGGCTGCGAGCTCACGTCGCAATCGGTCCCGCACGGCCGCATCCGCCAGCCGCTCCTTCAGCGGTATCGGTCCGCCCTCCTGGACCCAGAGGGGCAGCTGGATCAGCAGCCGGGTCGAGGCCCACTCGTACGGGTAGCTGTCGAACGTGACGTCCAGGCCGTCCCGGCGGGCGTCGTCGACCAATGCGAGCAGCTCGGTGGGGCCGCCGGGATGCGTCTGGCGGTGATAGAAATGGGTGAGGTGCACCGGGCCATCGCCACGACGCCCGATCTCGATCGCCTCGCGGAACGGGTCGAGGAAGCGGTCGCCCAGCGCATAGCGCACGTGCGTGTGATAGAAGCCACCGCCCGCTGCCGCCTCCGCAGTCAAGCTGGCGAGCTCATCGGTCGAGGCGTAGGCGCCGGGAGGATAGTCGAGCCCGCTCGAGACGCCGAAGGCGCCCTCCTCCAGGCCCTCGCGCAGCGCGGCCCGCATGTTGGCGAGGCTCGGCCCGTCGGCCGGCACGTCGTCCCAGCCGATGGCGCCGATGCGCAGCGCGCTGTTGCCGATCATGACCGCCACGTTCACTGCCTGGCCCCGGTCGTAGCGCCCCACGTAGCTCGCCACGCTGCCCCAGTCGTAAGCGATCGGTGGCCGTCCATCGAGGCCGGCGTTGAGGTCCACGAAGGCGCGGAGATCGTCCGGATCGTCGAAGGGCGCATAGCCGTTGCCGTCGACCCCGATCACCTCGGTGGTCACCCCCTGGCGCACCTTCGGCTCATGTCGGGGATCGGCCAGGATGACCAGACCTCCGTGGGAGTGCAGGTCGATGAAGCCGGGCGCCACCACCATGCCGCTCGCGTCAAGGGTCCGTGCCGCTCGCGCCGGGCGCCAGGCTGCGTCACCTATGTGGAGGCGGCCATCGAGGCAGGCCACGGTTCCGGCCTCGGCGGCACTCCCGCTGCCATCCACCAGGGTTCCGCCGGTGATCAGTAGATCGACGGTCTCCGGGCCGGTCACGCGTCGCTCCACGCCTGCAGTTCGACGATGTTGCCCTCGGGATCGGTGACATAGCACCAGGTCACGGAGCGCCCATCGTCGGTGTGGGTCGTGACGACCTCGCCGACGGCTGATCCCCCGGCATCCAGCACCTCGGCCCTCGCCCTCGGTACGTCGTCGACCGCGAAGGCGATGTGTCCCCACCCCGGCCGGTTGGCAGCCGGTGGCAGCGCGGACTCCTCGTGGTCGTAGCCGTAGACCTCGAGGGTCGGGCCATGGGCGCCATGACCCGGCAGTCGAAGGTGCACGCCTCGGAGTCCCGATCCGGGCACGCCTGTCCCGGCCTCCAGCACCAGGCCGCGATAGTCGCGCTCCGGCGGCACGGGCTCGCAACCGAACAGGTCGACGTAGAAGCCCGCCAGGCGACGCCAGTCCCGTGCCACCAGGTTGGTATGGCCGTAACGCGCCTTCATGGGAGGCATGCGGCGCAGTCTAATAGGCCGATGAGCGATGCCCGGGGGGTCGGCGCGGTGATCCTGGCGGCAGGCATGTCACGCCGCTTCGGCAGCCCCAAGCAGTTGGTCGTGATCGGCGGCAAAACCCTCGTCGAGCACGCGCTGGATGCGGCCATGGCGGCCGACCTGGCACCGGTCGTGGCAGTCGTGCCCGTCTGGCTTTCGCCGCTCGCCGATCCTGCTTACCGGCAACTGCGCTGGATCCTCAATCCCTTTCCCGAACGAGGCATGAGCCTCTCGCTACGCCTCGGCTTCTGCGAGCTGGGCGACGAGGTCGACGCGGCCATGATCCTGCTCGGGGATCAGCCGGCCCTCGACCCTGAGACCATCTCGGCCATCCTCAGGGCGCGCCTTGAGCGACCCCTGGTAGCCGCAGTCGCGGAGAGGATCGCCGCTCCGCCGATCCTCATCGAGCGTAGCCACTTCCACCTCATCGACGACCTCGCGGGTGACGTTGGGCTGCGGCAGCTCATCCGCTCCAACCCGGACCTGGTCTACCGAGTGCCAGTCGCCGGCCACCCGCTGGATCTCGACACGCCGGAGGACCTTGGCCGAATGCTCGACCCGTAGAATGGCCGGCGTGACCATCGAGCGGATCGCAAGTCCCGTCGTTGCCGAGGAGGAGCTCGCCCTCGAGTCGACGGTCCGCCCGCGACGGCTCGACGAATTCACCGGGCAGGATCGGATCAAGGAGAACCTGGCGATCCTGATCGATGCGGCGCGCCATCGGGAAGAGCCGGTCGACCACATCCTGCTCTATGGACCGCCGGGGCTGGGCAAGACCACCCTCGCCAACATCGTAGCGGCCGAGATGGGCGCGCAGATCCGGACGACCTCCGGTCCCGCCATCGAGCGCGCCGGCGACCTGGCGGCGGTGCTCACTGCCCTGAACAAGGGCGATGTGCTCTTCATCGACGAGATCCATCGCCTCTCCCACGTGGTGGAGGAGATCCTGTACCCGGCGATGGAGGATTTTGCGCTGGACGTGATCCTTGGCAAGGGACCAGGCGCCCGCACCGTACGGCTGCAGATCGAGAGCATCACCGTGATCGGGGCCACCACCCGAGTGGGGAGCATCACCGGGCCGCTGCGCGACCGCTTCGGGGTGACCTATCGCCTCGACTACTACACCTCGGACGACCTAGAGCGGATCCTGGTCCGAAGCGCCCACATCCTCGACGTGGCACTCGATCCTGCCGCCGCGGCGATCATCGCCGCTCGCAGCCGCGGGACGCCGCGCATCGCCAATCGCCTGCTCAAGCGGGCGCGTGACTTCGCCCAGGTTCGTGGCAACGGCATCGTCACGGCTGGGCTGGCGACCGATGCCCTGGACCTGTTGGAGATCGACGATCGCGGGCTCGACGCGCTCGACCGCCAGCTCCTGCGCGCAATCGCCGAGCACCATGGCGGCGGGCCCGTCGGCCTGCAGACGATGGCAGCCACCATCTCCGAGCCGGTGGAGACGCTCGAGGACGTGATTGAGCCCTACCTCATGCAGATCGGGCTTCTGGCGCGCACCTCGCGCGGCCGGCAGCTGACGCCCGGCGCCTGGGAGCACCTGGGTCTCACCCCACCGGCCCGGCCCGAGATGCAGCCGGGTCTCTTCGACTAGGTCATGTCTCCTGAGCTCGGCCGCTTCCTGGTCGTCATCGGGATCGTGCTGATGGTGGTCGGCGGTCTGGCCATGGCGGGAATACGGCTTCCGTTCGCGCGCCTGCCGGGCGACATCGCGATCACCGGCGACCGGGGCGGCCTCTTCATTCCGCTCGGCAGCATGCTCGTCATCTCGATCGTCCTGACGTTGCTGTTCAACCTCATTTTCCGGCGCTGAACGCAACCGAGAGACCGCCGCGCGGAAAGGGCTCGCGCCGCCCGTTGGCGGGAGTAGGATCGCCGCGGTCGCGCCCCGGTCGCTCCGACCCGGGACTGACCCGCAGGGACGGAGGGCAGGCATACCGTGGACGGCATTGCGTCCTACTTCAAGTTCAACGAGCGGGGGACCGACCTTGGGACCGAGGCGCGCGCCGGCCTGACCACGTTCATGGTCATGGCCTACATCCTCTTCGTGAACGGCGCGATCCTCACCGCTGGCTTCGGGGACAACTCGACCTGGACGCTGGCCACCATCGCGGCCGGCACGGCGCTGGTCGCTGGCGTGGCAACGATCGCGATGGGGGTCATCGGGAACTATCCGTTTGCATTGGCGGCGGGCCTGGGCATCAATGCGATCGTCGCCTTCACGCTCACTGGGCGGGGGCTTTCGCCGGCCGGCGCCATGGGCGTCATCGTGATCGAGGGACTCCTCGTGACGATCGCCGTCGTCGTCGGCCTGCGCGAGGCGATCATGAACGCCGTGCCGCTCTCGCTGAAGCGCGCGATCGGCGTCGGCATCGGGTTGTTCATCCTCTTCATCGGCTTTGCCAACGGCGGCCTTGTCAAGGCGGGCGCCGGGACGTTGGTGACGATCGCATTCCCGACCGAGCCGGCGCAGTGGGTCTTCCTGGCCGGGCTGCTGATCACGATCGTGCTGTACGTCATGCGCATCAAGGCGGCCCTGGTCATCAGCATCCTGCTCACCACCCTGCTCGCGTTGGTTGCCGGCGTGGCGACCATTCCACCCGCTGACCAGCTGATCGCCACTCCGAAGTTCGACACGCTGGGCCAGTTCGACCTGGGCCAGGTGTTCAGCACCCTGCCGATCGTGACGGCGCTGCTGATCATCTTTGCGATCATGCTCACCGACTTCTTCGACACGATGGGCACCGTCACGGGAGTTGCCGCCGAGGCAGGCCTCACGAACGAGGATGGCTCCGTACCCGAAGTCGGGCGTGTGCTCCTGGTTGACTCGCTTGCCGCCGTGGCGGGAGGAGCCGCGGGGATCAGCTCGAACACGACCTACATCGAGAGCGCCGCGGGCGTGGCAGACGGAGGCCGGACAGGATTCGCCTCCGTGGTCACCGGGGTCCTCTTCCTGCTGGCCATCCTGCTCTCGCCGATCGCGCTGATCGTGCCGGCGGCTGCAACAGCCCCCGCCCTCGTGCTCGTGGGCTACCTGATGTTCACCCTGATCAGGGATATCCCGGTCGGCGACGTGGAGGAGGGCCTCCCAGCCCTGCTGACCATGATCCTGATGCCGCTCACGTACGACATCACGGTCGGCATCGGCGCCGGGTTCATCAGCTGGGTGCTCATCAAGGCCGTCCGAGGCAAGATGGCCGAGATCCACTGGCTGATGTGGGTCGTCTCGATTGCCTTCCTGATCTTCTTCGCCCAGGACTGGATCAATAGCTTCATCAAGTAGCGCCAGCCCAGGCTCCATGGCGCCCGGTCGGGCTTCCCGGCCGGGCGCTACGCTGTCTGGGCCGATGATCCCCGAGCCACCTGACGCCCGCCTGCGGGTGGATGACTTCGACTACGCGCTGCCGACTACCGCAATCGCGCAGGGGCCAGTCGAGCCGCGCGACGCCGCGCGACTGCTCGTCCTCGACCGAGCCGCATCCGCCGCCGGTCAGCCGGCGTTGTCGCACATGGTCTTCAGCGAGGTGGGGGAGCTGCTGCGATCCGGGGACCTCCTGGTGGTCAACGACTCACGGGTCATCTCGGCTCGTCTCGTGGCGACTCGCCCGGGCGGTGCGACGGCGGAGATCCTCCTGCTTCGTCCCATTCCGAATGAGTCAGACCGTTGGGAGGCGCTCGTCCGTCCATCGCGACGGATCAGGCAAGGTGAAGCCGTGGCCCTCCGCAGCGGGGATCGGGTCGAGGTAGGCGAGGCCGTCGGCGATGGAACGCGCGCGGTGCGCTTCGATCGTGACCCGTACCTCGTCATGGCGGAGGCCGGCGACACGCCATTGCCCCCGTACATCCGCGACCGCTCCACCTCCCCGAGCCGGTACCAGACGGTGTACGCCGATCCCCCAGGCTCCGCTGCCGCCCCAACCGCCGGCCTCCACTTCACTGCCGAACTGCTCCAATCGCTGGAGGCGGGAGGGGTGGCCCGCGCCCACGTCACCCTGCACGTTGGACTCGACACGTTTCGACCGCTGGAGGGGATATCCGTCGACGAGCACCACATCCACCGAGAGTGGTACGAGATGCCGCCGGAAACGGCGGCCGCCATCGCCGAGGCGAACCGGAACGGCGGCCGGGTGGTCGCCGTGGGGACAACCAGCGTCCGCGTGCTCGAGACCGCAGTGCGTGACCGGCTCGGCTCTGGCTGGACCGACCTGTACATCACCCCTCCCCACGATTTCAAGGGGGTCGACGCGCTGATCACCAACTTCCACCTGCCGAGAAGCTCGCTCCTGGTCCTGGTCACTGCATTCGTCCAAGCCGGAATGGGTGCTGGGACACCGCTCGAGTCGCGGGACACCCTGCTCGCGGCATATCGCGTGGCGCTGGCCGAGGACTATCGGTTCTTCAGCTTCGGCGACGCCATGTTCATCGCCTAGTCTGGCTCCATGCCTTCGCCTGTCGCCTTCACCTCTCGGCCCTCGGCGGTTGGGCGAGCGCGGCTGGGTTCGCTGACGACCCCGCACGGCGTCATCGAGACACCACAGTTCATGCCGGTCGGGACCCAGGCCACCGTCAAAGCGCTCTCGCCGGGGGACCTGCGCGCGGCAGGCGTCCAGGTCCTCCTGGCCAACACCTACCACCTCTCGTTGCGGCCCGGTCATGAGCGGATCGCCTGCCTGGGCGGCCTCCATCGATTCATGGGTTGGGATGGGCCGATCCTGACTGATTCAGGTGGGTTCCAGGTGTTCAGCCTCGCTCACCTTGGCAAGGTGGACGACGACGGCGTGACCTTCGCCAGCCACCTCGACGGATCGCCCCAGCGCCTGACACCGGAACGGGCCGTCGAGATCCAAGAGGCGCTGGGAAGCGATATTGCGATGGCCTTCGACCAGCTGGTCGACGCGACGCTGCCGCCCGCAGAGGTTGCCGTTGCGATGCAGCGGACGCACCACTGGGCCGAACGGTGCCTCGCCGCCCATACGCGGGCGGACCAGGCGCTGTTCGGCATCATCCAGGGCGGGGTTGAAGCCGACCTCCGCCGGGAGAGCGTCGCGGCGATCGCGGCGCTGCCGTTCGATGGGATCGCGATCGGTGGCCTGTCGGTCGGGGAGAGCAAGGCGCAGATGGCGCACGCCCTCGAGGTGGTGGCCGAGGCGCTCGAGGACGACCCGCGCGTTCGCTACCTGATGGGCGTCGGCTCGCCGGCCGACTTCTTCACGGCGGTCGAACATGGGATCGACCTGTTCGATTGCGTCCTGCCGACCCGGGTGGCTCGCACCGGACAGCTCTGGACGAGCCGTGGCAGGCTCAACATGCGCAACGCCCGCTTCCTGGACGACCCCGATCCGCCGGACAGCGAATGCCGCTGCGAGACCTGCCGCAATCACTCGCGGGCCTACCTTGCCCACCTGTTCCGCGCCGAGGAACTGCTCGCCTATCGGCTCTCCTCGCTCCACAACGTCACCTATACTCAGGACCTCATGCGGCGCATCCGTCAGGCCCTCGACGACGGGTCGTACGGAACGCTGCGAGAAGCCGTCATGGCCGAGTACGGAGTCTCCGGAACGAGGTCGGATAAGCCACCGGTAACCGGCCGGTAAGGCCACTTCCGGCAGGCTCTGAGCACCTCGACCGGCCCATATCGGGAGGTCCAGCGAGATGGCCAAAGGTCGCGATCGTCCGCGCCACCAGGAGAAGCGCAAGCCGAAGGACAAGGCGCCGAAGATTCAGCCCGCATCGGCCTATGAGCAGCCGATGACGGTCGAGGTGGTTAAGAAGAAGCGCAAGCCGCGTAGCGAACCAGGTCCGGAGGCTTGACCTGGCGCCGCCGGGAGTGAAGAGAGAAGGAGCCCACGCGATCATGGACGCCCCGGTGGCAGAAGCCGAGACCCAGGCCCCGACACAGCGCAATGGCGAGCGCGGACGCGCAGTCGATGCGGCCATCACGCAGATCGAGAAGCAGTTCGGCCGCGGTGCGATCATGCGCCTCGGCGACAAGGGCGCGAAGATGGCCGTCGAGGTCGTGCCGACCGGCTCGATCGCACTCGACCTGGCGCTGGGCGTGGGCGGCGTCCCGCGCGGCAGGATCACGGAGATCTTCGGGCCGGAGTCAAGCGGCAAGACGACCCTCTGCTACCACATCGCCGCCAATGCGCAGCGAGCCGGCGGGATCGTGGCCTTCATCGACGCCGAGCACGCGCTCGACCCCACCTATGCCAAGAACGTCGGGCTCAACGTAGACGAGCTGCTCGTCTCCCAGCCCGATACCGGCGAGCAGGCACTCGAGATCGCCGAGACCCTGATCCGCAGCAATGGGGTGGACGTCGTCATCATCGACTCGGTGGCGGCGCTCGTGCCACGCGCCGAGATCGAAGGCGAGATGGGGGACAGCTTCATGGGACTCCAGGCTCGGCTGATGAGCCAGGCGCTCCGGAAGCTGACCGGGGCCATCAATCGCAGCAATACCGCGCTGATCTTCACGAACCAGCTGCGCGAGAAGATCGGGGTCATGTTCGGCAACCCCGAGACCACGCCTGGTGGTCGCGCCCTCAAGTTCTACTGCTCCGTGCGCCTCGACATCCGTCGCATTGAGACACTCAAGAACGGGACCGATGCGATCGGCTCACGGACGCGCGTGAAGGTTGTCAAGAACAAGGTCGCGAGCCCCTTCCGGCTGGCCGAGTTCGACATCATGTACAACGAGGGAATCAGCCGTGAGGGCGGCTTGCTGGACGTTGGCATCGCCGCGGGCATCCTCTCGAAGACCGGCGCGTGGTTCAACTACGGCGAGACGCGGCTGGGCCAGGGCCGGGAGAATTCTCGCGACTTCCTGAAGGCGCACCCCGAGCTTGCCGACCGGGTCGAATCGGAGATCCGCGGCAAGGTGGCGACGATCGAGGTCGGCGTCGAGGGGATCCCCGAGGCGGAGTAGAGGAGCGCCGCCGCAACGATGGCCGGACGCCGCCGCCGACGCGTTCCCGGTGCGGAGCGGCCCGCGCCTGACCCAGAGGCGGCGATGGAGATCGCGATCCGCTTCCTCGGCACGCGTTCGCGAACGCGGTGGGAGCTCGAGCGACGCCTTCGTCGGGCCGCGGCCAGCGACGACGTGATCACCGCCACCCTCGACCGCCTCGCGGGGATGGGCTACGTGGACGACACCGCCTTCGCTCGCTGGTGGGCCGAGCAGCGTGACCGCCACGCGCCACGCGGGCGGCGCATGGTCGAGGCTGAGCTGCACCAGCACGGCGTTCCCCGCGACATCCTCGAATCACTGCGCGGACAGGAGCTGGCTGAGCCGGCGCTCGATGCCGAAGGGCTACCGGTGAGCGAGGCGGAACGCGCCCTCACCGCGCTGGAACGTCATCTCAGGGGTCGTCCGATGCCGACCGAACTCAAGCCTCGGCAGCGCATCGGCGCCTTTCTGATGCGCCGCGGTTTCGACCCCGGGACGGTGCGCGCCGCCATCCGCGCGGCCACAGCCGAAAGTACCACCGGGGGGAGTACTGCTGAGCCAGATGGCTTGGGGGACGAAGGTCCCTAAGGTCGCCGCAGGCAGCGAGACGCGTTGCCACAGGCGACGGCCTGAAAAGGGCAAACCCATCGCGAGGTGGGGGCGCAAAGCCAGGGGTCTCGGCCAAACAAAACCGAGATGGCCCAGCCGCCAGCAGCCGCGCATCACCCCGACGAAAGGGAATCACCCGACTCGCGGTGAGGTCGGGCCGGACGAATTCATCGGCAATGCCGAGGAAAATGCGATGATCGTTCCCATCGGCCGATGGGTCCTCGCCGAGGCATGCCGGGAGGCCGCCGGCTGGGGTCAGCAGGCGGGAGGCGCGGCACCGTGGGTGGCTGCCAACCTATCGGCTCGCCAACTCCTGCAGCCGACTCTGCTCGACGATGTCAGCACCGCGCTCGCGGCTTCCGGCCTGCCACCCTCCAGCCTGGTGCTGGAGGTGACCGAGACCGTCCTGCTGCATGACGCGGACGCCGCCATCGAGGTCCTCGGCAAGCTTCGCGCCCGTGGCATCCACATTGCGCTCGATGACTTCGGGACCGGGTACTCCTCGCTCAGCTACCTCCACCGCTTCCCGATCGACATCCTGAAGATCGCGCAGGGATTTGTGGACGTCGATGACGCCAACGACGATCGCTGGATCCTGGCCCAGGCGATCATCTCGCTGGGCAAGGCGCTCCGCCTGCGGGTGATTGCTGAAGGGGTCGAGCGCCGCGCGCAGGTCCAGCGTCTGCAGAGCGCCGGCTGCGAGTTCGGCCAGGGATTCTTCTTCGCCCATCCGCTGCACGGCGATCGGCTCGGTGCGGAATTCGCGCGCGACAACGCACAGCGTCTCGGCTCCGACCGGATGGCCCGCTCAATCGGCACCGAGAGCAACGCCGCTTGACTGTCTGACGGCACAACCAGGCACGGCGGGCCGCGGTACCCTGCGGCCATGCGCTTCGCACTGATGACCGAGCCCCAGCAGGGGCTGACATACGACGAGATCCTGGCCCTGGCGCGCACCGCCGAGACGGCCGGCCTCGAGGCCTTCTTCCGATCGGATCACTACGGCTCCTTCGCCGGCCCGGCCGATGGGCCGACCACGGATGCCTGGGCGACGCTCGCGGGGCTCGCCCGCGACACCTCCACGATCCGGATCGGGTCGCTCGTGTCGCCGATCACGTTCCGCATTCCGGGCAGCTTCGCCAAGGTCGTCGCTACCGTCGACGAGATGAGCGGCGGGCGCGTCGAGGTGGGGATAGGCGCCGGCTGGAACGAGGAGGAGCATCAAGAGCTGGGCATCCCGTTTCCAGGGCTGCGCGAGCGGTACGACCGGCTGGAGGACTCGTTGGCGATCGTGCACGGGCTGTGGACCCAGCCCGACGGCTGGAGCTTCGAGGGACAGCATTGGCAGGTCCGCAACGCCCGGCTGCGTCCCCGGCCGACCTTCTCCGGCAAGCGCCATCCCCACCTGATCCTGGGAGGGGATGGAGGCCCCCGGCTGGCTCGCCTGGTTGCCACTTGGGGAGACGAGTTCAACCGGCAGTCGGCGACCCCCGACCGGCTGCGAGAGGCCTACGGGCGCATCGCGGTGGCCTGCGCCGATGCTGGACGCGACCCCGAAACGGTCGTCCGCTCGGCGATGGTCGGCGTGCTGGTGGCCGAGACCCAGGGCGAGCTGCGGGAGCGCGTGCAGCAACAGATCGCGATGCTGGGCGGCGATGGCGTGAATGCCGAGGCGTGGCTTCGCGAGCGGACGGGCCGCTGGATCATCGGCACCCCAGATGCGGCCCGCCAGGTCATCGAGAGCCTCGAGGCCGCGGGAGCTCAGCGGATCATGCTGCAGGACTTCCTGCCGCATGACCTCGAGATGGTCACCCTGATTGGCCGCATCGCGGCCGGCTGAGCCCCGGAAGGCCGGTTGCGGCCGCTTGCGCTACACTCGCGGACTAACAGTCTCGGAGCCGATGGCAGGCAGGGACTGACGATCGTGATCAGCAGATGACACGCGCCGCCTGATGTGGCGCGAGCGCCCATTGGGGCTCCACAAATGGAGGAGCCGATGCCTGACAGCACCGTCGTCGTGGTGGCCGGCGCCGCCCTCATTATCGGAATTGCAATCGGATACCTGTTCCGCCGCTTCCTGGCTGCCGGCAGCGTCAAGCACGCCGAGGGCTACGCCGAGCGGCTGATGGCCGAGGCGCGCGCCAAGCAGAAGGAGATCGTCCTCGAGGGCAAGGACGACGCCCTGAAGGCGCAGCGGGCAGCTGAGGAGGATGCGCGCGAGAAGCGCGCCGACCTGCAGCGCCAGGAACGCCTCCTGCTCGATCGCGCCGAAGGGCTGGATCGCAAGGTGGAATCGCTCGAGCGGCGCGAGGTCGCGTTCGAGGAGCGCCAGCGCGATGTCGAAGCCGAGAAGGCGCGGCTTGCGGAGCTTCAGCAACAGCAGATACTCGAGCTCGAGCGAGTGTCCGGCCTCACGGCCTCCGAGGCGCGCCAGAGTCTCATCCAGCTGATCGTGGACGAGGCGCAGGCGGAGGCACACCAGAAGGTCCGCGAGATCGAGCGGAACGCCGTCGAGGAGGGCGAGGAGCACGCACGCCGGGTCCTCACCACCGTCATGCAGCGCATCGCCGCCGACCACACGTCAGAGGCGACGGTGACGGTCGTGCCGCTCCCCTCCGAGGAGATGAAGGGCCGGATCATCGGCCGCGAGGGTAGAAACATCCGGGCGCTCGAGCAGGCGACCGGCGTGGATCTCATCATCGACGACACGCCGGAGGCGGTGGTCCTGTCCGGGTTCGACCCGGTCCGCCGCGAGGTGGCGCGCATGGCGCTCACCAAGCTGGTCAGCGATGGACGCATTCACCCCGGCCGAATCGAGGAAACCGTGGCCAAATGCCGCGCCGAGATCGAGGTGGTGATGCGCCAGGCGGGGGAGCAGGCAGCCTACGACGCCGGCGTGCCGGGCCTGCATCCCGAGCTGATCAAGCTGCTCGGCCGGCTGAAGTACCGGACCAGCTACGGCCAGAACGTGCTGAACCACTGCGTCGAGACGGCCCGCCTCAGTGGGCTGCTCGCGGCAGAGATCGGCGCCAATATCCCCGAGTCGAAGAAGGGCGGACTTCTGCACGACATCGGCAAGGCGATCGATCACGAGGTCGACGGCCCGCACGCCCTGATCGGCGGCGAGATCGCGAAGCGCTACGGCGTCAACCCCGTCGTCTGCAACTGCATCGCCGCCCACCACCAGGAGGTCGAGCAGGAGTCGACCGAGGCGACGGTAGTGCAGATCGCCGACGCCATCAGTGCATCCCGGCCCGGCGCTCGCGGCGAGTCCCTCGACAACTACGTGAAGCGGCTCGATGACCTCCAGCAGATCGCGCTCGCATTTCCCGGCGTGGAGCGCTGCTACGCGATCCAGGCGGGTCGGGAGATCAGGATCCTGGTCCGCCCCGAGGAGATGGATGACATGGCATCCAGCCGCCTGGCGAGAGACGTGGTCAAGAAGATCGAGGAGCAGCTCCAGTATCCGGGCCAGATCAAGGTGACCGTGATCCGCGAGACGCGCGCGGTGGACTACGCCCGATGACCGACCGCACCGCGCTGCTGCGGTGCATGGTCATCGGCGACATCATCGGGAAGCCAGGCAGGCTGGCCGTCGTCGGCAGCCTCCGTGACCTGCGCACCGAGCTCGATCTCGACCTGGTCATCGCCAACGGCGAGAACCTCGCGGCAGGCGCAGGACTGACGCCCAGCCTGGCGGAGGAGCTGTTCGCCAACGGCGTGGACGTCATCACCAGCGGCAATCACATCTGGGACAAGCGGGAGATCTACGACTACCTCGACAGCGGCCGGCCCGTGCTGCGCCCGCTCAACTATCCCGATGACGCTCCGGGCAAGGGCTGGCTGCTGCACACGCTGCCAGACGGTGACCGGGTGGCTGTCGTAAACGTCATGGGTCGCGTCTTCATGAATCAGCTCGATTCGCCATTTGCCGCCATGGACGGCCTGCTCGATGGGGCCGCTGAGCCGCTGCCGCCGATCCGGATCGTGGACTTCCACTGCGAGATCACAAGCGAGAAGAACGCCATGGGCTGGTACCTCGACGGCCGCGTGACCGCGGTCCTGGGTACGCACACGCACGTGCCGACCGCCGACGCCCGGCTCCTGCCAAAGGGGACCGCCTACATCAGCGATGTCGGCATGACCGGCCCCCGAGACTCGGTGATCGGCTTCTCGCTGGAGACGGTCCTGCCGCGGTTCCTGACCCACCTGCCGACCCGCTTTGCCGTCGCTGAGGGCCCGGTGGCGTTCAACGCGGTGGTGATCGAGGCCGAGCGGGGGACCGGTCGCGCCACCTCGATCACGCAGCTGCAGCGACTCGTCGAGGTCTGATTGGGACCGATTGCGTTCATCGTCGGCGCAACCGGGTCGGGCAAGACGGAGCTGTCGCTGGCGCTCGCGGCGCGAATCCCGATCGAGATCCTGGTCGCCGACTCGCGCCAGGTCTACCGCGGAATGGATATCGGGACGGCCAAGCCCGATGCCCGAGCAAGGGCCGCGGTGCCTCATCACCTGATCGACCTCGCGGCGCCCGGGGAGCCGTTCAGCGTCGCCTCATGGGCCGCCGAGGCTCGGCGCCTGATCCCTGAGATCATCGCCCGCGGCCGGCTGCCGCTGGTCGTCGGTGGCAGCGGCCTCTACCTGGCCGCCCTATTGGATGGCTACGCCTTCGGCCCCGCGCCTGGTGCAGAGCAGCGGGCGCGGCTGAACAAGGAGCTGGCCACGGCCGGTGTCGGCGCCCTTGCAGATCGGTTGCGTACGGTCGATCCGTCCAGCGCCGCGCGGACCGACCTGCGCAACCCGCGCCGCGTGACCCGCGCGCTCGAACGCTCCGCGTCCAGCGGTGGGGAAGCCACCGCGCCGGGTGCGAAGACCTGGGAAGGACCCGTGAGCCTGATCGGCATCAGCCGTCCGACCGAGGTCCTGTACCGTCGCATCGACGACCGAGCGGGATGGCTCTTCGCCAATGGCCTGGTCGAGGAGGTGCGTCGCCTGCTGGAGGCCGGCCACGATCCACGCCAGGCTCCGCTCACCAGCCATGGCTACGGCGAGGCCGCGCGCTACCTGGCCGGGCAGTGGTCGCTCGAGGAGGCGGTGGCGGTAACGGCTCGTCGTACGCGGCAGTACGCCAAGCGGCAACGGACCTGGTTCCGGCGGGAAGAGCGGATCGTGTGGCTGTCGGCAGGCGAGGCGCCGGCAGACGATCCGACACTGGTCGTCGAGGCGGAGCGACGGCTGGAGGGGCTGCTGCGCTGAGAACCGGGACCTAGGCGGCGGGGGTCGCCAACCCGATCTTGCGACGCCAGGCGTCGAGGTCGGGGTCTTCGTCGACAATTCTCGCGCGGGTTGGGCGGTCGGCGGCTCGCTTCAGGCGATTCTCGCCCGCCCAATCGGGGAGCGGCCCCGGCCGGCTGAACAGGTAGCCCTGGGCGGCGGTGACGCCGAGCTGGGTCAGCTGCTCGACCTGCTCCTCGTGCTCGACGCCCTCGCCGATGACGAGGGCGCCCATTCGGCTGGCGAAGGCGACGATCGATTCGACCACCGCGCTCGATGGGGCCCCGGGTGAGCTGCGCTGCACGAGCCCGAGGTCGACCTTCACGATATCGAAGCGCAGGTCGCTCAGGAGTCGCAGTCCGGAGTTGCCCGCGCCGAGGTCATCGGCCGCCATCCGCATCCCGGCGCTCCGGCACGCGTCGAGCTTGTGCCGCACCCGGGCGAGGTCGGCGATCGGCTGGTGCTCGGTCAACTCGATGATCAGTCGCTCGGGTGGGAAATCGTACCGGGCCAGGATGTTGAGCATGGCGGGAGCGGTGAACTCTGGAGCCTCGATCGTTCGCGGCGACATGTTCACGCTCAGAAACAGCTCCTTCGGCAATGTCGCGGCAGCTGACACGATGGCTTCCACGCAGGCGAGATCGAGCGGTACGACACGACCGCTGGCCTCGGCTGCGGCGAAGAGGCTCGCCGGATCCGCGTACGGCGCCGGCGGCACGGGTCGGATGAGCCCCTCGTAGCCGAGCGTTGCGCCGGTGGCCAGGTTGACGATCGGCTGGAAGACGGGCCGCAGCAGCTTCTGCTCGATCACCTCGGCAATGGCGGCCGAGGTGCTCGCGGCGCTGGCGGCCACCTCTGCGCCTGGGTCGAAGACCAGCACCTCGGTGCGACCGGCGTGCTTGGCCGCGTGAAGGGCCGTATCGGCCTGGGTGTACAGCTGCATGCGGCTGGTGGCCGGGCTGGGCAACGACGAGATTCCGGCTGAGAAGGAGACGGGCTTGATCTTCGGATCGCGGACGTTGGGCTGCAGGGCGGAGACGAGGAGGCGCCGTGCCACGATATGCGCCGCATCGGCATCGGTGTGCGGCAGGAGGATTGCAAATTCGTCGCCACCGATCCGGAAGGGACGGTCCACCTTGCGTAGCACGGACCCCACCAGCCTGCCGAATGAGGCAAGGGTCTGGTCGCCGACGGCATGGCCGGCGCTGTCGTTGATCTGCTTGAACTCATCCAGGTCGATCAGGACGAGGGCGACGGGGACCTCGTAGCGAGTCGAATTCTCGATCTGGCTGTCGAGCTCCTCCTGGAAGGCGCGGTGGTTCCCCAGGCCGGTCAGCGGGTCGCGCAGCGCGTCGGCAACGGCTTCCTGGTAGCGGACCTGCAGGTCGGCGCGGGAGCGCGTCAGGGGTCGAATGAGCATGATCGCGAGGCCGAATGCGGAGAGGCATGCCCCGATCCCGATGCTGATGGCGGCGCGCACCAGGCTGTTGGGCAGCGTGGGGCTGAGCAGCGTCTCCGCGGCGATGCTCGCGGCGGCACCGGCAGTCAGCGGGATCAGCATCCGCACTGCCATGTTCGCCGCCGAAGGAACGCCTCTGTTCGTGCTGCCCTCGGGCTGCACGCTCGCATCGGTCACCAAGTCCTCCCGTGCCGGAAGCAGTCAGGGGATGTATCGCAGATCAATCTGCCTGGCGCCGTAGCCAATAAGTACCCTCCGACCACCAGCGCGCCAGCGGTCATCCCGCGCCGCCTCGGCTACCATTGGCCCCCGACATGCCGACACAGCCCCGGTTTACCGACCTCACTGCCCCCGAGGAGCGTGCCTTCCTGATCGGCCTGGACAACCCCGGTGACGGTCGCTGGCCAATCGAGCGTAGCCTCGCCGAGCTTGCCGCTCTGGCCGAGACCGCGGGAGCGGTGGTCGTGGGAAGCGCCTCGCAGCGGCGGAAGCACCCCGATCCGACCTCCTATTTCGGCAAGGGCCGCACCCTTGAGCTTGTCGACGAGCGAGCCGCAACGGGCTTCAACCTGCTGATCGTCGATGACGAGCTGGCCCCGAACCAGCAGCGCGCGCTGGAGAAGCTGCTCGATTGCAAGGTGCTCGACCGCTCGGCGCTGATCATCGACATCTTCGCTCGTCACGCCACAACCCGCGAGGGACGCCTCCAGGTCGAGCTGGCTGCGCTCGAGTACCACCTGCCGCGCCTGACGCGCCTGTGGACGCACTTGTCGCGCACCGGCGGCGGGATCGGCACCCGCGGCCCGGGGGAGAGCCAGCTCGAGACCGACCGGCGGCTGATCCGCGACAAGATCCGCAAGGTTCGTGCCGAGCTGGAGGACGTGAAGCGGCAGCGGGCCACGGCGGCACGGCAGCGCGATCGGTCCGAGGTCGCCACGGTCGCGCTGGTCGGTTATACCAACGCGGGCAAGAGCACCCTGCTGAACCGATTGGCCGCCGCGGACCTCTTCGTCGCCGACATGCTGTTCGCCACGCTCGACCCGACCAGCCGTCGCGTGACCCTGCCCTCCGGCCAGCGGATCGTGGTGACCGACACGGTCGGCTTCATCAACAAGCTGCCGCACGCCCTGGTCGAGGCCTTCCGAGCGACTCTCGAGGAGGTGCTCCGAGCCGATCTGCTGATCGAGGTGGTGGACGCGTCGGATCCAGACTTCGTGGGGCAGCAACAGGCCGTGCAGGTAGTGCTGGACGAGCTCGGAGCCGGGGATAAGCCGCGCATCGTAGCCTTCAACAAGATCGACCTGCTGGCGCCTGGCCTTCGAGCGACCTCCATGCCGGCAGGCGACCGGGCCGTCTTCGTCAGCTCCGCCACCGGCGAAGGGATCGACCCCCTGCTGGGGCGGGTCGGCGCGCTGCTGCGCGACCAGATGGTGGCGGTCGATGCCGTGGTGCCTTGGTCCCGCGGCGAGCTGGTGGCCCGCGCTAAGGTGGCCGGCGACGTGGCCGAGCGGTTCACCGATGACGGGGTTCGCCTGTCGGGGCACCTCCCCACAGCAATCGCGGCCGAGGTACAGCGTGCCGCTCCCGACGCGGGGCGGGCGGCAGCCAACGGGCGCCGATCACGGCGCTGACGCGGCAGATGACCGATGTCACGGCCGATGCGATCCGATCGGCTCTTGGGCGGATCCCGAGCCCATTCCGTAATTCGCCACAGTTCGTCTCGGAGCCGCTGAGCGAGGCGATCGGCGTGCCGGTGGTGGTCAAGCTCGAGACCGCCAACCCGATCGGCTGCTTCAAGGGGCGCGGGACCTGGCTGGCCGTCTCCGAGCTCCTGGCAGCCGGCAGGGTGGGGGAGCGTCAGGGCGTGATCGTCGCTTCGGCCGGCAATTTCGGCCAGGGGGTCGCCTACGCAGGTCGGGCGATGGGCATCCCGGTCATCGTGATGGCCGCCACGACCGCAAATCCGACGAAGGTGGCCGCCATGCGACGCCTGGGCGCCGACGTGCGGACGGTGGGGGAGGACTTCGACGCCGCGCGCCTTGGGGCAGCCCAGCTCGCTGCCGACAGCGGCTGGCACCTGCTGGTCGACGGGGACGATCCCTGGATCTCGATCGGGGCGGGAACAATCGCGCTCGAGCTCACCGACGCCGCGGAGAGCGGCGACCTGCCGGCGCTCGATCGGCTGTATGTGCCAGTCGGCAACGGAGCCCTGATCGCCGGGGTCGGCACCTGGCTTCGAGCGGAGACGCCAGCCACGCGGGTCATCGGCGTGCAGGCTGTCGGCGCTCCCGCCATGACGCTGTCATGGCGGGAACAGCGGCCGATCGAGACACCGAGCGCTGACACGATTGCGGATGGGATCGCGGCACGGGTGCCCGTGCTCGCGGCGCTTGAGCTGATGATCGCGGTGGTCGACGAGATGCTGCTGGTAGACGACGATCAGATCGTGGCGGCAACGCGCGAGATGTCTGTCGCCCTGCCGACCACGGTCGAGCCGTCAGCCGGCGCCGGATGGGCAGCCGTCCGGGCGGCTCAATCGCAGCCGGGCGCAGTGGGCGTCGTTGTCACAGGAGGAAACGTTGCCTTCGACGCCTCGTCCGGTGGCGAGGTGGAGCTACATGCGGTGTCCCAGGGCCGGGCTGACTGAGCCGGCATCGCGGCGCGGCCGCGCGATGACCTTCAGCACCACGGCCTGGATCGCCAGGCCGAATCCCAGGAAGAGGGAGCTGGCGACGACGAGCAGGCCATATCCTGCCGCCAGCTGGCCGATGTCCGTTCCGCTGGCAGCGCCACCGAAGACCATCAGCGCGCCGGCGCAAAGGCTGCCGAACATCACGACCCAGAGCGGTGTGTGGTTCATGTCGCCAGCCTACGGCCGTGCTCGATCGCCCTCTATCCACCATCCGGGGCACGAACCCAGCCATTGGTCCTACCCTAGACTTCCGCAAATGGATGTTATGTGACCTAGATCCCCAGAACCGAGTGCCAGGCGATCAGCGCTCCCGCTGGACCCCGAGCGTCACCGCGGCCGCGATCACGGCCACGGCCAGCGCGACAGCGTCCGGCGCCGTGAGCGAGGCATCCGAAGCAAAGGAATGCGTGACCGGCGCCGGAATTGCCTTCAGCAGGGGCGGCACCACGATCCAGCCGATCACCAGGACGGTCGGCGCGACGGCGCCCGGGAGCCGCAGGGCTCGGACGACGACCGCGGTCAGGAGTCCGAGGAAGGCTGCAAGCAACAGGACCAGGATCACGGCCGGCTGATCTCGCGCCCCTGATGCCTCGACCAGGCGCACCAGCGCCTCCTGGAGGATGGCCACGCCCAGAGCCAACAGGGCACCGAGGAAGACCGAGCGAGACCCGCTCAAGGGTCTGAAAGGCTGCGGGACTGGCTCAGGACGCCGCGCTCCAGGGCCGCCTTGAGTCCCTGGGCGATCTGGTACGACTTCCCAGCCCCCATCACGAGCACGGCGTCGCCCGGGCTAAGGTGCTCGGCCACGTACGCGGTGGTGGCAACCACGTCGCCACCGGCCATGGTGGACACCGCGGAGGTGCGCTCGATGGCGTCGGCCAACGCCTCAGCCGAGGTGGCCCGCAGGGACGCATCCGTATCGCGCGAGGCGAAGATGTCGACGATGACGACCTCGTCGGCATCGGTGAAGGCGTGGGCGAACTCGTCCAAGAAGAGGGCGGTGCGGGAGTACATGTGGGGCTCGAAGACCGCCCACAGCCGCCGATCGCCGACCTTCTGGCGCATGGCGGCCAGGGTGGCGCGGACCTCCGTCGGGTGGTGTCCGTAGTCGTCGTAGACGATCACGCCCGCAGTATCGGCGATCAGCTCCATGCGTCGTCCGGCTCCGCCGAACGTGCGCAGGCCCTCTGCCAGCGCCGCGAGCGGGGCGCCGAGCTCGCGCCCCATGGCCAGGGCGGCGGTCGCGTTCAGAACGTTGTGCTCCCCCGCCAGGGGTGAAACGAACGGGTGTTCGAATAGACTGAACGTCGCTCCCCCGCCCACGTAGGCCACGTCACGCGCCTCGATGTTGCCGCCGGGCCCATACGGGACGATCCGCCCTTGCCAGCCTCCGAGGCGCTCCAAAAGGGCCTGGGAGCCACTGTCCGCGGCAGTTGTGAGCAGAAGCCGGCCGCCGAGGCGCGGATCCTCCCCCATCCCCCGCACGAAGCGCTCCAGTGAGGCCAGAACGGCTTCGCGGTCAGCGAAGTAATCGGGGTGATCCATCTCGACGTTGGTGACGATCGCGCCGGCAGGGTGATAGTGGAGGAAGTTGTCGCCGAACTCGTCGGCCTCCACCAGAAAGGGGGCTCCCGCCCCGCGTCTCACACTGGCACCCCAAGACGGGATGAAGGCACCGACCTCCACGGTCGGGTCCATCCCGGCGACCTCGAGCAAGTGCCCCAGCAGCGCAGTGGTCGTCGACTTTCCGTGCGTACCGGTGACGGCCAAGCCGATGTGGCCCTCGGCCTCCATCAGCTCGCCCAGCATGGCCTGCCAGGTGGCGATGGGCAAGCCCGCAGCGCGCGCCGCGACCAGCTCGGGCAGGTCGGGGTTCGCCCGCAGGGCGGGGGTGATGACCACCCGCTCGACCCCGGCCAGGTGGGAGGGGTCGTGGCCG
>JACDEL010000078.1 GCA_013816405.1 Chloroflexota bacterium | reverse complement strand
CGATCACCCCGCCGAAGCGGATCACCAGGTTGACGTAGTCTGGCGGGTCGCCGGCCTTGCGAATGTCCGTGAACGACCCGCCGTTCTGGGCCTTCAGCTTGTCGTAGATGCTCTTTGAGTGGAGGTCGGGAGCAAGCCGCCCGGTGTCGCCCACCGGCCCCCCGGTCCCGTCCTTGCCGTGGCAGGCAGCACAGTTGGCCGTGTGGTCGTTGGCGGGGGTGACAGGTCCGAACATCTCCTGCCCGTACGCCACCAGCTCCTCGTTCTGGGTCTGGTACTCATGCTCGCGGCGAGCGGGATCGGTCACCCAGTAGAAGGCGGTGAAGAGCGAGAGGGCGCTGATCAGGACGATTCCCAGGGTCTTGATGCGCATCGCTCAGGCCGCGCAGTGAGGGATCGTGGTCGTGTCGCGCGGGTCGAAGGTGGCGGTCCCGATCGGCGGTCCTGCGACGATGGCGCTGGTGTCGATCCCGTAGACGCCATCGGTCACGGTCACCGCGAAGCGGTCCATCCCGCGCGGGGCGGGTCCGGCCCGCTTCTCGCCGATGATGTTGTACTTGCTGCCGTGGCACAGGCACTCGAACCAGTGGCTCTTATCGCACAGCGGCGGGATGTTGCAGCCGAGGTGCGGGCATTTGCGGTACAGGGCCAGGACGTTGGCGCCGGGGTCGGCGACCGTCTCGTTGCTACCACCGACCAGGGCCTCTGACGCCGGCACGTTGATGAAGAAGACCCGAGCCTTGCTGAAGCCGAACGGCTGTCCCTGCGTCCAGGTCGGCTGGGTGCTGGCGATGTCGGCGGCGGTGCCAATCGTGAACTTGCCGCCCAGCCCGCTGCGCACGTTCGGCCACAGGAAGTTGAGAGTGCCGGCCAGGAACTCGATCGACAGGATGCCGGCGCCCACCCAGAAGATGCGGCGCATGAAGCTGCGCCGGCTCATCTCCCCGACGGGTGCGCCCGGAACCTCGCCATAGGTGGGAAGGTGGGTCATAGGGTGAAGTAGATCCCGTCCCACGGCCAGACCCAGTTCCAGCCGGGGCCGCGGAAGAATGAGCCGATGAGGGTGATCAGCAGGCCACCCAGCATGAGCGACATGAAGAAGACCCACGCCGTCTTGCGGTCGCGCGCGGCTTTGTACGGCGAGCGGTCGATGTACGGGATGACCGCCAGCCCGACCAGGTACAGGGTCGGCAGCAGCACGCCGCCGACGGTTGCGTTGAAGTACGAGAGCAGCTCCTGCAGGCCCAGGAAGTACCACGGCGCCTTGGCGACGTGCGGCGTGACTCCGGCGTTCGCCATCTCCTCGAGCGGCGCGTGAATGAAGACCGATGCGACGACCAGCAGGACGCTAATCAGCAGCGCCATCAGGAACTCCGCGCGGAGCAGGTGCGGCCAGGTCAGGACCGTCTCGTCGGGCCGCTTGTCCACGCGGACCATCGACTCCTGCTTGACGTAGGCCAGCAGGCGGAAGCGCTCGGTGCCCGGTACCCCGGGCGGTCCGGGGAGCTTGGGGCCGCGGTCGCGCTCGACCGCCGGGACGCGCGGCGCCTGGGTGGGAGCGTTCTTGTCGGCGGTGGCGTTCGGTCGCTTCTCAATCGTCATCGGTTCAATTCGCTTCTCAGACGGGGCCCGAGACGCCGCCGTCCTTCCGGATCCTCCAGAAGTGGACGACGAGCAGGATGGCGACGATCAAGGGGAAGGCGATCACGTGCATGACGTAGAAGCGGATGAGAGTCCCCTGGCCGACCTCCACCCCACCCAGCAGGATGAAGCTCGACTCCCGGCTGAGGAGCGGCGCGTAGGTCGCCATCTGCGTTCCGACCGTGATCGCCCAGAACGCGATCTGGTCCCACGGCAGCAGGTAGCCGGTGAAGCTGAGCCACAGGGTGCAGAAGAGGAGGACGACGCCGATCACCCAGTTGAACTCGCGCGGCGGCTTGTACGCACCGTGGTAGAAGACGCGGATCATGTGCAGGAAGACGGTCAGCACCATGAGGTGCGCGCCCCAGCGATGCATGTTGCGCACGAAGGTGCCGAAGGCGACCGAGTTCTCGATCGACAGGATGTCCTGGTAGGCGCGCGTCACCGAGGGCACGTAGAAGAACATCAGGTACACGCCGGTCACGGTCAGCACAAGGAACAGGAAGAAGCTGACGCCGCCCAGGCAGAACGTGTACGTGTAGCGCACCGCGTGCTTCTTGACGCGAACCGGGTGCAGGTGCAGGAAGACGTTGTTCATGACCGCCAGCGCACGCGTGCGGCTGGTGGTGGGATACGGCTGGCGGAAGAGGCTGCGCCAGACCGATGACTCCCTGACGACCCGCATCAGGTCGCCCGGGCCGGGGAACGTCATCGCTGGACCGCCATGCCGGCCTCCTGGCCGATCTGACCCAGCACGTTGTCCTTGTAGCTCTCCAAGAGCACCTTCCCGTCAGGAGTGAGCCGCTCGAGCTCGAGCCGGTCCATGGTGATGCAGTTGGTCGGACATCGCTCGACGCAGAGGTTGCAGCGGATGCAGCGCTCCTCGTCGATGATCATGGCTATCCCGCGCGGCCACGCCTGGAACAGGTCGATCTCCGGGTCGTCGCCGCCGACCTGCGCCTTGTCGATCATGTAGATCACGCCCTCGGGGCAGACGTCGGCGCAGAGCCCGCACAGGATACAGCGCGGCCCGTCGATGTTGATGTTGTGGTTGCACTGCAGGCAGCGCTGCCCCTCTGAGATGGCGCTGCGCGTGTCGTAGCCCACTTCGACCAGGCTGGTGAAGTCGCGCCGCAGCTCCGGCGGCGCCATCGGGATGTGCTGGCGCTGGATCGCCTCGTACTTGTCCGGCATGTCGTGCTCCAGCGCCTGAGTCACGACCGCCCGGTTGATCACGGGCAGCTCGACCAGCTCCTCGCCACGCACGCCAAGCAGCCAGCGGTCGACCGCCCGCGCCGTGCGCCGGCCGCGCCCGGCCGCCTCGATGATGGTTGCGGGGCCGGTCACGAAGTCGCCGCAGGCGAAGATCCCATCCACGCTGGTCTGGAAGGTGTCCGGCTCGGCGACCACGTTGCCGCGACTGAGCTCGAACTGGAGGGCGTTGTACTTCTTACCATCAGGGCCGACCGGAGTGGTGCCGTTCAACGGCGGCGTCCGCCACGACGAGACCGATCCGCCCGGCACGAACTCGCGGGTATCGGTCACGCCCAGGTGCCGGTTCAGCTTGGCGCCGTACTCGCCCAGCACGTTGTTGTCGGAGGCCTGGCTGGTGCAGGGGATGACCATGTCGCAGGGGATCGTGAAGTCGCTGCCGGGGATCGGCTCCGGGCTGCGACGGCCGCTGGCATCCGGTGGGCCGAGGCGCGTGCGCTTGAAGGTGATCCCCGCGACCCTGCCGTCCTTCTCGACGACCTCCACCGGTGACGAGAAGAACTCGAAGCGGACGCCCTCGAAGCGGGTCTCGTGCTGCTCCTCCTCGTCCACCACCATCTCCTCCGGCCCGCGCCGGTAGACGATGGTGCTGGTCTTGGCGCCGATGCGCAGCGCGGTCCGTGCCGAGTCCATGGCCGTGTAGCCGCCTCCCACGATCACGGCGTGCTCGCCGACCCACTGCTCCTCGCCGAGGTTCGCACGCTTCAGGAAGTCGACGCCGTAGATCACGCCATCGAGCTCCTCACCGGGTATGTTCATGGCGACGGGGTACATGCAGCCGGCCGAGACGACGATCGCGTCGTGCCGCTCGCGCAGCTGGTCAAGGGTGATGTCCCGCCCGATCTCGACGTTGTAGTGGAAGTCGACGCCGTGCTTGGCGACCCAGTTGACGTCGAGCTCGATGACGTCCCTTGGAAGCCGGAAGGCCGGCACGCCAATCAGGCAGGTTCCGCCGCCCGACGGCAGCGCCTCGTAGATATCGACCTTGTGACCGTAGCTGGCCAGCTCCTTGGCGACGGTCAGGCCTGCCGGGCCGGCGCCGATGACCCCGACGGTCTTGCCGGTCGGGGAGGCGGTGACGACGTTGTCCGGCAGGTTGTTGCCGTAGTGCCAGTCGACGAGGAAGCGCTTCATGGCGCGAATGGAGAGAGGCTTGTCGATGTCCGCGCGGCGACACGCCTTCTCGCACGGTGCGCTGCACACGTAGCCGCAAATGGCCGCGACCGGGTTCGGGTCGCGCGCGAGGATGTAGCCCTCTTCGAAGCGGCCCTCCGCGGCAAGCATCAGGTAGCCGCGGCAGTTCGTGTTGACCGGGCAGCCTTCCTGGCATTCGATATTGCACTGGAGCCAGTCGACGCCGACTTCGGCGGTCTGGAACCTTAGTGGAATGGCGTTGGCGGAGATCACTGGCACCGTTTAGAGCGGGTTCCACCACGAGTTGCCGAGGCGAGTGAGCGGCGCGCCGATGGTATCCGTCGCGGAGAGTAGGTGTCAAAGCAACTGACGGCAGCCGAGGCAGCTTCGACGCAACACCGGTTGGTTAGCTCGCTTCCATGATGTGGCGTACCGGGGGGTCAGGGCAGGCCCGCGGACGGCGCCGGCTGTTGCGATAGCCAGCCACGCCGGTCATCGGACCGGCCTTACGACCCGTAGAAGTAGAACGACATCACGCGACGCACCAGGGGAGCGGCATCGGTACCGCCGGTTGCCAGCCGGACGTGGACCAGCACGGTCGCCACCGCGATCTCGGCGTTGCTGGCCGGCGCGAAGGCGGGAAACCAGGCGTCCGGCGTGGGCGTGCCCGTCTCGGCGGTTCCGCTCTTGCCGGCGACCGGGATCCCGAATCCGGCAAAGGCCCGGTAGGCCGTCCCGTACGGAAGGGTGACCACCGCCCGCAGGGTCTTCGCCAGGTAGGCGAAGCTCTCGGGCTTGACGTTCACCTGGCGCGCGGCGCGTGGCTCGTTGCGCTCGATGACGACACCATCGGGTTGAGTGGCGAGCGTCACCAGCCGCGGTACCCAGAGCGTGCCGCCGTTGCCGAACGCCGCGTAGGCGTTGGCAAGCTGGAGCGGCGTGCCAAGGAAGCTGCCCTGTCCGATGGCGAGCTGGATCTGGTCGAATGGCCCATACGGGGTGATCTGGCCGCCCCCCCGCGGGGTCAGGGAGAAGTAGCTTGCGTCGGGCAGGACGCCGGGATTGTCCGCAAGGTGCAGGATGCCGGTCGAGACGCCGAACCCGAATTGCGCGACGAGGTCGGTGAGCGCGGTCTGGTTGGCATCCCAGACGCGGATCGAGAGCGGCATGTAGGTCGTGTTGCAGCTGAACGCCATCGCCTCTTCCAGCGACACACTTCCACCCAGGGTGTGGTCGCGGTAGTTGTGGAAGGTGAACCCGCTGTAGGTCCAGGTGCCGAAGCAGGACATGCGAGTGGCCGGCGTCGCCACCCCGGTCTCCAGAGCAGCGAGCAGGGTGAAGGGCTTGAATGACGACCCGGCCGGGTAGGCAGCGAGGGTGGCACGATTCAACGACGCTCCTTCGATGGGGGTGGCCAGCGGCTGACCGCTCAGCGTCCTGCCCACGGTCAGCGCGTTCGGGTTGAAAGCAGGTGCAGAGGCAAGCGCCCAGACGTCGCCGGTCTTCGGATCCAGCACGGCAGTGGCCGCATCGCTGTACGGCGCGAGAGCGGCTTGAGCCGTGGCCTGCAGATCCGGGCGGATGGTGATGGTCAGGTCGGCGCCAGGAACCACCGGCCGGGTGAGGAGGGCGACCGGATCCCCGTCGGGCGGTACGGCCGCCAGGACGCTCCCAGGCATTCCGCGCAGGAGCCGCTGCGCTCCCTGCTCTAGGCCGCCCCGACCCATCGCCTCCCCGACCTCGTAGTCGTCTGTGGGCGGCAGGGTGGCCAGTTCGGCAGCCGTAACAGGAGCGACGTAGCCTATCGTCTGACCGGCCAGCCACTCCTGTGGATACACGCGCACCCCATCCTCACGATTCTCCGCCCAGGTCGTTCCATCGACGCCGACGATGCTGCCGCGCGGCGCCGCGGTCCGCAGCAGCGCCAGGGAGTCACCATCACCCAGGTCCGGGAAGAGTAGCGACGGGCTCCAGCGCGCCACCCATCCCTGCGGCCCCTGGGTGAGCAGCAGCCTTGGCCGAAGGGCCACCGTGCCGAATCGGTCCGTCTCGAAGGTGAGGGTCAGTTGCACCGCGAAGGCCGGTACCGGCCCCTCCGCAGCATCCGCGTCGGCGCTGCCACGGATCGGGGTCTCCGTCTCGCCGACCATAGCGGTCACGCCGGCCAGCTCGTCAAACTGGCGGAGGAGGCGAATGATGACGGCGGGGATGTATCGCTCGCGGTCAGCGAAGGCGAGCAGGTCGATCAGCTGCTCATAGCGCCTCTCCCTCCAGTCGGCCACGAACTGGCGCGCAACGACGAGGGCCGCATCGGCGGCGGCATCGCTGGGGGCGGGCGTCACCGACGACGGTGGGCTCTGGCTTGGCTCTGGCGCGAGTGCACAGCCGGCCAGGAGTGTCCCGATGAGGAGCAGCCTGGCGAGGCGCGCCATGACGCGCGACCGGATCATCGGGCGAGCATCACCCGGCGAAAGCCTTCCGCAGCGGTGTACCCCGCCCGCTCACCGAGCTCCTCGGCTCCACGACGCAACCATCGAGCGGTCTCGCCGAAGTCGCGGAACTGGCTGGTGTGGTGCGCCAATGCAGCGATCTTGCGCTCGAGGGTGTCGCCGATGTCGACCAGCTGGTTAGCCTCATTGGTGCTCCACAGAAAGAGCTCGGCCACTTTCCAGGCGGGCAGGCCGGCGGCGAGGTGCTCCGGAAAGTTGAGCGGGTCGCGCGCGGTCGGGAAGACGGCATCCACCACAACGGTGCCGACGGCGCGATGGTCGGGATGGTTGACCCACTCGTTGTTCACGAACAGGACGGTCGGATCGTGGCTCATCACGATTTCTGGCTGAAAGGCCCGGATCACGCGGGTGACGCGCTCGCGCAGGCGCAGGCTGGGCTCAACCTGGCCGTCCGGCTCCCCCAGGAACTCGACCTCGGTGACGCCGATCTCGGCGGCCGCGGCCCGCTGCTCTCCCTCGCGCAGGCTCGCGAGCGCGACAGGGTCGGCGGCCGGGTTGTCACTCCCCTTGTCGCCGCGCGTCATCAGCAGGTACTGCACCCCGGCCCCCTCGCCGATCCAGCGTGCCACCGTCCCCGCCGCGCCGAACTCGATGTCGTCCGGATGCGTGGCGACGACCAGGACGCGTTCTGGGGTGGGGAGGCGGTCGTTGGGCATAGGCTCCCAGCGGATCGGGACCAATGTTGGAGGCCCCGGAATCCTAGCAGTCGAGCCTCCGATCAGCGGATCGCGGCCTCGGCGAGCGAGCTGGGGATCTGGGGAGACGTATCCAGGCCGCCCAGCCGAACGAGCCGGTCGCGCGGCTCGCGGAGCGCCAGCCTTGCCCACTCCATCACCTCGGCGTCGTGGCTGAAGAGGACGATCTGGCGGTCCGCGCTGAGCGCATGAAGGACATCGAGCATGCGGAGCTTGCGCTCGGGATCCGACTGGGCCGTCACCTCGTCGAGCAGGAGCGGGGCCGACTCACCGGTGGTGACGAGGTGTTCGGCCATGGCGACCCGCAGGAGGAGGTAGATCTGCTCGCGCGTCCCCTCGGAGAGGAGTCGAGCATCGCGCCACTGCCCGGTGCGAGCCTCCTTGACATCGACGGACAGGTCCCGAGGATTCATGCCCACCTCGACATAGGCGCCACCAGTGATGGCTGGCAGGTGCCGCTGGACCGCGGCGGTCAGGATCGGGGCAATGTCGCGGTGCACGCGCCGCTCGGCGGCTTCGAGCAGGGTCAGCGTCTCGACGATTACCGCGGCCAGGTTCTGGACACGACCCAGCTCGGTGCGGGCCGCGGCGGCGCGTTCCTCGGCCTCGGCCACGCTGGCGAGGGTCGTCGCGAGCAGGCGCAGCTCACCGCTCAGCTCGTCGACCACCGCCTTGGAACGCGAGGCCTCGGTGCGGGCGGCGGCAAGAGCGGCTTCGGATTCGCCGGCGACCGGGATAACGACCTCGTCGCCGACCCGCCGCGCGAGTCGGGCGGCAACCTGTGCTCGTCGTTCAGCATCGGCCTGGAGCTCCGCCAGCGTCCCGCCGGCGAGGAGGCCCTGCAGCTCCTGCCACTCGCGGATCGCGGTCTCGCGCGCCCCGGCCAGCTCTGCGCGGGTTCGCTGCCAGGCGAGAAGGCGCTCGACGGCAGAAGGGATGTCGCCACCGTCGGCCTCACCGACGTGCTCGACAGCGGCTCGGATCGCGGTCGCGGCATCCGCCACGGCCGACTCCACCCGGCGCGCGGCGTCCTCGGCGGCATGACGCGCCTCGATGGCACGTCGAAGGCCATCGGCGCCGGCTGCGGCCCGAGCCAGATCCTCGCGCCCGGCGCATTCGAGCTCGTACGCCACGAGCGCAGCGCCCAGGTCCTCATCTGCAGCGGCGCCACGATCGAGGAGCGCGGCGCGCAGTCGCTCATTCGCTTCCTGGGCGGTGTTGCGCAAGCGCGTCGCCTCTGCATCCCACTGGGCCGCCGTGCGGGCGCGCAGCTCGGCGGCTGCTCGCCCGTCCGGCGCCGGTC
>JACDEL010000077.1 GCA_013816405.1 Chloroflexota bacterium | reverse complement strand
GTCCGAGCGCCTGCCGCTGCCGCGGGTGCCGGGCGCGTACCTCATCACCGCGGACGGCGCCCCCGCCCTCTACGTCGAGCGCGGGGGGCGCGGACTGGTCATGCTGCCGGCGCTGGCGGACGAGGAGACTGCGTCGCTCGTGCTGGCTGCACTCCCTCGGCTGGTCGCCCCATCCGGTCCGCTGAAGGAGCTGCGCCTCGAGCGCGTGGATCGGGCGCCGCCCGCCGAATCGGCCCTGGCTGATGCCCTGCGCGGCCTGGGGTTCCGACCCTCATATCGGTCCTGGCTGCTGCGACCCTGAGGGTCAGTCTGGGCGAGCCCCCTGAAAAAGGGCATGAAAAATGTCCCGGAGGAACCTCACCCCGACCCCTTGATGCAATCTCGGGACCGTGATCCGGCTCCTCCGGAACAACCAGAACTGTAGGGGCTGCCACCAGGCCTGCCTAGGGGACTTCTCCACGACTTTTCGGGCGTGTCATGGAGTTATCCACGCCCCGTCCACATGGGCCGTGCTCGCGAACCCTAGACGAGGAACGGCAGGAGGTAGTGGTCGGTGCGGCCGGTGACGTTCAGGAAGGTCGCGACGATCGCGAACAGGACGAAGAGACCGAGGAGCACGAAATCAAATGCGTCGAACTTGAGGTGGCGCAGCCAGGTCCGGCGCCCGACGCCGAACCCGCGCAGGTCCATGGCATCGATCGTGTCCTCCGCGCCGGCAATCGATCCCACCGTGACCGGGACGAAGATCGGCGCGAGGCGACGCAGCCGGGTGATCGGTCCACCCTTGCGCGCGGTGGGGTCGTAGCCCCTCACGCGCTGCGCGTCGATCGTCTCCGCGAACTCGCCCGCGAGGGTGGGGATGAACCGCACCGTGAGGTCGACCATCACGGCGATCTTGTCGGCCACGCCGAGACGACGAAGGGCGACGCCCAGGTCGCCCGGCGCGATCGCGTAGGCGATCGGGAAGCCGATGGCGGCAACGGCCGCATAGCGCATGACCTGGCTCAGCATCAGGCTCACGCCTTCGGCGGAGATCTCGGCCCCAAATGGGGGAAGCGTGAACAGGACATGCGTCTCAGCACCCGTGAACGTACCGGTGCGGCCCCCACTGATCAACGTATTGAAGAAGGCGAAGAAGCTGATCACCGCGAGCAGATAGATCCACTGGACGCGCACGGCTCGCCACGGGATGCGGGCGGTGCAGTAGTAACCGAGCGCCAGGACCAGCACCACTCCGAGCTGACGGGAGTCGCGCAGCTGCGAGGCGCCGATGACAAACAGGATCGCGGCGACCAGCAGCACGCGAGGGTCCCGGCTTGCCAGCCAGGACCCTCGCCCGAGGTATGGGAAGGCCGCTCGCATCTTGGCTGGGCGGCCTTCAGTTGATCAACGACCGAGCTGCTCTCTGAGCGGCTCCCAGGCGAGCACCAGGATCGGCGTCACGATGGCGGCGGCGATCGAATTCCCGATCACGGTCGGGATGTACTCGGTGGTCAGGATGGCGTTGAAACCCATCTCCTGCTGCGTCACCAGCTCCACGAAGATGAACAGGAATCCGATAACCGTGGCGACCACGCCTGCAACCGCTGCGGTGACTGCCTTGCTGCCGGGGCTGGACATCCGGCTCGCCATCCAAAATGGGAAGAGTCCCGCGATCATTCCGGCCAGCCCGTTGGCGACGCTCCATTGCCATGACGTGAACGCACCCCAGCCGGTGAGCTGGTCGCCCACCACATTGCCCACGAATCCGGTCAGGAAGCCGACGACTGGCCCGAACGCAAACCCGAAAAACGTGAGGAGCCCGTAATGCGGGCGAATGCTCACGTCATTCGTGCCCGGCATGGCGATGCCAAACGATAGCCAGTTGAATAGTGCGTACAGAGCGGCACCGATCGCGGCATACACGATGACGCGGGTCGTGACAGACCAGGTGCCTTCTGACTGCCCCATTGCCGTGGTTGTCATGTGATCTCCAAACCTCCCTCAAGATCTTGCCCGACGATCCAGTGCGCAAGTGCGTCTGCATCCAGGAATCGTCCGGTCCCGCTCCCCCAACGCGCATTCGCTTCCATCAGCGACGTGTAACGCAGGTTGCAGGCTGCCCATCGCTCGCGGTCCGCAATCACGTCAAGTGGCGCACCATCGGCAACGATCCGCCCGTCGCGCATCAGGAGGATCCGGTCTGCATGAGCGAGCGCCAGGTCAGCGTCATGCGTGACGAAATAGACGCTCTCCAGTCCGTCGATCATTCCAACCTCCCTCATAAAGGCCGTTGCACTTCGATGGTCCTGCCCCGCGGACGGCTCGTCAAGGACCAAAGTGCGGGGCTCGAGGGCGAGCGCCACGGCGATCGCCAATCGCTTCTGCTGGCCAAAGGAGAGGGTGAGCGGTGGGCGGTCGCGAATCTCGTGCTCAGCTGCGAGGCCGACGCGCTCTAGCGAACCGCTGACCAGGTCGGTGAATCGGTTCGGATCCCGCCCCAGGTTACGTGGCCCGAACAGGATCTCGTCCTGCACATTTGGCGCGAACAACATCTGGGATGGGTTCTGGAAGACATATCCAAAGAGCGCCGCCAGGTCGGCCACGCTTCGGCCGTGAGTGGGCGAGCCGTCCACGAGGACCTCACCCGCCGTGAGCGGAATCAGGCCGATGGCAGCCTTGAACAAGGTCGTCTTTCCCGAGCCGTTCGGGCCCAGGACCGCGACGCGCTCGGATTGTCCGAGGCTCGCCGTTACGTCGTGCAGGACCGCGCGTTCGTCGTACCCAGCGTCGACATTGCGCCATTCGAGCCGCGGCGACGCCGTCGGCTGGTCGAGGCGCATCCGCGCATCGTCATTACCGGGCTGATCGGGAGCGGCAGTGGCGCGGGCCATCGACACGGCGAACGGTACCTTGACGAGGCGCGGGTCGGCGATCGCCAGAAATCCATCCATGGGCCCGAGGTACCTGCTCGCCCCGTCTTCGAGGTACAGCACTCGCTCAGGGTTGGCGTCGACCACATCCTCGACCCGGTGCTCGACGATGACCACGGCCGTGCCTTCATCGGCCAGCTGTCGAATCAACCCGATGAGCCGATGGGCCGCAACCGGGTCGAGGTTCGCAAGGGGCTCGTCCAGGACGAGCAGCCGCGGCTCCAGCATCAGGGCGCCCGCGATGGCGAGCTGCTGGCTCTCGCCCCCGGAGAGCTCATCGGTGGTGCGGCCGAGCAGGTATCCGAGCCCGGTCGCTGCCAGCACCGACTCCAGGCGGCGAGCGATCTCCTCACGAGGGCGGCCGAGATTCTCCGGCCCGAAGGCGAGTTCGGCGGCGATCGTCGAGCCGACCAGCTGCTTGCGCGGATCCTGGAGGACGGTCCCAACCAGCTCGGCCAGGTCGCGCAGCCGTGTCTGGGCTGTCATTCGACCGGCCACCGTAACGCTTCCTGAAAGCTCGCCCCGGTACGAGTGCGGGATCAGGCCGTTGATGGCTCGGATCAGGGTTGACTTGCCGCAGCCAGAGGGACCGGCCACCAGCAGCACCTCACCCGGGTCGAGGGTGAAGGAGAGATCG
The DNA here is from genome assembly GCA_013816405.1 of Chloroflexota bacterium. GTDB lineage: Bacteria > Chloroflexota > Limnocylindria > QHBO01 > QHBO01 > CF-167. The sequence continues at coordinate 5,400 of JACDEL010000077.1, read as the reverse complement.
CGGATCGCTGGTTCGGTGGCCCGCCGGTATTGAAAGGTGAGGGAGTCCACCTCGAGCAGCGGGCCGTCGCTCATCGGCTCAGGCAGGCTCGATTCGCACCGGGGTGTCAAGGTCGAGACCGAGCTCCTCCGCCGCCGATCCCAGGTTCACTGCCAGCGCCGGTCCAGCGTAGTCGGCATCCTCGAAGAGGAGCGGCGAGCCGACCGCGACGTCACCGAAGGTCGCCACCCACGGCACTCGCACGCGTCCTGCAGGCTGCATGCCCCGGTCAGGCAGGACGAGATCGAACGAGCGCCCGCGGTCCATCTCGCCGAAGGCGGTGACAAGGTCCGAGGTTTCGCCCGCCAGACGGCAGTTGCCGAAGGCGTCGATCAGCAGGACCGAGGTGTCGAGGCCGCCGTCGCGGGGCGTGGCGATCGGCATCTCCAGCGTCGTGATGTCAGCCGGGTCCAGGGCGGGGCCGACCGTGTCGAAGCGTGTGCCGGTGGCCATGTGAGCCGCCACCGGCGAGAAGATGTCCCGCCCGTGGAAGGTGTGCGACACGCTTGGCAGCCACAGGGCACGGTTTTCGAGGGCTCGAGCGCCGACGATCCCCCCGAGCGCCGCTGCCGCTGGAACCAGCAGCCCATTGTCCGGTCCCACCAGGTAGTCGCCCCGGCCGACCTGCAGAGCGATCGGCCGGCGAGCGGTGCCCACCCCGGGATCGACGACCGCCACGTGGACGCCGATCGGGAAGTACGGAACGCTGCGTGCCAGCAGGAACGCACCATCGCGCAGGGCGAAGTGGCGGATCGCATGCGTCACGTCGACCAGTCGCGCGTCGGGGGCGATGTCAAGCATCACGCCGCGGCACACGGCGGGGGCGCTGGAGCCGACGCCGAAGTCGGTCATGAACGAGATGAAGGGTCGGTCGGTCATGCGCGGCATCCTAGCCAACCTCGGGGCGCTCAGCGCAGCAGGACCGTCTCCAGGTAGGTCGGGAGGTGGGCGTCCAGGCCCATCGCCCGGATCCGCGCTGCAAAGGCCTCGGCGGCATCGGGGTCGCCATGGGTGACGAACACTCGCTTCGGCTTCCCGTTGCCGCCGTTCGTGCCCCCGGCCTTCACGAAGTTGCCCAGCCAGTTGTCGAGCTCGTGCTCGTCGGCGTGCGCGGAGAAGCCGGAGATCACGCGAACGCGGCACTTGATGGGATACGCGACGCCGTCGATCTTGGCCACCTTGGCGCCGGACTGAATGTGCCGTCCGAGCGTCCCCTCTCCCTGGTAGCCGATGAACAGCAGGGTGCAGGCGGGATCCGGGAGGAAGTCCTTGAGGTGGTGCATGATCCGTCCGCCGGTGAGCATCCCCGAGCTTGCGACGACCATCAGCGGCCGCGGCTGCGTCCTGATCCCCTTCGACTGGTCGACCTCGTTGGTGTATGCCTGACCGGGATAGTTGAGTGGGGAATCGCCAGAGCGCAGGAGGGTGGCCGTCTCCTCGTCATAGTCCTCCGGGTGACGGAGGTAAACGTCGCTCGCCCGACTTGCCATTGGGGAGTCGAGATAGAGCGGCAGCTGCGGAATCCGCTTATTGCGATAGAGCTCGTCGAGGACCCAGACCAGCTCCTGGGTGCGCCCGATCGCGAAGCTGGGCACCAGCAGCACGCCGCGATCGGCGGCGACCTCGTTGATCGCCTTCGCCAGCTCTTCGATTGCCTGCTCGTGCGGCGCGTGCTCGCGGTTGCCGTAGGTCGACTCGACGAGCACGAAATCGGCGTGGCTGATCGGGGTCGGGTCGCGCAGGATCGGCGTGTCGTTGCGGCCGAGGTCGCCGGAGAAGACGATCGTGGTCGAGGTCGAACCCTCGGTGACCTTCAGCTCGATGATCGCCGAGCCGAGGATGTGGCCGGCGTCACGGAACGTGGCCGTGATTCCATCCAGCAGGTCCACGGCGGTGTCGTAGGCAACCGGCTTGAACTGGGTCACGGTTTGCTCGACGTCCGCCATCGAATAGAGCGCGGCGCGAGTCATCGTGGTCCCCTCCGCGGGACCCGCCCGCAGCCTAGCGGGCATCTGCGCATCGTTCTCGACCGCCTCCTCCTCGCTCGCCAAATCGGTGTCGTCAGCACCAGCCTCCGCTGGGTGCTTCTTCAGCCAACGCGATTCGGCCTCTGCCTGGAGCTTGGCGGCGTCGCGCAGGACGATCTCGGCCAGGTCGGCGGTGCCGCCGGTGGCGAAGATGGGTCCACGGAACCCGGCCTTGACCAGCGCGGGGATGCGGCCGCAATGGTCGAAGTGGGCGTGGGTCAGCAGCAGGGCGTCGAGGCTCTTCGGCTCGTACGCGAACGGCATCCGATTGCGGCCCACCTCATCCGGCGCGCCCTGGAACATCCCGCAGTCGATGACCACGCGGCGATCACCCGCGGTGACGAGGAACTGCGAGCCGGTGACGGTCCCAACAGCCCCCAGAAACTGGATCGAGATGCTCATCGCGGCGAGTATGGCCGAAACAGGGTCGCGGGTATCATCGGTCCCCATGTCGTTCCCGATCGAGCCTCCCATCGCGCCGATGCTGGCCAAGCCAACGCCAGAGCTGCCGGTTGGGGAAGGCTGGCGCTACGAGCCGAAGTGGGACGGCTTCCGAGCGCTCGTCTTTCGCGACGGGCCGGATCTGTACCTTCAGTCCCGGGACCTGAAGCCATTGGACCGATACTTCCCGGAGCTCCTCGAACCGCTGCGCGCCGTGGGTGGCCCGGAGGCCCGCTTCGTGCTCGACGGGGAGATCGTCATCGCCCGCGATGGTGGGCTGGAGTTCGAGTCGCTGCTGCTCCGGATCCACCCCGCGGCCTCCCGCGTCGCGATGCTGGCGGCCGATACGCCCGCCTCGTTCGTCGCTTTCGACTGCCTCGCTCAAGGCGGCGATGACCTGCGGGACGCCCCGCTCGACGATCGTCGCGCTCGGCTTGAGGGGCTCTTGGCCGAGGCGCCGGAATCGGTCCTGCTCACGCCAGCGACCAGCGACCCGGCGGTGGCCCGTCATTGGTTCGACGTCTTCGAGGGAGCCGGACTGGACGGCGTGATCGCCAAGCGCGCGGACCTGCGGTACCTGCCCGGCAAGCGGGAGATGGCCAAGATCAAGCACCTCCGCACGGCCGACTGCGTCGTGGCCGGATTCCGCTGGCACAAGAACGGACCAGGCACCATGGTCGGCTCCCTGCTGCTCGGCCTGTGGAATGACGCCGGCCAGCTGCAGCACGCCGGCGTCACCTCATCATTCACTGAGGAGCGACGGCGCGAGCTGGTGGCCTTCCTCGAGCCATATCGCGTGGACGCGCTTGACGGGCACCCGTGGAAGGAGTGGAAGGAATGGGAGGCCGCCGCCGCGGGGAAGCGCATGCCGGGCGCAACCTCGCGCTGGAATCGGGGCAAGGACCTCTCGTGGGAGCCCCTGCGGCCGGAACTCGTGTGCGAGGTTGCCTTCGACCATCTCCAGGGCGACCGGTTCCGGCATGCCACCACCTTCAAGCGCTGGCGGCCGGACAAGCCGCCTTCGGAATGCCGCTACGACCAGCTCGAGGAGACGCCACCGGCCCTGCTGGCCGACCTGTTCGATGGTCGTTGACCGGCTAAACTCCTCGCCGCCGCCACGTCCACACAGGGAGACTCCGCGCCCGTGAGCAACGCCGACCCGAACGCCGCCGTCAACGAGCTGGCAGACCACTTCTGGGAGGGAGCGCTCGAGCGAGACCCGGTCTACGCCACCATCCTCGGTGACGACCGCTGGGACGACCGCCTCCCCGACCTGGGCGAGGCAGGCAGGGCCACGGACGAGGCCGCCTATCGCGAGACGCTGGCCGAAGCCCAGGCAATCGATCCGTCGGGGCTTGATCCAGAGCAGGTGATAACGCGCGACATGCTGATCCTGGTGGCGAGCACGCACCTCGAGGCGCTGGAGAAGAAGCAGTACCAGCTGGCGATCAACCACATCTTCGGCACCCAGACCATGCCGGTCCGGATCGCCCAGTACCAGATCGCCGACACACCCGATGGGCTCGAGGCCCTGCTGGCCCGCTTCGCCGCCTTTCCCGCGGCGATCGACCAGGAGATCGCGACCCTCCGCGAAGGGATGGCAGACGGCCGAACCAGCGCCGCGATCCCCGTGCGCAGGGAGATCGAACAGATCGAGCGCATGCTCGCGCTCCCCTCCCAGTCCTTTCCGGCGGTGGGCATGGCGCACGTTGCTGACGACGCTGCTCGTGAGCGGGTCCGCGCCTCGGTCGAGACGCACCTCTATCCCGCGCTTCAGGCTCTCCGCGACTTCCTCACCGATGAATACGAGGCGCAGGCGCGACCAGAGCCTGGCATCTCCAGCACGCCCGGCGGGGAGGAGGCGTATCGGCTGGGGATCCGCATGCACACCACCATCGACACGACCCCGGACGAGGTGCATCGGTTCGGGATGGAGGACCTGGCCCACATCGAGGCGGAGAAGGACGAGATCGCGAGGCGTGCGGGATATCGCGACCGCTTCGCCTACGCGAGGGCACTCGGAGAGGATCCGGCCAATCACACCTCGTCGCGTGAGCGGATCATTGAGCTCGCCTCCGAGCAGACGGCGCGTGCCTTCGCGAGCGCACCGGCCTATTTCGGCCGGCTACCGCGAGCGGACTGCGAAGTCAAGGCGGTCGAGGAGTACCGCGAGCGGGAGGTGCCGCCGGCCTTCTACATGCCGCCCTCGATCGACGGCTCGCGCGCCGGCCAGTACTACCTGAACACGTATCAGCCCGAGCAGCGCGATCTCCACAAGATCGCCTCGATCACCTTCCACGAGGCGACTCCCGGCCATCACTTCCAGCTCGCGATCGAGATGGAGCTGACCGGGCTGCCGGCCTTCCGGACCCTCGGTTCGCGGATGGCCGGAGCCGCGTACAGCGAGGGGTGGGGCCTCTATTGCGAGAGGCTCGCCGACGAGATGGGCCTCTACCAGTCCGATGCGGAGCGGATCGGCATGCTCGACATGCAGGGATTCCGGGCTGCCCGGCTGGTCGTCGACTCCGGGCTGCACGACTTCGGCTGGAGTCGTGCTCGCGCCATCGAGTTCATGCACGAGCGCGGCTCGATGCCACTCGTCGATGCCGAGATCGAGGTCGACCGCTACACCATCTGGCCCGGGCAGGCCCTGTCGTACAAGATCGGGCAGCGTGAGATCGAACGCGCGCGGCGCGAGGCGAGCGAGTTCATGGGGGACCGATTCGACCTGCGCGCCTTCCACGACGAGGTGCTGGCGCACGGCTCGGTGCCGCTGGCCACCCTGCGACGCGAGATTCCGGGATGGGTCGAGGCAGCGGTTGCGGCGCGCGAGGGCGCGCCCGCGCGCTAGGGGCCCGGCGTCGTGCGTGCGCCCGAGCGCGTGGTGCTGGCC
>JACDEL010000029.1 GCA_013816405.1 Chloroflexota bacterium | reverse complement strand
GTCTCGAAGGTGACGGTGAGCGCGGCGGCCGGCGCGGCCGGCGCGGCCCGCACGACGCTGCCTCTGACCGTTCAGCTGAGCGGCGCGGCGGCCGGTGACGTGACCCTTACCAGCGACTATCCCTCGCTGCAGGGCGCTTCGGGGACGAACTTCACTTTCAACTTCAACCTGCGCAACGACAGTGCGGAGGACCTCACTTTCGCCGTCACCGCTGTCGGTCCCGAGGGCTGGGAGGTCAACGCCACGCTCACGGGGCAGTCACAGGCGGCGAGCGCCGTGGTCAAGGCCAGCAACAGCGCCGGCGTGTCGGTCTCGGTCAAGCCCCCGACGGATGTCCCCCCGGGAACGTATGACATCAATGTGCGCGCCACGGTCGGCGACCGGACGATCGACGCCAAGCCGACTGTGGTCATCACCGGGACCAACTCCCTGTCCCTGAGCACTCCTGACCAGCGTCTCAGCAACTCGGGTGCGGCCGGCAGCTCGATCACCCAGCAGCTGGTGCTCCACAACGGCGGAACCCAGCCGCTCGAGAATGTGGTCCTCTCCGCCACCGCGCCGACCGACTGGACGGTCACCTTCAGCCCGTCCGACACGGTCGCCAGCGTCGCCGCCGGCCAAGACGAGACCATCACCGCCACGGTGGTGCCGTCCAACGACGCGATCGCGGGCGACTACGTCGTTACCTACAAGGCCACGGCCGCGAACGCGAACGGCACGGTCGAGATCCGCATGACGATCGAGACATCGCCGCTCTTCGGATTCGTGGGGCTGGCACTCATTGCGCTGGTCCTGTTCGGCCTGTGGTGGGTCTTCCAGCGGTACGGGCGCAGGTGACCGAGATCGGCGAACCGCCCATCGTCGCCGCCGGGCTGACGAAGCGCTACGGCGAGCTGGTGGCTGTCGACAGCCTCGACCTGGAGTTGCGTCGTGGGGAGATCTTCGGCCTGCTGGGGCAGAACGGGGCAGGCAAGACGACCACCATCCTGATGCTCCTGGGCCTGACCGAGCCGACTGCTGGCACCGCGCGGGTGATGGGCCTCGACCCGGCTCGGGACGCTCTCCGCGTGAAGCGCCAGGTAGGCTACCTGCCCGACAGCGTCGGCTTCTACGGTGACCTGACCGGGCGCCAGAACCTGCGGTACACGGCACGGCTCAACGGGCTCCGCGGCGAGGAGGCCGAGGGCCGGATCGACGAGGCGCTCGGCCAGGTGGGATTGAGCCACCGCGGTGATGGCCGGGCGGACACCTATTCACGCGGAATGCTTCAGCGGCTCGGCATCGCGGATGCGTTGATCAAAGACCCCGACATCCTCATCCTCGACGAACCGACCGCGGCGATCGACCCGATCGGCGTGGTCGAGATCCTCCAGCTTCTGCGCGACCTGGTGCGTGAGCGCGGCGTGACGGTGCTCCTCTCGAGCCACCTCCTGACCCAGGTGCAGTCCGTGTGCGACCGGGTTGGCATCTTCGCCGCCGGCCGGCTCATCGGCCTGGGGACCGTGTCCGAGCTGGCGACCCGATTCGGCAACGACACCGGCCAGGTCGAGGTGACGTTCGATGGGGAGCAGGCGACCGAGGCTGCGGAGCGCATCGGGCCGTTCCTGGCCGGTATCCCGCAGGTCGAGCACGTGGAGCCCGCCTCCGCTCCCGGAGCGCCATGGCGGCTGCAGGTTCGACCGGCCAGCGCCGGACGCCTGGTGCGCGAGGCGGTGCTTGCCGGCGCCGCCCGCGATGGGCTGGGCCTCACTGCCATCCGCTCCTCCGAGCCGTCGCTGGACGACATCTATCGCGCTGCGCTCCTCGAAGCCGGCCTGCATCGGGATGCGGTCGAATCCGCTGGGCCGGTCGGAGCCGTCGCATGACGGCAGTCGAGGCGGCTGCACCTCCGCCGGCGCGGAGCGTCCCGCGCTCCGGATGGCTGGTCGTGGCCGCCAAGGAATTCGCGGATCACGTCCTGAGCGTTCGCTTCTTCGTCCTGCTCATCGTGCTCGGCCTGGCAGCGGGGATCCCGCTCTTCCTGGCGACGGAGCGGATCCACGAACTGGCGTCGCAGGTGAGCGGGGCCCAAGCGGTCTTCCTGGCGCTCTTCATCATCGGGCCGCAGGACGTCTCCATCTTCGGGCTCGACGTCAGCGTGCAGGGATTCATCGGCCTCGCTGCACCGCTGCTCGGCATTGCCTTCGCGTTCGATGCGGTCAACGGGGAGCGGGCGCAGGGCACGCTGCCCCGCCTGGTCGCTCAGCCGATCCACCGCGACGACGTGATCAACGGCAAGTTCGTCGCGTCCCTGGTGGCAATCACACTGGTCCTGCTGTCGGTGGTCCTGCTCATCTCCGGCTTCGGCCTGCTGCGGCTCGGGATCGTGCCCGCGTGGTCGGAGGTGCTGCGACTGATCGTCTGGTTCGTGATGACGATCGCGTACGTCGGGGTCTGGCTCGCGTTCGGGCTCCTCCTCTCGGTGGTGGTGCATCGCGCCGCCACGGCGGCCCTCATCGGCTTCGGGGTCTGGATGGCCGTGGCCATGTTCGGCCGCTTCCTGTTGAACCTGATCCTGGGTGCGATTGCGCCAGTGAGCGACAGCACGGCCATCGACCGGGCGCTCGGCCTCTACCAGCTGCACGCCTTCGTGCTGCGCCTGCTGCCGACGACGCTGTACTCGGAGGCGTCATCGGTCCTGCTCAATCCCTCGCTGACTGGCACGAACACGCCGGCCACGCTCGGCCAGCTGTCACAGGCGCAGCAGCAGATTCCCACCCTCCTGTCGCTCGACCAGAGCCTGCTGCTGGTGTGGCCGCACGTCGTGGCGCTGGTGGCGCTGACCGTGATCTGCTTCGCGATCGGCTACATCCAGTTCATGCGCCAGGAAGTCCGCGCCTAGCCTCGGCCACCTAGCCGCCCGATTGCCGCGCGGGTACCATGCGTTCCCCGCGCCGGAGTGGCGGAACTGGCAGACGCGTCGGTCTCAAACACCGATGAGCGCAAGCTCGTGTGAGTTCAAATCTCACCTCCGGCACCAAATTTGGTAGCAAGCTGGTCGCCCCGGCCTGGCCACCGATGACTGCGACGACATCTACGCCCACCTTCACGATGATCCCGGCAACCCCGCCATGAGCCGCGCCATCGAGCGGCTGCGCCACCTGCATGACACGGGCGATCTGCGGCCAGCTGAGATCGCCACCAAGCACCAACGGCGCTGCCACCGGACGCGTGCCGGGCGCTACCTCTGGCCTGCACGCGGGCTGCAAATATCTGGAGCTGGCGCCCGTCCACCATCCGCCGCATCTGGGCCGATCTGATCTGTCGTAAGGCTGCCGCCGACCTCGGCATCCCGCCGCCCCGCGGCGCCTGTTCGCCGCGGGCATGGCGCGAGCGGCTGGGACCACCGCACGTGGACCGATGACCAGTGCTTGAACGGCGAGGTCAGAGCGTCGGCTCCCTCGGAAATATGGGTGGAGGCACGACCTGCGAGGGCGGATCTAATCACTACCTATGAGTTATTCCGAGGGGGCCTTTCGGAGTGCGGCTAGCACCTCTTTGAGGGCGTACCCGCGGTGACGACCGTCACGCTCGTAGAGGTTATGTGCAGCGTGGCTGTGGTGATGTTGTTGCCCTCGCACCGCTCCATGAAGCCGCGCCCCGGATCGGCGGTGGCCGTAAGCGTGTAGTTGCCAGATGGCAGGCCGGTGATGTCGATGTACTGGTCGGGGATCTTGGCTGGATAGTGATCACCCCAGCCGACCGAGAGTCCCACCGTGACGTTCGTGTCCTGGTTGCGCCCGCATCCCGTGTACCTCGGCGACGAGGGTGCTCCGGGCAACGACAGATCGAACTCCTCGTTGTCGTAGAAGCAGAAGCCATGCTTTTCGCCGGTGCCCTTGTTCTGCCCTGCGGTGTTTCGCAGGACGTAGCGCTCGATGTCTTTGACGTGCCAATGCTGGTGCGCATCTCCGGCGAAAATCATGTGGTAGGGCGTCGCATAGCTACTCCAATTGCCAGCGCTGTCCTTGATCATGCCATCGACGAGCAGCTCGCCATTTGTCTTCGGACCGTGCCCAAAAGCCTGGAACGGACCATCGCCGATATTGATGATGACGGTCGTGAAGCGAAGCTTTGTCTTGCCCGGCGTTGACGTCCTATCGACGCTGAACCCTCGCAGTCGGGCCATTCCAAGGTCCGGCATCAGTGGAGTTGGAGCGGCCGCAACGACACTGATCGACAGCGTCGTCGCCAGCAGTGCCAAGGTGATCGACGCAGCCAGCGACCTTCGGAGCTGAGACATTGGTTCCCACCAAATACTAATGAATGGAAACAGCATGGTACGTCCGGTCGGCAGCTGCACGAAAGTGAGCTCCACCCGGGGCGTTGCCCGCACGCACCACTTTTCCGTAGGCCCCTTGCACGCTCACGCCGTCTGTCGTCGGAACCGACGAAGCTGGGCGCACGCGTCGTTGCGCGCGGCCAATAGGCCGGCAGTAAGCGGACCACCCTAGCCTCTCTCACTGGCCGGCAATCCGTGGCAGCGTGGCACCCATCCGAGAGGGCGGCCTCTCAGGAAATGGTGAGGACTTCCGTCAGCTCCGCGATCGGTCCGATGTTGACCAGCACCACATGCGCCATGCGCTCTAGCGCCGTGTCGTCGGTGGAGTACACCACCGCCTTGGTGACCGCCAAGAAGCGAATACGCTTCTGCAGTGCATAGGCGTCGAGACCGACGCCGGGAGGCAGGTGCGCATTACCGATAACCTGGTATGGGCCCGTGGCAATCCGTACCCGGTGCTGGCGGCGGTTGACGCGCAGTTGGCGAGGCGACATGTGTTCCGGCGGCATGATCAGCAAGATCTCGTCGGCCGGGACCGAGGTCCAGCCTTCGCCCTCGGTGCCCTCCACGCCGTCGATGATGCTTGTCGAACGCGCATCATGAAGGGACAGGTGCGAGCTCGAGTTGAGGATGTCCGATAGCCGGCGTCCGTCAGGCTCGACCAAGCCGAACAGCATTGCGCTGCCGGTGTAGAGCTCCACTGGCTCGAGTGGAGCCTCCTCGACGGCGAGCGCGGTTGAACTCGTCTCCTGCGCCCCGCGGCGCCACTCCCAGAATCCAGCCATCCTGTATCCCCTGTTTGTTGGGTTACCTCGCTTGCAGTCTATGGGTGCGATGCGTGCGGGAAACTAGGACAGCGGTACCCCCGCTCCGACGCCCTTGGTCCGGTCAGCAAGCGTCCCACGCTAGCGCATAGCCTCTTGCCGGCTACCGTGCGACGGCGGAGCCATCCAGCCTGGTCGCGGGGCATCGCCTCAGCCAGCGAGCAGGATCAGCGGCGGCTGGTCTGGGAATGGATTGTCACTGCACGAAGGAGGTCGTACGTGTCACCCTCACCGTAGCTCCGCGTCAGTGCCTCGACCAGTTCGTGCCAAGCAGCGTCGGCAGGCTCCCGCAGGTAACACCTCGCCCACGTGCGCACGTCAGCAGTCCCGTCGGCAAGAGCAGCCCGCGCCGCATCGCGCTCGGTGATGGCCTGATCGAGCAGCCGTAGCAGGCTGTCACGTTCAGCATCGAGGGCAGCGACATGCAGGTCCCCGTGGTCCCGGTTACCGTTGTGCTCGGCATCCGCGTCGGCAATCGCTGCAGCCAGTAGCTCGGCGCGTGCTCCACCCGTCGGGTCGGTCTGCACGAGGGCGGTCTCACTGGATTCGTGCAATGTCGTCTCCGCCTGCGTGGGAGCGCGAGTGTGGATAACCTGGTGCAAGTTGTCAACACTCCTATGCTGCCCGCCACGAGCGGAGAGCTCGGCGGGCTGTCGATGGCTCAACTCGACGCGCTGACCGAGCGAGCGCAAGGGCCTAGTCCGGACCACGGCCCGCGCCGCGTGAACTCGAGCAACGAAGGACGACTTACTCGGCGCTCCTGCGGCGTAGCGCGCGATTCGAAAGCGTGAAGGCCAGCAGGAAAACGTAGGCGACGACCCCTGCCCGCGCCGCTTGTCGTAGATCCTCCAATTCGGGGTCTCGGAATCGAGATTCCGTGATCTCTTCTTGATGCCCGAAGAGGGCGTAGCATCGCACGAAGTCCGGGTTCGAATCCGAATCGGCATACTGCAGATTCCCCCCGACAAGGGCTGGTCCATTGGGTTTCCCTATCCCGGGATACCCATCAGCACAGTCGAACTGATGATTGGCGGGGCGCCCGCGGACGGTCGGAGCCCCGACCTCGCGCCACTGGCCAGGGATGGCCGGGACGGATACGACCTCGACTGTGATCCCTCGGCTCGCCCATTGCCACCCGCCTACGGCAAGGCCGGCGAGGACGGCGAGGACCAAGAGCACGATGCTTATCGTGAGGCCAAGTCCACGCGGCTCGTGGCGCATTCCGCTCGGACTGTGCGCGTCGACCAGCTCAGGCCCTAGGCCAGTGCCGCCCGCGGCAGGCTCGCTCTCAGCTCGTCCACGATCCCCTCACTTGCTCGAGGGCATGCTCCACAGCCTAGATCGCACCTTGCCCAAGAGGTGAACCGCCGTAGATCGGAAGTGTGGAGGCCGTCGATCCCTAGCGAATCGGGGGGGCGTCCTTGGCGGTCTTGACGTTGGTGACAACCATGGCCGTCAGCGATCCCAGCAGCAGAAGGCTGAAGAGGATGGTCGGGATCGGGTTCGATCCGGTGCCGTCCATTGAAGCATCCGGGATGGTGCCTCCTCCCGACGTTCCGGTTCCGGCGTCGACCGACTGCTCGCCACTTGCAGGTTGACTGTGGCTGGCCTGCTGGCAGATCTGTAGGTTCGCGTCGGCCTGCGCATGGGAGTCATGATGGCTTGACCAGCGCACGTAGAGCTTCCAGCCGCCGCGCGGCGTCGTGAAGCTGTGGTCGCCGGCAGTGAGGAAGTCGACGGTGGTGGCGCCGGCGAAGGCCGAATCGAACGACCAGTCGATGCTGTAGTTGTCCTCGGGGCCTTGGAGGCTAATCTTCCACGCGAGGCTATTCGCGTCCGGGGCGCACTCCGCGGTCAGCATCGGGCGGGCCCAGGCGAGCACGGAGCCCACTGTAGCCAAGGTCAGCGCAACGGCGGCCAGTGGAGCCAAGAGCCTTCTCACGATGGTTGTCTCCTCAACTCGGTTATAGATCGAAGGATGGATCTGATGATTCCAATCGTCGGAGCATAGGACTTTCGTCCTGGCTTGCAAAGTACCCAGACCCGACAAGTGGACCATCTTGTGAGGTTATGTGCGGTTGGGTGTGGAAAAAGTGGTGCTTTTGCGCACCGCGTTCGGCCACCGGGTCCGATGGCCACACGGGACACTGACCGGGAACGTGATGATTGACTGGCGACCGGAGGTCCCCTCATGGCCCGTGCTCACACGCGCAGGGCCGCCAAACCGAGCGGGACGCGTCGCCCGCGATGTGCGGCGCGGCCGGGACCCCTCGCCCGAATCGTCACTATTGCAACTCCACCCCAACGATGTAGTACTGCGTCCGCTCGAGGGAAGGCCACGAGCAGCCCAGTACCAAATCGTGACAGCTAGCGCCCGGCAGCATGGGGTTCGGTCAGCGTCGGGATGTCTGGGAGTGGATCGCGACCGCACGAAGGAGGTCGTAGGTCTCGCGGTCACCGTATGTGCGCGTCAGCGCCTCTACTAGGTCGTGCCACGCCGCGTCGGCAGGCTCCGAGAGGTAACACCGTGCCCTCGTGCTCACGTCGGCAATCGCTTCGGCCAGGAGCTCAACGTGCACTCCATCCATCTGGTCGTTCTGCAGGAGGGCGGTCTTGCGGGACGGGTGCAATGTCAACTCCACTCTGCGCGGTTCGCGAGTGTGGATAACTTGGTGCGACTTGTCAACACTCGGGAGCATCAGGTACCGAAGCCAATCCCTGGCGAAAGGGAGTCGATCGGCGCCGCTCCTTAGCGATTCGGAACGCTGCTGGAATTACCGCAGGTAGCAGCGAGAGCGGACCACGGAAGGGGCGCCAATCGGTGCCTAGGCGCCTGTCTGTGCGTCCGTGGCCGCCACCGGCTTGGATTCCGGCGACCGGCGCTCCCGCAGGAAGATCGACAAGACGATCAGGGCGCCCACCGACAGGAATTCGCTCTGCCAGTTCTGCAGCGACTCGAACCAGAACCTCGACGTGCCGAGGTAGTCGAGGGTGCCGATAGCCCTCCCGCCTTCCTGGACCAGCTCTCGGCTGTAGGCGCCGGCACCCATCACTGCGTGGAGGACGAACGAGACGAGGAAGAAGGCGAAGAGCGCGATCGTCAGGGAGTGCTCATAGATCGTGAGTGCGAGTCCGCCGCGCCTCACGGGCCAGGGAACCTTGCGGCGCTTGCCCGCAGGGCCAAGATCCTCGACCTGGGGGCCGGGGTGGTCGGGGTCCCGCGACTCGGCGGATCCGCGGCTGAACAGAAAAGCAGTCAGCAGGACGTAGGCGCCCATCTGCAGGAACTCGCTCTCCCAGTTCTCGAATATCGCCTCGCCGAAGTCCGGTGAGGCAACGTACGCCGTCAACGTGACCTCAGCCTCGCCGACCATTGCCCGGTCGCGGTTGAAACTGTCCCATCCTGCGAACACGAGGCCCACCAGCGTCACGGCGAAGATGCCGAACATGACGATGGCCAACCCCTGGTCTCGCAGGAATCGCATCATCGCGAGGGCGGACTCAGGCGGCCAGCGAAGCTGGGCCCCCCTGGCAGGGAGCTGTGGTGACGGCTATGGGCAGTAGCTCGGACGATCAGAGGTTGCCAGTCAACCAGAGGATCAGGAGGATCAGGAGGATCAAGCCGAGGATTCCACCGCCGATGTACATGGTTGCTCTCCTCTACGCCTAGCTGAGGTCCTGGCGGTGGAGGCTGCCGAGCAGCTCCGCGACGCTCTCCTCGAAGGGCTGCAACGCCCGTTCGATCGCCGTATCGGCTGCGAAACCAAGGCCAAGGGTCGGCCCGTTTGCCGTGTCGGCGGAGGCAATCCAGCGCCCGCGAACCTCGAGCACGCGCACATCGACCGAGATGGTTGGACCTGCAAGCCGCACCAGGATCATCGTCTAGGTATAGACCGCCCAGGTTGCTGGGACCTTGCAGGAGGGGGGCTGCAGGGTGCGGACATATGACAGCCGGGCTTCGCAGAGAGCGAGCATCGGCCTCCTCCAGCGGTAACCCGCGGCGTAGTCACAAATACCGCCTGAAATGCCGTTCCAATTGGAGGTATCCCGATGAGACGATCCATCACGGTCACCCGTTCCCTGGCACTTGCTGCCACCCTTGGCGCCGGTTTGGTGCTCTCCTTGGCTTCGGGCACACTCGCTGCCTCGAATCCAGCCGGCACCGGCCAGCCATCGGCCGAATGTGGTGATGAAGGAGCAGAGCTCGAGCCCCACGGCTTCTTGACCGAAGGCTTCGCGCACGCCGAGACCGTGTATGCAGGCAGCGACGCTTCGCAGTCCCTGCTCCACGCCAACAGCAGCCACGCTGTCGCGCAATACGACGTCGCCTGCTTCCAGTTCACCTCCAACCACTGACGCGAAGGGGTCCACGCGAGGCCCGCTTGGCAGTGCTCAATCGCTCGGCTAGCATCCCCGGCGGACGACCCGTTGCGGGGTCATCCACAGGCCGTCGGCGTTCTCACCGCCGGCGGCCACCTGCGTGCTAGGCTCTGGCCCGATGACCGGCGACACCGTTGAATGCTTCAACTGCGGCCACGAGAACCCTTCGTGGGCCCAGGTGTGCCGCTCATGTGGATACGCCATCCAGCCAGCCGCCCCGGTCTCCACCGGCCCAGGCGGCCTCTTCCCGACCGACCAGGCCTCGCTCACCTCGATCGGTGGCACGCTGGGCGCCATTTTGGCTGCCATTGCGCTGGGATTGATCCTTTCGGGCCTCATCCCGCCCGCACCCAACATCGCCGAGCAGACACCCTCCCCCACGCCGTCTGCGAGCGCCTCGGCCTCTGCTGCTCCGAGCGTCGCTGTCAGCCCGAGCGTCGTGCCGTCGCCGGCCCTGCCGGCCACCGTCATCTTTGGTACGAGTTGGGACAACAACGCCAGGAAGATCGTCGGTGAGACCACGACCTTCACAACGGCCAGCCCCGGCTTCGCGTATGCCATCAGCCTGGCTGCGCCGATCGGCGTGGACCGGCTCGAAAGTGCGGTCGTGCGCGTTGAGGCTGATGGCAGCGAGACGGTCGTCCAGACCCGGGAGCAGGGCGTCGTTCTGGTCGATAAGACCCTGTTGAGCGACGGCCTCAAGCTCAAATACTCCATGGCCCAGCTCTACGGCTCGTGGGGGAAGGGAACCCACATCCTTCGCATCTACCGCGGAGAAGAGCTCCTGGGCGAGGGCACCTTCACCTTCTCCTGAGCGCCCTCAGCTCGGCTCGCCGTCCCTCCCCGCAATCTCGCGCCAGGCATCGGCATACAGGCGTGCGCGCACCGGCAGGTACCCTGGATAGGCGACCCGTGCCGCGCTGACCACGCGCGACTCGAGGGTCAGGATGGCGACCTGATCGGTGGTCTCGAGGAGGACGTTGCCGTTCGGGTCGACCGCGATCGAAGGGCCACCCAGCAGCACCCCTTCCTCCGGATCGGGCCGGTTGACGGACAGGACGTAGCTGCAGCTCGTCAGCGCGTTCGCGCGCAAGACGATCTTCCAGCGCTGGTAGGTCCGCTCCTCGCTGGCCCGCGGGATCAGGATCGCCTCCGCCCCCTGCCCGCCGAGCAGGTGCGAGCCCTCCGGCCGGTTCGTGTCGCTGCAGACCTGGACGCCGAGCGGCACGCCAAAGGCGTCTATCCGTCGCGGCGCCTCCGTCCCGGGCTCGTAGTGGCTCGTCTCCCAGAAGCCCGGCTCCTCCGGCAGGTGCAGCTTTTCGTAGGTGGCCACTAGCTCACCAGACCGATCGAACACGAGCACCCGGCTGGTCCGTCGTCCGGTCTCGGCATCCGCGTGGATGATCCCTCCCACCACGCCGATCCCCGCCTCGCGGGCGGCCGTGGCCAACGCCCTGGCGCGGGGCCCGTCCATCGGCTCGGCGTCGTCCTCGACCGCGTCCTTGGTCGCCGGCCGCCAGGGGTTGAGGGCGAGCTCGGGCAGCATCGCCAGGTCGGCGCCGCGCTGCACGCACCGGTCGAGCCGCTCCGCGAGACGGCCGAGGCCATCCGGCTGCCAGAAGACCTCCGAGACGAGGGCCACCGTCAGGCGGCCATCCTGGCGCGCGGCGGTCATCGGAAGGCGCCGACGCACACGCGATTACCAACACCATTGGTGCAACGGGACGTTCGTTGTGACAGATGTGCGATGTCACCAATGGCATTGGTGCCGAAACCCGTGCTGGAGCCAATATCCATGTTGGAACCGGCCGACTGCGTTGGTGTACCAATGGGATTGGTACAGCCGACGACACCCGCGGCGAGCCGAGCCATCAACTCCCACCTCCGAGGAACTCGCGGACCAGGTTCTGGAAGTGGTAGACGCCGTTCTCGCGCTTGGCCGAGAAGCGGCCCGTATCGTAGGACCGCGAGCGCAGGCCGCGCTGGACCTGCTCACAGATAACGATGTCCTCCTGCTGGATCTCGTCGGAGAAGGCGATCGTCTGCTGCATCGACTCCCAGCCAGGCCCCGTGCCCGGATCGGCGAAGAACCACTCGAAGATCGTCAGCGTGCGGTCCACGCCCAGCGGCAGGATCACGTTCGAGGACATGTTGTCCTGGTAGATGTTGAACATCGTGTTGGGGAAGAGCCAGTAGTACAGCGCCGAATCCTCACCGCCGGGCTGGCGTAGGTAGCGACGATCGACGCCAATTTCCTCGCCCGGTCGCAGCTCCCGGATGGGCGCGTGCTGCTTCGAGTAGTAGCGGAACTCCTCGACGCGGTAGGCGTCGTAGTCGAGCTCGCGGAAGAGCTGCGGGTGCGCGATCGGCAGGTGGTAGCCCTCCAGGTAGTTGTCGACGTACACCTTCCAGTTGCACTCGATCACGTACTCGCGCCGCTCGACCAGGCGCATGCCGTCGACGTCATACCCGGCCTTCGCCACTTCGCCGGGAATCGCGCCCATGACCTCGGAAAGTGGCGGCGCGTCGGCGGAAAGGCAGACGAAGACGAACGGGCCCCATCGGTCGACCCGTATGGGCATCAGGCCGAAGTCCTCCTTGCGGAACTCCTCGGTCTCCTCCATCTCCGGGCACGCGCGCAAGGAGCCGTCGAGGCCGTAGGTCCAGCCGTGATACCGGCACTGCAGGCTCATTCGGTTGCCGCGCGCGAGGGCGACCTGCCCGGCCCGATGCCGGCACACGTTGTAGAACCCGCGCAGCTGCCCATCGGTGCCGTGTGTGATCACGATCGGCTCGTCAAGGACCGTCACCGGCACGAAGTCGCCGACCCGCTGGAGTTCGTCGGCGCGCGCCACCAGCTGCCAGGTCGAGCCGAAGATCAGTTCCTTCTCGCGCTCGAGGTGGCCATGGTCAAGGTAGTAGCGCGAAGGCAGGGTTGCCGCGCGCGAGAGGGGGATCGTCATGCCGCGAGTGTACCGATGACGCGATCCTTGCCGCACCGACCCCAGCGTGGTAAACCACGGGCTACACCTGGGCGGGATCGAGCAAGGTGCTGGGTCCGCGTGACGGAGGACCAACGATGAACCATCTACGACTCGGGGCCACCGTGCTGGCTTCAATGATGCTGGTAGCTGCCTGCACCCCGGCGGGCAGCGGCTCGGCGTCGCCCAGCAGCGCGGCAGGCAGCAGCGCGGCTTCGCCCAGTAACGCGACAGCCGATATTCCGGCCGTTGTGTGCGTCGGCGAGGCGACCACCTACCTCGACTGGCTCAACGGCGATCTCAAGCCGGATACGCAGGACGCGATCACGGAGCCATCCAGCACCACCGGCGACCTGCTGGAGACGATCAAGCAGCGCGGGAAGCTCGCCATCGCGACCGACGCGAACTACGAGCCCCAGTCGTTCCGGAAGCCCGATGGCTCGTGGCAGGGCTTCGACATCGACGTCGGGACCGAGATCGCGAAGCGGCTCGGCGTCACCGCCGAGTTCCAGCACCAGGAATGGGACATTATCACCGCGGGCAGCTGGTCGGGCCGCTGGGACATCAGCGTGGGATCGATGACGATCACCACCGGCCGCAAGGACCTGTTCAGCTTCAACCAGCCGTACTACTACACGCCCGCCTACATGGCGGCCAGCACACGATCCGGTGTGACCAGCGTGGATCAGCTTCCCTTCGACCTGCCGAGTGGCGTCGAGGCGGTCACGCGGCCCACTGACTCGAACTGCGTCGAGGACATCAAGGCCAACCGGCCCGAGTTCGATCTGCTCATCACGTCGGGCACGGTGATCGACGCCGCTGTCACTTCGGGTCAGCCGATCGTGAAGATCGGCGAGCCGATCTTCCAGGAGAACCTCGCCGTTGCCATCGACAAGAGTGGGCCTACGCACGCGGCGCTCCTGTTCGAGATCGACAAGGCGATTGGCGAGATGCACGCAGACGGCACGCTCACCACCCTGAGCGAGAAATGGTTCGAGGGGGAGGACCTCACCCAGGATCCGTCTGGCGGCTGAGCGAGCCACCAGCGAACACCGGGACGGGGACTCACTGGGTGGGTCCCCGTCCTTCTTCTTTGCGGAGGTGATCCGTGATCGCAGCTGACGCGCCCAAGCCCGACTCGATCCTCCCCCAGGTCGAGGCCAGCCGGGCCAGGGCAGATGCTCTCTTCCGGCTGAAGTCAGCCGGAACGTGGCTGGTGGTGATCGGGCTTGTCCTGGTCGGCCTCTGGGCCACTGACAACATCGATACCGCCTTCATCGCCGAATGGGGCCCGTTCATCTTCGGCGGAGCGGGACTGACGATCCTGGTATCGGTCGTCTCGATCTTCTTCGCCACGATCCTGGCGCTCATCGGTGCCATGGGACGCCTCTCGCGCAACCCCTACCTCAACGGCGTCGCCGCGCTCTACGTGTCCCTGGTCCGCGGCACGCCGCTCATCGTTCAGATCTACTTCATCTACCTGGCGCTCCCCCAGGTCGGCATCGTCCTGCCGGCCATCCCGTCCGGGATCATTGCCCTCAGCTTCAACTACGGCGCCTACATGACCGAGATCTTCCGCGCGGGGATCCAGGCCGTTCCGCAGGGCCAGCGCGAGGCGGCCGAATCGCTTGGCATGCCGGAGCGACTGGTAATGCGCCGGATCGTGCTGCCGCAGGCCCTGCGGATCGTGATCCCCGCCATCGGCAACGACTTCGTCGCCATGCTCAAGGACTCATCGCTGGTGTCGATCCTCGCCGTCGAGGAGCTGCTCTTCCGATCTCAGCTCGTCGGCCGGCAGAATTTCCGGAGCCTGGAGACCCTCCTGATCGCGGCTGCCATCTACTGGATCCTCACCATCACTTTCAGCTACTTCCAGCAGCGCCTGGAGCGACGGATGGCGCGCGGGGACCGATGACCGTCGAGCCGTCGGAGGCCCCACATCTTGGCGAGGTCATCGTCGATGCCCGCGGAATCGAGAAATACTTCGGCCGCAACCACGTTTTGAAGGGGATCGACCTCAAGGTTCGCCGCCGACAGGCGGTGATGCTGATCGGCCGATCCGGCTCCGGCAAGACGACCCTGATCCGCTGCCTGAACTTCCTGGAGGAGCCGACGATGGGCAGCGTCGAGATCGACGGGCTGCGCGTCGAGGCCGACCCGCTCCACGCCAACACCCGGGCTAGGCGCGAGCAGATCAGGCAGATCCGGCTCCGCACCGGGATGCTCTTCCAGGAGTTCAATCTCTTCCCGCACATGAGCGTGCTGGCCAACTGCATCGAGGCCCCCATGCGCGTCCGCGGGGTCCCCGAGGCCGAGGCTGTGGCGACCGCAGGGCGGCTGCTGGAGAAGGTTGGGCTGGCCGACAAGCGGGACGAGTACCCGGAGCGCCTGTCGGGCGGGCAGAAACAGCGGGTCGCCATCGCACGGGCGATGTGCATGGAGCCCAAGGTCCTGATGTTCGATGAGCCCACCAGCGCGCTCGACCCGGAGCTGGTCGGCGAGGTGCTGACCGTCATGGAGGAGCTGGCGCACGAGGGGACGACCATGATCGTCGTCACCCACGAGATGCATTTCGCGCGCGAGGCGGCCGATACCGTCGTCTACATGGACGAGGGTCGGATCATCGAGGCCGGTCCACCGGAACAGGTCCTGGGAGACCCCGAGGACGAGCGAACCAAGACCTTCCTGCACCGATTCCTGTCGTCGTTCGCCGACCGTGAGCACGCCCACGACCCGGGAACGTAGCCGCTGGCCGGCTAGCCTGGCAACAGGGGGCAGATTCAGATGTGGCCGGCTCGGAGAGCGCCAAGACCACCAGGCAGCTCCGGGTGCGGCGCTGATCCTGCAGGAACGACCATTCGGACCGATCAGGCCGCACTAGTGCAGCTGTCATCTGAATTTGCGCGCTCGGAGGCGGACTAGCGGTTCACCCCGTAGACCTCGGCGCGCGGCAGCCGAGCCGCTTCGTCCTGGGCGCGGACGCGGCCCTTGGCCTTCTGCAGGGCGACCGGCACGTCCTTTGGCTTGCCGCCCTCGCGGGCGATCAGCCACCTGAGCCCAACGTTGGTCAGCTCTGCCCCGCCGGCGCGTCCCGGCTCGATGAACGGTGCGACCACCATGCGGCGCGCATGGAGGCGCTCCACGGCGAGCTGCATCGCGACCGGATCGACGCCCAGGTCCTCCGCGAGCGGGGCGAGGTCCACGACCCGGTTCGGGGTGGCACGCAGGAACCGCAGGATCACGGCGTCCAGCTTCTCGCCAGCAGGCGGACCGGCCTTGCGGCCAGGTGCCTTGCGCGGCGAGCGACGCGGCGCGGCAGTCGTCACGGCCGGCAGGATAGCAGCCGCATCAGGGCTCGACCGCCACGGCCAGCAGGCTGACCGCCAGCGGCAGCCCGGCGGCGCGGGTGAGGAGGTCGCCGAGCTGCTCGTCCCACTCAGCGTGGAGCGGGAGGCGCACCTGGCGGGTGGCTCCCGCCACGGGGATGTTGATCACCACCGGCAGCGAGCCGGGCCGGCCGCGGATGGCGGCGGTCAGCGACTCGATCGCCGGCAGCAATCGTTCGAGGTCCACCTCGCTTCCGAAGCCGATGGAGATGGTCCCCGCGCCGTGCGGCGGCATCTCCCCCTCGGAGAAACCGGCGCGGACCGGGATCGCATCACTGGGTGCCGGCGACTCCTCGGCAGGCTCCACCGGCCCGACCGGGATCGGGGCGGACGATGCCATGACCGGCACGGCGACCATCGGTTCCGCCGATTCGACGCCGCGCGGCACCGCGACGGGAGGACCAGCCACGCCCCCGGCTCCGTGGCTGTTGCCATTGCCGGCCGCACTCCAGGAACCGGGACGCGACCGGGCGCGGGCGAGCCGATCCCGCTCCGCGCCGAAGGCCAGGGGGCCCATCCGAACGGCATCGTCCCAGGCATGGACTGTCTCGCACAGGAGCTGAGCAGCATCGTCGCGGCGGTCTACGCGACCGGTGATGAGCACCACGGCGTCATCGGTCCAGGCGTTGGCGGTCTCGGCGAAGACCTTGGGGAAGACGACCACCTCGACGCTCCCCTGCAGGTCCTCGAGGGTCGCCACCAGCATGGTCGAGCCGGCGCGCGTGATGACGCGGCGGGTCGACTGGATGATGCCACCCAGCGTGACCTTGGCCTGGTCGCTCTCCTCGGCCAGCTCGCCGGTGTAGGCGGTCACGTAGTCGGGCAGCTGGTCCACGATGTCGCCCAGCGGGTGTTCCGAAAGGTAGAGTCCCAGCAGCTCCTTCTCCCATCGGAGCCGCTCCTTGCGGGGCACCTCATCCTCCTCTGGGCCAGGGGCGACCGGAGCGCCGGGGCTCTCCACCGGCGCTGCGAAGAGGTCGAAGAGCGTCCCCTGCCCCGCCGCCACGTCCCGCTGATGGCGCGCGCCGGACTCCAGCGCGATGTCCAGCCGGCCGAGCAGCGAGCCGAGCGACCCAAGCGAGGCCATCGCCCCGGCCTTGACGAGTGATTCGAAGACGCGCTTGTTGACGGTACGCAGGTCCACGCGGCGGCAGAGGTCGTCGAGCGACGCGAACGGCCCCGCCACGTCGGACGCCTCGCCGCGACCCTCGCGCGCGGTCACGATCGCCTCGATCGCTCCCTCGCCCACGTTCTTGATGGCGGCCAGGCCAAAGCGGATTGCCTCCGGGGCGCCGGACGCATCGGCCTCGACGGTGAAGAGCGCCTGCGATGCCTGCACGTCCGGCGGCCGGACCGCGATCCCCAGCCGGCGGCACTCGGCCACCACCGCGGCGACCTTCTCGGCGCGTTCCCGGAAGCCGTTGAGGACCGCGGTCATGAACTCGACGGGGTAGTTGGCCTTGAGGTAGGCGGTCTGGTAGGCGATCAGCCCGTAGCACGTGGCGTGCGCCTTGTTGAACCCGTATCGGGCAAACGGCTCGAAGGCGGCGAAGACCTGGTCGACGACCGATGGCGGGATCCCCTTCTTCTTGGCCCCTGCCTTGAACTTGGCCTCGTGCTCACGAAGGACTGATTCCTTCTTCTTGCGGATCGCGTAGCAGAGGTTGTCCGCCTCCGGGCCGGTGTAGTCGGCCATCGCGATGGCCGCGGTCATGATGTCTTCCTGGTAGACGAAGATCCCGTAGGTGTCGTGCAGCGCCGGCTCGAGCGACGGGTGCAGGTAGGTCACCGGCTCGAGGCCGTGCTTGCGGCGGATGTAGGCGGGGATGTTGGCCATCGGCCCCGGGCGGAAGAGCGCGACCATGGCCGCGAGGTCGCGGACCTCGGTCGGCTTCAGCTCCTTGACGTAGCGGCGCATCCCCGAGCCCTCGAGCTGGAAGATGCCGGTCGTCTCCCCTGTCGAGAGCAGCTCGAACGTCTTCGTGTCGTCGAGCGGCAGCTTGTCGACGTCGATCGCGACCCCTCGATGGACCCTGATCAGGTCGACGGCATCGGCCAGGATTGTCAGGTTGATGAGGCCAAGGAAGTCGAACTTGAGGAGGCCCAGCGCCTCGCAGGCGTGCATCTCGAACTGGGTCATGGTGGTGCGCCCGTCCGTCGCGCGCTGCAGCGGCATGATCTCGGTCAGCGGCTCGCGGCTGATCACGATCCCCGCGGCATGCGTGGAGGCATGACGGGCGACCCCCTCCAGCTGCTTGGCGACGCCGATCAGCTTCTCGACCCGCTCGTCCCCGGCGATCAGCTCGCGCAACTGCGGCGACGTGTCGACCGCCCGCTCCAGGCTGATGTTCAGCTCATTGGGGACTGACTTCGCGACCCGGTCAGCCTCTGCGTAGGTGAGCCTCATGGTGCGGCCCACGTCGCGGATCGCTGCCTTGGCACCAAGCGTCCCGAAGGTGATGATCTGCGCCACCCGGTCGTCGCCGTACTTGCGGGTCACGTACTCGATCACCTCGTCGCGACGCGAGTCGGCGAAGTCGATGTCGATATCCGGCATCGTCACGCGGTCGGGGTTGAGAAAGCGCTCGAACGGAAGCCGATAGGCGATCGGGTCGACCGGCGTGATCCCCAGCGAGTAGGTCACGATCGAGCCCGGCGCGCTCCCCCGGCAGGTGGTCATGATCCCCTGCTCCCGGGCGAAGCGGGTGAAGTCGGCCACGATCAGGAAGTAGCCCGCGTACCCCATCCGCTCGATCACGCCAAGCTCGTACTCCAGCCGCTGGCGGATCGGCTCAGCGGGGTCTGAGCCGTATCGGGCCAGGAGTCCGCGCTCGCACTCCTTGCGCATCCAGCTTGTCGCCGTCTCGCCGTCCGGCACCGGAAAGTGCGGCAGTCGGAGCTGGTCGAACTCGAGCTTGAGGTCGACCATTTCGGCGACACGAAGCGTGTTGTCCATCGCGTCCGGCAGCTCACCGCGGAAGAGGCTGTGCATCTCCTGGGGCGACTTCAGGTAGAACTCGTTCGTCTCGAACCGGAGCCGACCGGGGGTGTCGAGGTTCGACCCCGTCCCGATGCACAGCAGCAGGTCGTGCGCCTCGTGCTGCTCCGGCACGGTGTAGTGGGTGTCGTTGGTGGCAAGCATCGGGATCCCCATGCCTCGCGCCAGCTCGACGAGCTGCGGGTGGAGGCGCGACTGCTCGGGCACGCCGTGGTCCTGGACCTCGATGAAGAAGTTGTCCTTCCCCAGGATGGACCGATACTCGTCGGCCGCCTGGCGGGCGGCCTTCTCGTCGCCATCGGCCAATCGCTTGAGGACCTCGCCGCCCAGGCAGGCGGAGGTGCCGATGAGGCCCTCTGAGTGCTGGGCCAGGAGCTCCTTGTCGATGCGCGGCCTGTAGTAGTAGCCGTCCAGGTGCGCCTTCGTGACGAGCGTCATGAGGTTGCGGTAGCCGGTCAGGTCCTTGGCCAGCAGGATCATGTGGTACGGGTTGGCGTCGACCTTGGCTTCCTTGTCGGTGTGGCTGCGCGGGGCCACGTAGGCCTCGACGCCGATGATCGGCTTGATCCCCACCCGTCCGCAGGCCTGGTAGAACTCGATCGCCCCGTACATCGCCCCGTGGTCGGTGATCGCGAGGGATTTCATGCCCGCATCCGCGGCCCGCTGGGTGAGTGGCCCGATCCGGCTCAGGCCGTCCAGCAGGCTGAACTCGGAGTGCACATGGAGATGGCAGAAATCTGCAGAGCTGCGGGTCGTCACGGGAGGTCAATGGTAGCCCGGCCGCGCCCCCGGCTGGCGGCTGCCGCGACCAGCCGCTGCGAATCATCTCTGACGCAATCGGACAGTGATCCAAGCGCATCTCTTGCGCGATCGACTTATCCGTCGGGGAGGCTGGCGGCGTATTCGACTACCTCCTCGAGCGTCATGCGCCGACCCTCGGCGAGCGCCTTCTCGAATTCCTCGTCACCCATTGCCTTGCGGGCCGAGGCCTCAGCATCGCCGCGCCTCTTGACGAGCAGTGGGGCCGTCGCCCCGATTCTCTCCCTGAGCGCCTCCGCGGCGCCCATCATGCGGATCGCCTCAGCATGGCGACCAGCGGAAGACTCCAGCGTCGAGATCACCGAGAACAGTCCGCCCATGTTGGGGAGGTTCCCAGCCTCGGCGAAAACGGCGAGCGCCTCGCGGTACGCAAACCTGCCCGCCTGATACTGCCCCAGGAGGCCACGCACCGCCGTCAAGCCGACCAGGGCACCTCCGAGCCCGAAGCGATTTCCTTGAGAACGAAAGAAGCTCAGCGCCTCGTCGAGGAGGGTGAGCGCACCCTGCGGGTCGCCGAGCTCTGCGGTCATCCTGCTCAGGTAGAGCTGGCTCTGGGCCACGAGATCCGAGCGCCCGATCTCCCGCGCCATCGCGAGGCTTGCCTCCAGACGGCGGCGAGATTCCTCGATGTCGCCGCGCATCACGGGCACGGAGGACAGGTTGTAGAGAGCCTCGACCTCGGCCCCGCGATCTCCCACCTCGCGGTAGAGGCGCAGCGCAGACTCATACGCCGTTTGCGTCGCGTCGACTTCAGACAGCCAATAGGCCAGTCCGCCAAGGGCCGTGTACGCCTTTGCCCGGATTGCGGGCGTGCCATCGGGTTTCAGCGCGAAGACCGCCTCCAGCCATGAGCGGCCCTCCCGCAGGTACCCACGCTGGAACCAGAAGCGCCAGAGTGCAGAAGCCAGACGCAAGCCACTCTCCGCCTCGCCGGCATCCAGGGCGCGGGTCAGGGCAGCTCGCACGTTGGCGTGCTCGCGCTCAAAGCGATCAAGCCAGGCAACCTGGTCTGCGCCCGTGAAATGCGGCTCTGCGAGCTCGGCCAGATCGCGGTAGTAGCGCAGGTGACGCCCACCGACAACGTCCTGGCTGCCGCTGACT
The DNA here is from genome assembly GCA_013816405.1 of Chloroflexota bacterium. Taxonomy (GTDB): domain Bacteria; phylum Chloroflexota; class Limnocylindria; order QHBO01; family QHBO01; genus CF-167. The sequence goes on along the minus strand of JACDEL010000029.1, from coordinate 13,624 downwards.
GCGAGCCGGTCGCGCCCGTACTCGCGGATGGTCTCGAGCATCCCGTAACGCGACTCGCCCGCGTCTCCCGTCCGCCGAAGGAGGCTCTGGTAGATCAGCGAGCCGATTCCGTCGAATGTGTCGTGCCCGAGCTCGCCGTCCGGATTGCAGATTGCCTCTGCCGCCTCGAGGGTACAGCCGCCGGCAAAGATGGCAAGGCGCACGAAGAGCTCCTGCTCGGCCGGCTGTAGCAGTTCGTAGCTCCACTCAATCGTCCCGCGCAAGGTCCGTTGTCGCGGAGGCACGTTGCTCGCACCGGCGGTCAGCACCGGAAGCCGCTGTTCGAGCCGGTCCAGGATTTCGCGGGGCTCGAGGAGGCGGATGCGGCTGGCGGCCAGCTCGATGGCAAGCGGCAGCCCATCGAGCCGGACGCAGATCTCTGCCACCGCCTGGGCGCTCTCGGTCGTCACCGAGAACGCTGGCCTTACGGCGCGGGCGCGCCCGAGGAAGAGCGTCACCGATTCGTACTGCAACAGCTGGCCGACGTCGATCGGAACGGTTGGGTCGGGCACGGCGAGAGGTGGGACTTCGAACTCCTGCTCACCGTACAAATTGAGGATCCTGCGGCTGGTGACCAGCACCTTCAGCCCCGGAGCAGCTGCAAGGAGGTCCTGGACGACCGCGCCCGCGGCAAGAAGGTGCTCGAAGTTGTCGAGCACGAGAAGCAGCTGCCGTGACAAGAGGTGCTCTCTCAGCAGGTCGACGATCGGTCGGTCCGCCTGCTCGCTCAGGCCCAGGCTGCGGGCCACGCTGGGACCAACCAGGGCGGGATCCGTCAGCGGCGCGAGATCGACGAAGAAGACGCCATCGCGGAACGACGAGTCCAGGCCAGCGGCGATTCGAATGGCCAGCCGTGTCTTTCCCGTGCCGCCGGGACCAGTCAGAGTCAGCAGGCGTGTGGTCTCAATGAGCCGAGTGGCCTCGTCGACCTCCCGCTGCCGACCGACAAAACTGGTCAGCTCAGTGGGAAGTGTGCTCGGCGTCTCGAGAGACCGGATCGGCGGAAAGTCATGCTGGAGCCCGGCGAGGTAGTGCATCAGTTTGAGGAGTAGGGTTCCTGTTCCTCCGCGACCTGGCCCAACTCTTCTCCGGTATCGCTCGCGACCAGCTCTTGAACCGATGGACGCGCGTCAGCGGCGCGGGGCGCTGGTAAGGGAACGTCGCCACCGAATAAGCCGATCTCCGGCGTAACGAGATCGGCCTTGCCTTCGAGCAGGTCCACAACCTTCAGCAGCTCTATGGTCAACCCATCAGCGCCTCTGACCCGGGCGGCTTCCTCGTAGGCGCCTTTCCCGAAACTGAATGCGACGATATAGCCCTTCTTTTTGTTCGCCCGCTTGATGGCGGTTTCGAAGTTGTCCACGACGTTACGGCCGATGGCGCTCGACTGCTTCACCTGGATCGGCTCGTGGAGCATGAAGCTGAAGCCGTCGATGCCCATGTCATGGACCTTGCGCGGCGAGTGCGTGCCGTTCATCCGTTGGATGACCCAGTTCTGGAACTCGAATGGCTTGAGGGCGCGAAGTTGATCCTCGGTGACTGGCATCCCCACGAGCTTGACAGCCGCGCCGAGTTTGACGAGCCGACGCTTCTCCAGCTCGACAGCGGTCGGGCTGATATCAATGCCGATCCAGGGACGATCGAGGAGCTGAGCTGCGACGAGAGTCGTACCGCATCCGCAGAACGGATCAAGGACGATATCGCCTGGATTGGACGACGCGGAGAGGATCCGCTCCATGAGGGCGACCGGCTTCTGTGTTGGGAAGCCAAGGCGCTCGGACCCGACCGGGTTGATGCGGTCGATATCGTCCCAGATGTCGGCGACCGCCTTGCCTTTGAGTTCATCCCGGTACCGCTTGTACTGAGGCATCGTGCCTCGTGGCGGCCAGTAGATGCGGCCTGCGGCATCCAGCTCGTCGAGGGTGGTCGTGATGAACTTCCAGTGCATGCCCTTTGCCGCCGGGTCAATGCCGCGCCACGGTTGCCCAGAGCTGCCCTTGCGCGTGCCTGCCGCGCAGAGATTGTCGCGCCAATACAGGCGTCCGTCTCCGTCATCGAAGCGGTAGTACTTGTCGAGGTATCCGGGATCGTAGTCCGTCCGGGGTGAGTTCCACGTCACGTCGCCCATGCCGTAGTAGAGGATCGTGTCGTGGATCGGGGCGTACTTCTTGGCGCTGCTGTGAGCGGTCGTTCGCTTCCAGATGATCTCGTTGCGAAAGTTGTCCAGGCCGAAGATGTCGTCCATCGCGATCTTGAGGTGGTGGCTGGCGTGCGGGTCACAGTGGAGGTAGATCGACCCTGACGGCTTGAGGATGCGATGTAGCTCAATGAGGCGCTCGCGCATCCATTCGATGTAGACGTGGATGCCGCCTTCCCAGCGATCCTCGAATGAGCGGATCTCAGCCTCATCGCCCCAGATGACCTCATAGGTGCGATTCGAGAAAAAGGGCGGGTCCAGGTAGATCAGGTCCACGCACTCGGCGGGGAACTGCGCGAGGCGGTGGAGGTTGTCGTCGCAGTAGATGACGCCGGTTTCGAGGTAGCCGATGGGTGCCACAACGGGAGCGTAGCAGCCGTCAGTCGAGCAGCGCCGCGATCTCCTCGCAAGTCCAGATGTGATCGGCCATGCCTGCCGCCATCGCCGGGGTCCGGGGGTACGGATTGGCAAGGGACCGATGGGTTCGCGCGAAGTTGTAGTGCATGTGCTGGAGTGCCACCGCTGCCGCGTGATTTCGGACCTTCTTGCTGAACGCGTTGGTCAGTCGGGTGAAGCGTCGGCTGCTCATCCGCAGAGTCAGGTTGCTGCGCTCGACGTAGGAAGTCGAGATGCGCGCCGGATCGGGATCGCCCTGGATCACGCGGACCTCTTGGCTGGTGCAGACCTGTGGGCTGTACTTGCGGGCCTGTGGGACTTCCCCAAGCCCGTCTGAGCCGTACTGCTTGATGAGCATCGCGTAGTCAACGTCCCGCCCGAATTCCGCTTCAATGGCGGCGAGGTAGGGGCGGTGCCCGTCCGTGGTGATCTGCACCCGGTTGGCGAGGCGGCTGCCCAAGTCGGCGATGAAGTCGTGGGCGGCGATCTCATCGCGCGGGCCAACTAGCCATGCGGGGATGAGCTTCGTGTCGGGGTCAATCGCGATCCAGGTCCATACGTCGCCGTAGCCGAACTCGCCCGCGTGCTTCTCGGGGACGTGCTTGGCCTTGGCATGCACGAAGGCCCAAATCTCATCGCACTCGATCCGCGTGCTGGTGAGGTTGCGAAGCCTCTGGTTCTGATACTTGGTCGCCGCATCGCCCAGGTCCACCAGCAGCTTCAGAATCGTGTTCTGAGCAAAGCCGGTCATCCGGTTGATCGAGCGGATTGAGTTTCCCTCAACCAGCATCCGGATGATCTGTGCCCGTTCCGACGTGCTCAACTTATTCATACTGCGATGATGCTTGAGGATCGTGACAACAGTCTGTCGCGAACTCCAAGCGTCCCTTTCTTTCAGTGGTAGGATGTACCAGGTAGTCGAACCGAACAGAGGTTCTAATGTCGAAGGCGGCATACAACCCCGACAAGTTCAGAGAGTTGCTTCTGTATCTCGCAGAGCGGTCGGAGAGTGACCCGAAGTTCGGCGAGACGAAGCTCAATAAGCTGCTGTTCTACGCGGACTTCACCGCGTATCGAGAACTTGGCAAGCCGATCACTGGTGCCCGCTACCACAAGTTGGAGTGGGGGCCTGCTGCTGTCCCGTTTGTTCCCATCGAACGAGAGTTAGTGCAGGAAGGCGCTCTGGTCGTGCGGGGCAACCTAGTCGGCAGCAAGGTCCAGAAGAAGCCCATCGCCCTCAGAGGGGCCAACCTGAGCCGGTTCTCGGGAATCGAGATCGCGCTTGTTGAACAATTGCTAGATGAGTTGCGCGAGTACGGCGGGCGTCAGGTAAGTGACCTATCCCATGAGACTCCCGGATGGCAGGTCGCCGCCTACAAGGAAGACATTCCCTACGAAACGGCATTCGTCGAGTCCATCGAGCTAGTGGGGGCGCTGGCATAGCCCGATGGCTCGACCCGCTGGTTTTCCGTGCAAGGTCGTCTATTCCAAGGAGTTCGATGCCAACTCGAAGGCCATCGAGCCGGACTACAAGCGCCTCGACGACATGATGCGGGGAGCAGAGTGGGTCATCGCCCGCACCGAGCACCGCGGTCTCGTTGATGTGATCCTGAACCCTGGGGGTGGATTGCCGCGCATTCTGATGTCGGCAATCGTCCGGGACGACGAGGCCGTCGTCGTGGACATCGCCGCCTTCCCGGTGTAGTCAGCCCTTTCCCCACCGCTTCGCTGCCGCCGCACGCGCGATCTGACTCCGCCGCTCCGGGGATAGCTGTTCGGCCCTCGCCTTTCCGCCGATCAGTCCACCACGACGCCCCAGTTCGACCGCCATGGGGTCTTTCGCTGGCAACGGGTCCGGTTCTCGCTCGCCCAGGAACAGATCGAGTGTCGCCTTAGCCCGCTGATTCACATCGCGCGGCATCTTCTGCTTCTTCACCGCTCAAGCATGCGCCTGAGCCCGGCGCGAGGTCAAGCCGTGGCCGCTTCAAACTGATGCACTACCCCCGGCGATGACCAGTTGCGCAAGGTGCTCGGCCTGGTTGAGATCCTTGAGCCGGTGGGAGCCGAGGTCGCGCAGCGCCGCGCCGTCTTGCAACACAGCCTCGACCAGGCCACGGGTGGCCGCCGAGACCAGTACTTGACCGCCGTGGCCGGCCGCCGCGATCCGCGCCGCGCGGTGCACGTCCAGGCCGACGTAGCTGTCACCCCCCAGGCGCCCTTCGCCGGTGTGCAGGCCCATCCGCACCCGCACCGGATAGCCGTCCGGCCAAGGCTCCTCGGCCAGGCCATGCTGTGCGGCGACCGCCGCCTCCACCGCCGCGGTGGCCGAGCGGAAGACCGCGAAGAAAGCGTCGCCTTCCGTGCTGATTTCGATCCCGTCGTGGGCGGCGAGGGCTTGGCGCACGATCGCAGAGTGGCGTTCCAGCACGCCTCGGTAGTCCGCGCCAAGCGCCTGGAGCAGGTGCGTGGAGCCCTCAATGTCGGTGAACAGAAACGTGACGGTCCCGGTGGGTAGGTGGTGAGGCACGGGTCAGATCATGCGACCCGGGTGGTCGGGGGTCTAGAGCAAAGAGCGTCTCATTGCCGGCCAAATGCCGGACGTCGCCCATCCGAGGCTGGGGTCAGCGAAGACCTTGAGGCCCAGACGACGTCACGTGCCGTTAGTCCGTGCTCAAACTCCCACCTATTGACAGGTGGAGCTGGGCGAAGTCCGCCGGCGGGGTGGCGGTCACAGCTGAGTCGCGGAGTGGTGTGCGAACCAGGAACTCGCGCGGCGCGCGAATTGCTCGACGTCTTCGACTGCAGGTAGGTCGCTCGACTCGAACATCGCGAGCTGCAGTGCCGGTCCATGCGCATCGAATCGGCGCATATCATCCGCGCTCACCGGCTGAACAACGAAGTGGATGTGGCCCGGCTGCCGGTTGGCGTGGGACCAGAGACAGACATAGACCTGCTCTGCTTTGGTGAGTTCGGTTACTGCCTGTGCCGCTTGGTGCAGCAGCGGTCCAATCTCCGCGACCTCGCCTATCTCCAAGTCCGCGAAATGGACGACGTGGCGCAGAGGCTTGACGACCAGTGAACCCACCCCTAATGGGCCGATGCAATGTTCGACCGCCCAATGATGAGTTCGCAGGATCGATCCGCCAGGGAGTGGCGAAGCGCCGGAAATCAGGTCACAGGCCAAGCAGCTGGCAGTCTTCTCGGGTCGCTGGGTCACCCGTGCCATGGTAGCGAGGCTCGCCCCCCGGCGGGCCGCGACTCCCGCCAGATTCAGATGAGCGCCGCACTAAGTCGCGGTGGGGGCGCTTCTGGCGCCAAATGCGGCTGCTAGCCTGCAGGAGCATCGGTTCGGAGCCTTCGAACCACGATAACGCGGCTGCCACCTGAATTTGGCCCTAATCCATGCCAGATTCACACCCAGTAACCGCGAAGCGGGCGGTCCGAGCCTCATTCCTGCCAGATTCACACCCTGTGACCATCTGGCACCACCCCGGTGCCAAATTCACGCCCGGTGACCACCTGGCAGCGACCACAACCGAACCAGCCGCGCGGCGGTCACTCCATGTGAATCTGGCAGGGCTACGACGGAGCGGGGCCCGGCGCGCTCGCACCCGTGCCGGGTATCCCTTAGGCGGTCGTGAGGCGCCGGAACGCCCATACGGTCGCAAGCTGGGTGACGATGCCCAGGATCGCCATCGCGATGAGCGCCTTGCCCACCTGGCCGGCATCGAAGCCGGTCGACATGAGCCCGCGCTGCGCCTCGATGACGTAGCTGATCGGGTTTCAGTCGTTCACGACGCACAGCCAGTCAGACATCCGTCCGGCGGGATCTCAGGCGCTCTTGGCTCGGGGACCTCTGGCTCTGGGGGTTGCTGCGGCATCGTCATCGTGGAGACCTCCTGCCGAGAGACATGCTCAGCCTATGCCGATCGTCAGCCACGGAGCCACTCCTTCGAGGCCGATCTGCCGGCCCAGGTTAACGAATACTTCTGATCGACCAAGCGCGGCCGTCACACCGCTCGCCGGCTGCGAACCGCATGGAGTCGGCCTGTCGGATCCCCGTCGCGTCAGTCGGTCCTGGACATGGCGCTCAGTGCTCATGCTCATGCTGGGCCATCTTCTCGATGTTGTTGACGGCCTCATCGGTCGATTGATCGTTCGCCGCCGCTGCCGCCTCGATCTGCGACCAAGTGATGTTCCGCTCATCCCCGTGCTTGTCCTCGGGAATCCCGCAACCGCAATTTGCGCACATATGAAAGGTCCTCCTAATGCCGTTTGTTTGCTCCGTTGTGCGTCAGTCAGGTGCACCCGACGTGCCAGCAGACCTCGGCCAGACCGGCCGGGCAGCCCTGCTCGGCGTTCCGCTTGCCGGAGTGTGCTCCGATTGCATGAGGGCCGGGGCCGTATGGCGGCAGATGCGCGCCGAGAACCACCGGCGGCGGGAGCATCTCGCTGCGTGGTATGCCACCGGCCGACCGTCCGGTAGCAGCGCGATCTACCCAATCGCCCTGATGCCCTCCTGCCTGCAGGTGGTGGCCCATCTCAACCCACTCACATACCAGGTCGATGCGCTGCGTCGCCTCATGGTCGTCGGTGGGAGCGCCACCTTCCCGATCGGGCTCGACTTCGGTGTTCTGACCCTGGCGCTCGTCGGCCTCCTGGCCATCGCGGCCCGCCTGTATCCGCGCCTCCCCATGTGAGCTGGACGGGAGCAGGCTATTGCTGGCCGGTACCTCTGGGATCGCCGACGTGCGACTGGACGTCCGGTGGTCGGAGCATCCCAGTTGTGGTGATCGTCGCGCATGAGCCAGACGCTATCTGGTTTCATGGCCGGGTGCCTGACCCGACAGAGCCAAAGCCCGCGGTGACACAGCTGATCTCCCTGGGTGGCGCTGGCGGGCGCGGTGGCGTTGACCGTGGCCCCGAGCGCCGGATCGTCCTCGTGGGCCTGGTCGGCGCAGCGGGGTTCGTGGCCGCAGCCGGAGTCGCGCGGCTGATCGGGCTCGGCGGCGGCGAATGGTGGCTGCCGCTGCACCTCGCCATGGCGGGTGGCGCCGGGCTGGCAATCGCCGCGCTGCTGCCGCACTTCACCGTCTCACTGTCCGGCTCCCGTCCAGCTCCCGCGCCTGCCCGGGCCGTTGGGCTGCTGCTGATCGGCGGCGGCGCCCTGAGCGTGGCCGTGGCCTTCCCCGCAGGCTGGGGTCCGGTTGCCGTCTCAGGCGCTGTGGCCTATGCCCTCGGGATCGTGGCCACGGCAGCGCTGGCCTTCTTCCCAGCGCGCGCGGGGCTCGGCCGGCGCTTCGGCGTGGTCGAGGTCGCCTATGGGCTGGCGCTGGCCAACGCGGCCGCCGCGGTGACGTTGGCGATCCTGCGACTGACCGACGTCGCCACGTTGAGCGGTGCGTGGCTCGGCCTGAAGCCGGCGCACGCCTGGCTGAATCTCGTCGGCTTCGTGACGCTGGTCGTGGCCGCGACGCTCATCCACCTGTACCCCACAATTGTCGGCTCGCGGATCCGGTCGCGCCCCGCCTTGGTGGTGCTGGTCGTTGGGATCGGGCTGGGAGCCCCGAGCACCGCGCTCGGTTACGCGCTCGGCTCGGACGTCATCGCACGCATCGGTGCCGTGGCGGTAAGCGCCGGCGCGGTCGCCATGGTGATGGTCGCCGTCGGCGCATGGGAGGGGCGCGGCAACTGGACGACCGATCCGGCGTGGCACCGACTCACCATCGGCCACCTGTCGGCAAGTGTCGCGTGGCTCGCAGCAGGAATCGGGGTCCTGCTGGTTGGGGTCGCGGCCGACGGGGCCGATCCCGCGGGTTGGTCGCTCGCCCGCGTGATCGGTCCGCTCGGCAGCGGCATGGCGCTCCAGGCACTGGTCGGCGCCTGGAGCCATCTGCTCCCCTCGGTCGGTCCCGGGGACGTCGCACGCCACGCCGCACAGCGCCGGGAGCTGGCTCGCTGGGCGACGCCGCGCCTCGTGTCATGGAACGTGGCGACAGCCCTGCTGACGGGGGGAGCCTTCGGGCCTGCATGGCTCACCGGTGCCGGTCTGGCGCTGCTCGGGATGACCCTGCTGGTATCGGTGGCGCTCCTCGGGCGAGCCCTCGTCGTTCGAGAGCCGGCAGGCGGTCCCGCGCCGGCTTGAGCACGCTTACAGTATGCCCGGGCCCGAGCCTGAACCTAGGACCGATCGTCCCCGAGCCGATGCTTGGCGACGAAGGCGGCAGCCTGCGGGCAACGTGGAGGAGCGCAGCGAGCTCGCCGAGTTCGCGCCGCGGCTGGCCGCCCTTGAAGCGGCCTGTCTCGAGGTCGGCCGAGACCCTGCCTCGATCGGCCGGTCCGCCGGCATCGTCGTCGAGCCGACGGAGATCACAGGAGCGGCTGATGCATTGGCAGTACCCGTGCGCGGCTCAGCCGAGGAGATCGCCGATCACATCCGGGAGTTCCGCGCCGGGGGTTCACGCAGATCGAGATCCTGCTCTGGCCGCGCACGCTGGCTGCGCTCGAGGCGATGGCTCCCGTTCTCGAGCTCCTGGACGCCGACTGATCGGCGACGAGCTTGACGCCGTACTCATACAACTTTTAGTCGACGGGCTCGAGCACGACGACCGCCGTCTCGGATGGGCGAAGTCGCGCGTATGCCTCGTAGTCGTCGCCGAACTCGCCCCAGCGCGCCCATAGCCGATCGCGTCGGGTCCGGTTGCGGCGTGGGCGCGGACCTTGCGAGTGCCATCGCGCGAGTTGGTCGTTCACCGACCAGCCGTTAGTCGGTCACCTTCGAGAGCCACTTCTGCGACAAGCCATGGGTGAGCTCTTCGAGCCGGGGCACGGTCGTGCGCAGGATCTCCATCGTCGCGTCGACGGTCAGCTGCGGTGTCATCGCCTTGCCTTGCCGCGGTTACGGACTACGCCTGCGGCCCCATCGGGCTCATCAGCTGGAAGTAGTTGTCGTCCGGGTCCGAAAAGGTGGCGATGGTTCCCTCGTCGGTGCCTTCGCCCAACACGTAGGGCTCCCGAACAACGGTCGCGCCGGCCGCCTTGAAGCGGTCGAAGTCGCCCTTGACGTCGGCGCTTTCGATGTTCCAGAGCAGCCTGCCCGGCTGCGCGTTCTTGCCGTGGACCTCGTCGTGCGGCCCGACGGTGATCCAGCCGGAGCCGATCTGCCACCCGGCATAGCCGCGATCTTCCATCGTCGGCTTGCCGAAGAGCCTGGAGTAGTAGTCGACGAGGCGCTGTGGGTCCTCAGACCCGATCAAGATGCTGTTGAAGTTCACGGTGCCTCCACCTACTGGCAGCGAATATTCGCGTCAAAACCCTTGGCGAAGTACTGCGCGAGCGCCACGACGTCCCCGGTGAATGCGCCGCGACCACAGTTGTCCCGGGCCTGCCGGACGGTCGTGGCGCCGGCCACCCAGCTCGGATGGACGTCGAACGCAAGCGAGCCCCCGGTGATCTGGTTCCACTGCTGTTGCGTCGAGTAGAAGCCGAGGTCGACCACGTCCGCCGACTGCAGGTACGCGACCGCACCCTGGAGAGCGGCCACGTTGAGCGTGACATTGGTCCGCCAGCTATTGCCGGTCTCGACGTCGAGCCACCAGGCGTTCGCCTGCGGCGTGGACGTCGCGCCCGCGGGGGCGAGGCCCAGCGAGATGTAGGCGCGGACCGCCGTCTGGTAGGAATCGGCCGCTGCGTTCCAGCCGTAGTCGTAGGCGCAGTTGACGGTGTCGGCTCCAGGCGACGCGGTCGTATTGCACTGCCGCGGGGACGTCTGACCGTTGGGCCAGTGGGTCGAGAGGTTTGGCCCCGGGTTACCGGTGTTGGCGTAGAGCTGTGCCTTCACCCCGCCGGCCCAGGCCAGCTCGGATGGGCCATTGCCGGTACCCAGGCAGGGGTTCGGGCTGAAGACGATTCCCTTGTTCACGCCCACGATTCCGAACGCCACGTTCGTGGGGAACGGGCCGCCGCACTGCGGATACGAGATGTCGTAGCCGGTGCTGGAACCGCCGCTCGACTTTGCCGATGCCACCGCCACCGGCCGGCCCGCCGCGACGATCGTCGGAGAGGCCGCGAGCAGGATCAGGCCCGCGAGGACCGGCAGGATCGTGAGCGCGAAGAATCGGTTAGAACGGGCCGCAGACAACAAGGGCACAACTCGCTGGGGGAGAGTCAGAGTAGGCCCTCAAAACGGCATCGTCAACGCCCCGGTGCTCCCCCTCACGGGGGTTGCTATGCGGTGAGCCGCCGGAATGCCCAGATCGTGGCCGCCTGGGTGACGATGAAGAGGATCGCCATGGCGAGGAGCGCCTTGCCGATCAGTCCCGCGTCGAATCCAGTCGACATGAGCGCCCGCTGCGCTTCGATCACATAGCTGATCGGGTTCCAGTTGTTCACAACCTGGAGCCAGCCGGGCATGCGCTCGACCGGCACGAATGCCGTCGACATGAAGGCGAGCGGAAAGAACAGCAGCGAGAGGCTTCCCGCTGCCTGCTCGTTCTTGGTAATCAAGGCAGGTACGAACGACGTGCCAGCCCATGCAATGCCGAACAGCCCGGACAGCGCCAGGATGCCCAGCGCCCCGGGAATGCCGGTGACCAGGCTCGCCCCCAGGGCGAGGCTCGTGACGAGGATCACGGCGGCCATCATCGCGCAGGTCACGAAGAGCGGGACCATCTCACCAAAGAGGATGGAGATCCGGTTGATCGGCGTCACCCGTAGCTTGTCCAGGTAGCCGTTGTGGTAGTCCATCAGCAGGTTGATGCCGACCCACGACACGCCCAGGAACACCGCGAACACGATCTGGCCGGGCGCCAGGTAGGCGAGGTAGCTCGATTCCTTGAAGCCGGGCAGCTGGATGATGTCCTTGAACAGCTGGCTGAAGAGGACCAGCTGGATGAGCGGGAAGAAGAGCGTGCTGATCCAGTTCCCCGGCACGCGAGCCCAACGCAGGAAGGCGCGACGACCAAGGAGGAAGGTCTCGTAGGCCACTCCGATCATCGTCGTGCCTAGTACCAGCCGGTGAAGTGGACATTGGCCTGCTCCTCGCGGATCGTCTTTCCGGTGTAGCGCATGAAGACGTCGTCCAGCGACGGCTGGTGCATGGTCAGGGCGCCGATCCGGATTCCGTCCCCGTCAAGACGTCGGACGAGCTCGGGAATGGCGGCAGCGGCATCTGAGACGTAAAGCTGAACGCCCGCCGGACTTGACTTGATCTCGGCAACCGGCTCAAAGCCCTCGAGCATGCGACCGATGCCGGACCGCTGCCGCTCGAGCTCATTGGGACTGTCCGCTTCGAGCTGGAGCTCCACCACGTCGTTGCCTACGGTCCGCTTCAGCTCGGCAGGTGTGCCCTCGACCACGATCTTGCCTTCGTCCACGATCGCGATCCGCTTGCAGAGCCGATCGGCCTCTTCCATGTAATGCGTGGTCAGGAACATGGTGGTCCCCGACCGATTGACCGATTCCAGCTCCTCCCAGAGCGCGTTGCGGCTCTGGGGATCGAGCCCTTCCGTCGGCTCGTCGAGGAACAGCACCTTTGGCCGATGGAGCAGTGCGGTCGCCAGGTCGAGGCGGCGCTTCATCCCGCCGGAGTAGGTACCGACGACCTTCTTCTGCGACTCCGTCAGCTTCATGAGCACCAGGAGCTCGTCGATCCGCCCCTGCAGTTCGGACGCCGGGACGCGACGCAGGCGTCCGATGAGCTCCAGGTTCTCGCGTCCGGTGGCGAGCGGATCGACAGCCACCGTCTGCATCGCGAAGCCGACCTCCCTGCGCACCTCGCCCGGATGCGCGAGGACGTCGATGCCTGACACCTTCGCGGAGCCCGACGTCGGGCGCAGCAGCGTGGCCAGGATCCGGATCGTGGTCGTCTTGCCTGCACCGTTCGGGCCCAGGAAGCCGAAGAACTCGCCCTCGGCCACGGTGAAGCTGACCCCGTCGACCGCGCGGGTGCCGCCCTTGTAGACCTTGACGAGTTCCCTGACCTCGATGACGGGGGCGGCGGCCGCGTGGGTCTCGTCCAGGCGTTGCTGGGTCTCGGTCACCACTTCCCCATGCTAGCGGGGATTGGGGCGCCCCATCATCAGGCCGGCCGATGGCGCTACCAGACCTCGCCCGGCCTCCAGTCCACGGCGATCGGCAACGTGAGGTCGAAATCCGCGGGCGTGGTTGGCGTTCGGCGGACCATGATCCCGCCATCCTCATTCGGCGAGCGCTCCACGCGGCCATCGCCCTCGCGAATCCAGGTGGGGCCGCGCCAGGTGACCCAGCCGAGGCGCTCGTAGAAGCCGTGGCTGCCGGTTCCAAGCGCGCCAAGCTCGTAGGCCTCGTCGATCATGGCGTCGATGATCTCCATCACCTTCGTGCCGAGCCCGTGGCGCTGCATTGCCGGAGCCACCGCTACGGCCTCGACGTAGCCGGTGCGCAGGGTCGCCTCGCCTGGATACAGGAGCCGAGGGACGATGGCCGCATGGGCCACGACGCCTCGCCCGGCCTGCTCGGCGATCACGTGCACGCCCGGCCCGATCGACTCCCAGTAGCCGTCCCAGTCCTCGTTGAAGGCGGCCACGCAGAGGTCCGTGAGCGTCGTCCAGTCAGCGACCGTCAGCTCGGCGGACGCCACGACACGGATCGACGTTTCCACTGATCGAGCATACCCGCGCCCTGTACCATCCGATCCCGTGACCGATCCCGCCGAGCTGCGGAGCGCATCCTCATCGGCGCCCACATGCTGGGCCTGGGAGCGGGCATCGCGTGGATCCTGGCGACGGCCCGTGGAACGGTCAGCGAGCTGCTCCACGTCCCCGGTGAGTGGCGGGTGCGCACGGTCGTGGCGATCGGCCATCCCAGTGAATCGGCTCGCCGGCCAAAGTCGCCCACGGGGCAGGCGCGGCTGCCACGCGACGAGGTGATCTTCCACGAGCGCTGGCCGGAGGGCTAGCATGCGACACTCGACACCGCACAGAGGTCCGGGATGGAGTCAGGCAACCAATCGGG
>JACDEL010000028.1 GCA_013816405.1 Chloroflexota bacterium | reverse complement strand
GGCCGTCGGGCATCGGTCAGGGAGAGGCGCATTCGCCTGGAGTGACAGCCATCGGTCATGGCCCAGATGGCCCGTTTGTTGGCGTTGCCGAGTCGCACCTATACTTGCCCGGCCTGCGCGCAGGCGCAGAGGGGCCCTCGACGCGAAAGCAGTTGGTGGCCGATCCCCGCACCTGAAACTGAGAGAGAGCCACGTTGAGCAGCCGCCTCGTCCGTAACAGCGTCGTCCTGGTCGTCCTTGCCGTCTTTGGCCTGGCCCTGCTGTGGACGTACGTCGTCGAGAGCCCTTCCACCCCGCCCTACACCTACCACCAGCTGCTCCAGGATTCGGCCAAGGGCGAGATCGATTCCGTCGAGCAGGACGGCACGCGCCTGAGCGTCGTCAAGAACGGCGACAAGGAACATCCGCTGGCGGTCGTCGTCCCGTCGGAGTTCGTCAATGTCAACGCGGAGGTCTGCGCCGCCGCCGGCGGCACTGGCCTTGGCAACTGCCCGGTCGACTACTCGGCGGTCGAGGAGAGCGCCGCCGGGCAGTGGCTCGGCCTGTTGATCACCGCCTTCCTGCCCGTCCTCCTGATCGGCGGCTTCATCTTCTTCATGATGCGGCAGGCCCAGGGCACCAATAACCAGGCCATGAGCTTCGGCAAGAGCCGCGCACGCATGTTCCTCGGCAACAAGACGGTGGTCACCTTCAACGACGTGGCCGGCGTGGACGAGGCAAAGCAGGAGCTGACCGAGGTGGTCGAGTTCCTCAAGTACCCCGAGAAGTTCAACTCGCTGGGTGCGCGGATTCCGCGTGGCGTGCTGCTGGTCGGCCCGCCCGGAACCGGCAAGACCCTCCTCGCTCGCGCCGTCGCCGGCGAGGCGGGAGTTCCCTTCTTCTCGATCTCCGGCTCGGAGTTCGTGGAGATGTTCGTGGGGGTCGGCGCCTCTCGCGTCCGTGACCTCTTCGAGCAGGCAAAGCGCAACTCGCCGTGCATCGTGTTCGTGGACGAGATCGACGCGGTCGGACGCCAGCGCGGCGCCGGGCTGGGCGGCTCGCACGACGAGCGCGAGCAGACCCTGAACCAGATCCTGGTCGAGATGGACGGGTTCGACACGAACACCAACGTGATCGTGGTCGCCGCCACCAACCGGCCCGATGTCCTCGATCCGGCGCTCCTGCGCCCGGGCCGCTTCGACCGCCAGGTGGTGCTCGATCGGCCTGACATCAGGGGACGGCGCGAGATTCTGAACGTCCACATCAAGGGCAAGCCCCTCGACAAGACCGTCGACCTCGACGAGTTGGCACGTCGGACACCTGGGTTCTCCGGGGCGGACCTCGCCAACCTCGTCAACGAGGCGGCCATCCTGGCCGCGCGCCACAACAAGAAGTCGGTCGCCCCGAGCGACTTCAACGAGGCGATCGACCGGGTCGTGGCCGGACCTGAGCGGCGCAGCCGCCTGATCACGCCCGAGGAGAAGACGATCATCGCCTACCACGAGGGCGGGCACGCGGTCGTGCAGCGCGTGCTGCCGAAGTGCGATCCCGTCAGCAAGGTGACGATCGTCAGCCGCGGCATGGCGCTCGGCTACACCATGAGCCTGCCATCCGAGGACCGATACCTCCACTCCAAGTCGGAGTTCGAGGACAAGCTCGCCGGCATGCTGGGCGGTCACGTGGCCGAAGAGATCGTCTTCGGCGACACGACCACGGGCGCGAGCAACGACATCGAGAAGGCGACCGGGCTGGCCCGGGCGATGGTGACCCAGTACGGCATGAGCGAGAAGCTCGGCCCCCTGACCTTCGGCAAGAAGGACGAGATGATCTTCCTTGGCCGCGAGATCAGTGAGCAGCGCAACTACTCTGATGAGGTCGCCGCCAAGATCGACGCCGAGGTTCGCGAGATCATCGATCGTGCCTACCAGCGCGCCAAGCAGGCGCTCACTTCGCATCGCGAGGTGCTCGACCGACTGGCCGCCTTGCTGATCGAGAAGGAGACGATCGAGAGCGAGGAGTTCGAGTCGCTCTTCACTGGCGTCCTCCCGCCTCGAGGCAGCTCCGGTCCAACCCCCCGGCGGGTTGGCGAGGTCAAGGCAGGCGAGGGGCAGGACGTGCCCGCTCCCGCGCCGCCGAAGCGTCGCAGGAAGCCAGCGCCTCAGCCGGCGTAGCCCCTCCCCGGGTCCCTGCGCGCCCCGATAACCGTGGGTGATCGTCGTGCACCGAAGGGGCTCGATCGGGGTCGTGCGATAAGCCCGGGTAATCACACGTCGGGGACAGGCCAGATCGGTGCATCTTGATAACTGTGAGTAATCAGGTCGGGCGGCGCCCTAGCGCGCGCTGGTCCATGGGCGTGCGGCGTCAGGCCTAAGAGGGATCGCCGGTAGCCCATTCGGGCCATTCCGGAGCCAAGAGGGCTGGTCGTATACTCGCCTCCGTTGCGCATGAGCACCATGCGTGGCATTGCTCGTGTGAGGAGCCGCGGCACCCATGATTGAAGACCCGACCAGCGATCCCCAGGCCGATCCTCTCGCCGACATCAAGCCGGCGGCCGTCGATTGGCGTCTGGATGGGGAGGCCGGGGCGCTCGCGCCTCGATCGGCCCTGGACGTGCTGACCAACCTGAATGAGCGGATCGCCTCCGGCAAGGTGGACGAGTTCCAGCCGATCGGCACCGGCTTCGTGCCCCTCGACAAGACGATCGGTGGGGGACTGCGCCCCGGTGAGCTGATGCTGATCGGCGGGGCCCAGGGCGCCGGCAAGACCACCATGGCGCTCCAGATGGCCCGCAACATGGTCGCATCCGGCCAAGCGACCGCGCTCTACGTCTGCTTCGAGCACGAGGAGGAGTACCTCATCCAGCGGCTCATCTCCATGGAGTCTGCGCTCGGCCAGCTGCCCAAGAAGACAGGCGCCGTGAAGATCCAGGACGTCAAGAAAGAGGTCATGCAGAGCTACTCCGCTGCAGTGGAGGCGGGGCAGCGGGCCAAGCTGGGCACCAACCCGCGCCTCCGACCGTCGCTCGAACGGATCGCGCGCTACGGCAGCAACCTGTACCTCATGCGCGGGACTGCGACCGGCTCCACCATCGACAACCTGCGCTCCCTCGTCGCCGAGCATCGTGGCGCCGAAGGGAAGCGTCTCGTCCTCTTCGTCGACTACCTCCAGAAGGTGCCGGTCATCCCGGAGCCGACCGACGAGGCGGAGAAGGTCACTCGCATCGTCAGTGGACTGAAGGACATCGCCCTTTCACTGGGGATCCCGGTGGTGGCCATCGTGGCGGCCGACCGCGAGGGACTGAAGGCCAAGCGACTGCGCAACCA
Source organism: Chloroflexota bacterium (assembly GCA_013816405.1). Classification (GTDB taxonomy): domain Bacteria; phylum Chloroflexota; class Limnocylindria; order QHBO01; family QHBO01; genus CF-167. The sequence continues at coordinate 31,387 of JACDEL010000028.1, read as the reverse complement.
TCACCTGCGCGGCAGCAGCGCCATCAACTACGAGAGCGACATCATCCTGATCCTCAACGACAAGTACCACATCGTCGCCAAGGTCAACATCGAGTTCAACCCGTACCAGGCCCAGCGCTATCGCGATTGGGTTGTGGCCACGGTCGAGAAGAACCGCGGTGGCCAGGACAACATCGACCTCGAGTACGAGAAGCTGTTCGAGTTCAGCTGCTTCGACCCGACCGGGCGAGTGACGGCTGAGAAGCTGATCGAGGAGCGTCTCTTCAATGACTGAACCGGGCCATCCGACCTCATCGGTCGACCCGTATCAGACCCTGCAGGTCCTCTCGTCGGCCGAGCAGGAAGTGCTCCATGCCGCATTCCGCGCGCTGGCCATGAAGTACCACCCCGACCGCGACTCATCGGCTCGTGCAAGCCGCCGCATGATGGAGCTGAACCAGGCCTATGCCATGGTCCGCGAACCCGGGCTGCGGGCGCAGTTCGACAAGTCGCGGCGCACCGCGCGCGTCCCATTCGACGCGGCCTCTGTGCCTCCGATGGGCGGGCGCATGCAGCCACCTCCTCCGCAGGGGCGGCGCACCAACGCCAGCAGCTCCAACGCCACCTCCACCAAGCTGGAGGATGGCCGCTATGCCGGGTGGACGCTGAAGGACCTGGCGGGGCACGATCCGGACTACCTGAAGTGGCTCGCACGACATTCCTCGGGCCTGCGCTACCGCAAGGAGATCTCGCTCATCCTTGGTTCGCGAGCGGTCGCCGGGGGCTGAACCACGGGCGGCCTCGACTTGGTACGCTTGGCCGGAATGAGCGACGCACAATCGACGGCGAGCTTGCGGGCAGTCTTCCTGGACATCGGCGACACCGTGATGCGCCCCAACCCCTCGTGGGAGCACGTCTACGCCATCGCCTTCGAGGAGTATGGCGTCAAGGTCGAGGTCGAGGCGCTGTACGCAGCCCTGCGGCGTGCCTATCACCACGGCGGCTATGGCTTCGAGGCGGGCTTCGAGCCGACCCAGGAGACGTCGTTCGCCCGAACCATGCAGATCGACAGCGCCGCGCTGGCGGACCTCGGCCTCGAGCCGATGCCGGAGTCCTTCTTCCGCCGCCTGTCGGAGCTGTTCATGCTCACCGCCAACTGGCACATCTTCCCCGATGTCTCGCCGGCACTGGCGGCTCTCCGGGAGCGAGGGCTGGTGGTCGGAGCGGTCAGCAACTGGGTCTGGCAGCTGCCCGAGCTCCTGCACGCGCTGGAGCTGGTCAAGGAATTCGACTTCATCGCCGCCAGCTCGCGCGTCGGGTTCGAGAAGCCACACCCCGAGATCTTCCGCTGGGCGCTGGAGCAGGCCAAGGTCAGTCCCGCCGAGGCGATCCACGTTGGCGACCACCTCGACGCCGATGTAGGCGGGGCCCAGGGCGTGGGCATCCAGCCGGTCCTTATCGACCGCCGAGAGCGCTTCATGCCGGCTGACGTGCCGGAAGGGGTGCCGGTGATCCGAACCCTGACTGAGCTGATCCCGATCGTTGACGCTCGACTCCCCGCCACAGTTGCAGGCCGATGATCGACGAGGGCTGGCGGTGCTTCGTGGGCGTGCCGATCGGTGAGCCCCTCGATGGCGAGCTGCGTGCCTCGCTCGGGGCGCTGAAGGCTGCGGCGTCCGTCGACGCCGATGAGCTGCGCTGGATCGATCCACAGGAGTGGCACCTGACCCTCGCCTTCATGGGGCCCGTCGCCGAGTCCGAGCTGCCGCGGCTGATCGAGTCCTTGACGGATGTGGCGGCCAACCACGCGCCATTCGCCATTCCGACCGGGGGGTTGGGGGCTTTCCCGTCGCGCCGCGAGGTCCGGATCCTGTGGTACGGCCTGGCCGACCGCTCCCGCCGGCTGGCCGAGCTTGCCATCGCCGTGCGGATCGCAGTCGACTGCGAGACGGCCTCGCCCTTCCGGGCGCACCTCACGCTGGCCCGGGCGCGTGGCGATCGCGGCGTGACCGTGCCGCCGGCAACCTGGAAGGTGCCCGTGCCGGCCGGGCAGCTGGCGGTCGAGGAGCTGGTTCTGTACCGGAGCCATCTCGGCGCCGGCCCGGCCAGGTACGAGATCCTGGCCTCCGCACCGCTGGGTCTGACGCTGGCCGGATCGCGGGCCGCCTCATGACGCAGCCGACTCTACGTCCGCGACCGCCGCACGTGGCGGTGATCGGCGACGGCGATCCGCGCGGTCCAGAGGCGCATCGCATTCTCGAATGGGCGGAAGAGGTCGGTCAGCTGCTCGCCCGTGGCGGCGCAACCGTCATCACCGGTGGACTGGGCGGCGTCATGCGAGCTGCTTCGCGCGGTGCCCAGGGCGCCGGCGGAGAGACGATTGGGATCCTGCCGGGAGCCGATGTAGCGGAGGCAAATGAGTTCGTCTCGATCCCGATCGCCACGGGACTGGGGGTGGTCCGGAATCTGGTCGTGGTCACTGCCGCCGACTCCGTGGTGGCGGTCGGTGGCCGGCACGGGACGCTGTCGGAGATCGGGATGGCCCTGCGCATGGGCCGCCAGGTCGTGACGCTCAGCTCATGGCGAGTCGAGTCCGATCACCGCATCGGTGGCCCCCGGGTGCACCGCGCTCGTGATCCTCGCGAGGCGCCGGCCATGGCCCTGCGCCTGGCAACAGCCGGAGCCGATCCGCCGGACTAGACGCCGAAAAGCACCCCGGCGGGGCGAAGCGCCCGGCCGGTCTTTCGCATTAGGCGCTTGGCTCGCTAGTGGACGAGACCCCGTTGTACGAGTTGGAAGAGCTCGTCCGGGTCGTATGGCATGCCGACCGTGGCGTTGCCGCTGATGTCCCAACTCTTGGAAATGATCTGGATGGCTAGGCAGAACCCCGGTGACCCGCTACAGCCCGTCGATCCATTCGCTCCCGAGATCTTGACGTGAGCCTGCGGCGCGTAAATGGTCCCAGCCAGGATGAGATCCGATGTGCCGGTGATCGTGACATCCTGAGGGGTGTTGACGACCGTCCCGTCTTGCCAGATGAGGATGCCCCGCCAGGTGCAAATGGTCGGTGATACCTGGAGACAGCTCGTCTCATCGGTGGCCTTCAGGTTGAGCGCTCCCTGGGCAGTGATGTTGATAGCGCCCTCGCAGAAGTTCGGCTTGTTGGCGAGGCAGCCGGCTGTGTAATCAGTTGAGAAGATCGTGATGCGGGCCTCGATCGGCGTCACGCCGTCCGCGGCGACGTCGCTGACGGTCTCCATTGAGCTGCCATTCGATAGCTTGATGCCGAATCCGGCGAACACGTACATGCCTGGCTTCAGCACCACCTTCACGTTCGATTGAACATCCCAACCGGCGTAATAAACGCCAGGCTTCATGGTGCACGTGTAGACAGTACCGACCAATGGGCAGGTACCGCTGTTTCCACCCTTCAGTGTGCATGGATTCGTGTCGGTCGGGTCGTTCACGTTGACGGGGCCACTGATGCGCGGGCAGAGCGGCGCAGTGAGGTTCAGGAATGGCCAAGGCTCGGGCAGAAGGGACAGGGGATCCCCGACCGGAATAGCCCCCTCGTCCAAACATGTCGGACTTGTAGTCTGACATCGCGGCTGTGGCAATCCAGTCCCTTGGTACGAGCAGCCGCCCACCGTGTTCACGAATGGGGCGGGCAGTGGGGTATCTGCAACCAGCTGACCGCTGATCTTGAGGGCATTCGTGCCACTGCCGTTGGCACAGACATCGTCCGTATTGCCACAGGAAGCGTTCACCTGGACATATCCGCCAGATGTAATGCCAGCGCGGGCCGGGAAGATGTGGACGTTCGCGCCACCACTTACCGTGCTGACTCCGTTGTCATTGTTGCTATTGGTGCAGTCATGTCCGAGGGCTGTGAGGCTGGCTGAGTTGGCATTGCCGGGCGTGTTCGCAGCGACTGCTGCGGTCGTGACCCCGGCCACAGCTTGGCCGAAGATCTGCCCGAAGAAGCTCGGGTGCGTGGAATGGATAATCACCTCCACGTAACCCTTGAAACCGCGCCACTGACCGGAGAGAGCACTCGAGGGCGGCGAGTTCACGTCCAGGTCGCCGGTAGCCAGGGCAGCGGCGCAGTTGGCGTCCCCCGCGAAGAAGCCGTTCTCCTGGGCGTAGAAGCATGCTTCGGCCTGCATCTTCCCCTGGTTTACGGTCGGGTTGATCCATTTCGCCGCTGCCAGCGACCCTGGATCGACCGCGTTCTGTTCCTTCCGGTGGAGCATCCAAGAAAAACCCAGGTCAACGACGATGGCGGCGATTGCAAGCAATACGATCATTGCGAACGCCGTGATGATGAGAACCTGGCCCCGGGACTGGCGCGTCTTGGGCATCGTCGACAACCTCTTCATTGCTGGCGCTGGATGGGCTCGCTGATAACGGCCCGGAACGTAACGGTCTGGGGGATGAGCAGAAAGCCTGCCATTGGCGGACTCCACTGGTAGCAGGCGAACGCGGTGACCCGGTTAGCAACAATTCGGCCAGGGCCCTCGGACAAGTTGCTGGCCGTATCCACCGTCGTGAGGCCAGGTGCGCACCCGATCGAACCAGGATCTAGGGTGGGGTCGACGCCACCGATACTGCAGGGGGTCCAAGCGCTTATGTAGACGCCGACATCCACGTAGGTTCCCGGAGGCCGGGCATCCGGCGTCCCGCCGGACTGATATCCGGACCAACAGGCAGAGAAGATCACGCCTGACGGATTAATCCCAAACACGTTCGTGCGTCCGTAAGCTGTCATGTTCGGCCACGACGTATCGACGGGATCGCATCGGGCGTAGCCGATCGGAGGAGCTGCGGGGTCAAGGTGGCCGACAACAGGGCAAAACGGGTCGGTTGCGCTGTGGATCGCAGCGTAACGAGCCGTCTCCCGGGCGGCGTTCGTTAGCTGCTGGTTGTAGAAGACGATGATGCCGAGGACGATCACGCCCACGAGCACCATGACGAAGAGCGGCAAGATCAGGGCGAATTCAACAAGCGCCTGACCTCGGGGCGAGGCATTCGAGCGTCGCTTGATGAGTTGCATCATCAATAGTTCGTCACCACGAAGTTGTTCTCCTTTTGCAGCCAGATGGTTCCCCAGCTGCCCATCGCAAAGGAGAAGAGCGGATCAAACCGATAGCACATGCGGACTTCGACATACGGTCTGCCGCCATACGGGTCCGTTCCATCGACAACCGTCGGACTGCTTCGCGCTGGATTCCAGCCGCCAATCATCCTGTCGCAGTCGGCGGGCGCCGATGTGGCCTCTTGACCGCAACGATTACCGTCGCCGCCGGCGGTGTCGTGAACGCAAACCGCGATAATCGGCATCGTGCAGTTGGCAGCGCCATCGACGGTGCGGCCCGGCATTCGCTCCGCCTCGCGGCACGCTACCCGCAGAGCCTCGGCGTGGAGTGAGTCGTACCGCGTCGGATCCGGCAAGCCGCCACAGGTTGGGTCTGGATTTCCAAGGCCGCACTGCAGGTATTGGTTGTATTGCAGGGCCGCTGCCTCCGCCGCATTACGGACGGCTGCCTCTTCGGCGATACCCGCCTGGAAGATGCGGCCGAAGTCTGCAATGCCTAGCAGAAGCACCATCAGGAGTGGCAGGACAAGGCCGAACTCGACCAGCGCTTGGCCGCGCGACAAACGCAGGCCCGGTTGAACGGCCCCCCTGAACGCCTTGAACAATGCGGCTCTCCTGGTGAAACCTAGTACCGTCGTACTACTCGACGACTAGTACTTTCTAAGTCGCCGAAAGATAGCCGGGCTTCCTTGCAGGAAACCTTACAGGCGGAATCTGTGGTGCTTGAGCGCACCTCATTGAGGATTTGCGTTGAGAGGGGGCTCAAGCCGGAGGGTGCCGCAGCGTCGATGCGCAATGCGCGAAGGACCAGCCGATCAGCTAGCAGCCGACGGCGGCGGCCGGCACGAGGTCGAGAGCGGAGCTCGCCGAGCTCAGGCGGTCGGGGCGCCCGCGTGCATCGCAGCGTCGGATGCGTTCGACCGCGATCGCGCCACAGATCCACGCCGGGCAGGCCGCACCACGATGAACGTCATCGTTGCGAGCGCCAGGACCGCGCCGACGTTCGGCATCCCGGCGAGATAGTGGGCGATGGATGCCCACGTCACGATGGCGAGGCCCCACACGAGCGCGAGGACGACCCGGCGAACCCAGAACTTCGTCTGCATGCACCCATGCTGTGGGGCGTTGGCTCGTGCGGCAACGGGACGAAGGTCCCAACAAGGGTGGTCTTATGGGTTGCAGATATTGACGGTGGGCGAGCAGGCAGGGTCGAGACGCAGGATGCCGGACGTATTACCGACCACGGCCTCCAGGCTCAAGGTTGACGATCCTGAGAATACGATCGTCCAGGAGATGATCTGACCCAGGACTCCTGTTTGTGGGCTGTTCCCCGTCACCTGAGTGTTGTCGGTGGGCGCGTACTGAATTCCGGCGAGCGCGAGCGCTCCACCGCCGGGGAGCTTCAGCTGCGGCTGTCGATTGCTGCACGAGTTGGAGGGCTCCAGCGTGGGGAACGGCGGCGCCAGGCAGCCCTGATCCGGTTCGACCATGATCGACATGAGCGTCGACGGGACACCGCCGGTCACGACGAAGCCGCCATTCCATGCGGCAGCGGTTGCCCGCTGTCCGCTGGAGTTCTGGTACGCATTACCGAAGTTGAGTGCGACCGAAGGGGAGTTGTTGCCGGTGAATGCGGGACAGTTGATTCCCGGGCACGTGGGAAGGACGATCGCGACTCCCGCCGAATTGCCGACGTAACCGCCAACCAGGACTGCGCTGACATCGAGGCCCTTGTCGAGGAAGTAGACCCCTGGAGTAAGGAGCACGGCTTCATTGTTCTTGCTGTTGTTCAATTCTCGGGTGTAGATCCCCGGCTTGTAGCAGGTCACCCGTGACGGGATCATATTCTTGATGGAGGTCCCGCCAACCTTGTACTCGGGGGGCACCTTGGTCATCTCAGTCTGGCAAGCAGTGCTCCCGGGCGCCCCGCCGAGCATGGCATCTGAGAGGCTTGTCGCCGTGTAGACCGGCGTCGAGGGCACCGCGCTCCGCTGCGGGATTGGGTAGTCCGGATCCTCGATCGGTGAGGTCAGCTGCGATCCTGGCGGCTGGCCGCTCCAGGCCTGGTAGGTGTCGTAGTGCCAAACGAAGTAGGTATAAGGCCCCGGTGCCGCAGGGTTCTGCAGCAGGACTGCGGAATTCGAGCCGTCGATGACGAGATTGCTGTTTGTGCCGATGTCGGCGTTGTCGACCTGGACCCTCGACCCACCGGTGACATGGATATCAACCTCGTTTGCGTCGCTGCCATTGGCGCGCGGACGCGGCGGACGAAGGGTGACCAGGCCGTACTGACGGCTCTGGACGATGCCCGCCACCGAGGTGGTGCTCACGGTCCAGCTCTGCTGGCCGAAGATGCGCGCGAAGGTCAACCCGAACGCCGGCTGCCGGATCGTGACTTGGATGGCGCGGAATGGATCGCAATCGACGCAGCTCGGCGACGGGCCGGTCCGGAGGGCTACCTCATAGGGCGTGCCCGGAAGGGTGCAGCCGGCGGGCGTGAGGCATGGCGATCCCGCGCTGACGCTGGGCGTGGACGTCGCGCGGAGCTCACTGACCAGGATGTCCATGGCGTGCGTGCGTGCGCTCTGGTACTGCGTCGCCCCCGGGAGGGCCTTCGACCCGGGGATCTGGAGGTCCTGGCCGCCGGCCAGGGCTGCGGCGTCTGCCACCGCGCGCTGGAAGCGGTCCGCCATGTAGGCGGCGCTGACATCGATCGCCAGACCGGTGATGCCGATCAGGATGACCATGAGCAGCGCAGCCAGAACGAGGATCTGTCCCCGCTCGCTCTGGTTTCGTGCCGCTGGCTGGTGGGTCATGGTCGTTTCGGCTCCATTCTGAGCTCAGTGGTGGTTGTAAGGCAGAAGCCGCTGGATGCGCAGGCCGGGGCGATGAACTCGAGCCCGGGCAGGAAGATGGGGACGACGTGGTTCACACGAATGCGAACAGTCCATTCAGTCGTGTTATCGGATGGTGGGCAGTCAGACGGAAAGCTGCTGTCAGCCGACTGCCAGTCGGCGCCGATTCCCTCGGCGCCAAGCGAGGCGATCGTTACGGCGGACGACCAGGTGCCGGCCGAGTAGTTGACCAGCGACGTGCCCCGCGCGAGCTGATCAGCCGCGGCAGCGAGGGCGGCCCTCGCCGCCGGCGAGTCACACGGGCTGGTCGATTGGGTCACCTCCCACCGAGCGGCGTCGCGGGCAACCTGAGTGATCGAGTTCTGGCTCCACAGAATGACCCCGAACTGGATCAGCCCACCAACGACAAACATGAACAGGCCGATGACCAGGCCGAATTCGACCATCGCCTGGCCGTGGTGCGACCGTCTGGATTGCCTGCCCATCACGGACGGGCCTCCATGCGGAACCGTGCTGTGGTGCTGATGGCCAGGTAACAGCCGCTTGGGTCGCACGTTCCCAAGGCGGGCAGGAATTGGATCCCCGGCAGCAGGACCGGCGCTCGGTGGCTCAGGCGAATCGTCACATACGCCGCCGTGGTGCTGTTGATGGTCGGGCACGGTTGGCCGTTGCCGTAGGACCACACGACCTCGACCCCCTCGGTGCTCGGCGGCGTCGCGGGCAGTGCTGCGTTATCCGCGTAGGTGGTGAACGTGCCGGCGTTCCAGTCGCCGGCCGAGTACCCCATCAGCCGCGATTGCTGCGCGATGGCATCGGCCTCGGTGAGGGGCTGCGCTGGGGCGGCCAGCGCTGCGCTTGAGCAGGGGTTGAACTCCTGGGTTGCCGCCCATCGCCCGGCATCGCGACCAACCTGGATCAGGGAGTGCTTCGTCGCGAAGATCACGCCGTACTGGATGATGCCGCCGACCAGCAGGAGCAGGATCGGGAGGATGAGCGCGAACTCGACCAGCGCCTGCCCGCGCGGCGTGCGTGCTGCCCGCCGGCTCGGCCGAGGCGAATGCTTGTGAACCCCCTTGGACCTGACCGGCACGGTTGCTCCCCTGGTGATGCCCGGTACCGTCGTACTGGGCGAGGACGGGACCTTCTTCGGCATGCAACATAAAGGTGACGCCTTGCAGGAGACCTTGCAGCGCGAATCTGCGGTGACCGGACGCACACACCTAGACTCGGCCGATGGTCGAGCGCGTGCTGGTGCTGCCCCGCGAGGAGGTCCCGGGCGGCTGCGACTTCACCGGAGTCCGCAACGCCGATGCGCGGGCGATGGCCGCTCTATCGGCCGCGGTGGCGACGCATGGACGCTTCGTGGATCGCCCTGCCGCGGAGGATGATCCGGCCCTCAAGCAGCTGATTCCGTATGTCGTCGTGCGCGACGGCCCGCTCGTCTACCTGATGGAGCGCACCTCCGCCGGGGTCGACCCGCGATTGCACGGCAAGGCGAGTATCGGGGTGGGCGGACATCTCAACCCGGTCGATGAAGGAGAAGACCCGCTGACCGATGGGCTCCGCCGTGAGTGGTCTGAGGAGCTGGTCGTCGATTGGGAGCCCGAATTCCGCCTGGTCGGCCTCCTCAACGATGATTCGAACCCGGTGGGATCGGTCCACCTGGGAGTTGTCTTCGAGGTCCAGGCCGATGGCCGCCCGGTCGAGGTGCGGGAGCGCGACAAGCTGACCGGTCGCTTCGCCAGCGCGGCCGAGGTACAGGCGGCTTGGGAGCGGATGGAGACCTGGTCGCGGCTCGTCGCCGACCACCTCCTCTAGAAAAGGTCCCCCGGCGATCCCCGCGTATACTCGAAACGATGTCTCGGCTGCGGCGCGCGATCGCGGTCGGCGCCATGCTCATCGGTCTCGTCTCATTGGCGGCAAGCGCTGCCGGAGCCGATGTGGGCGTGCTCAGGCTCCACCTGACGGGCGTGATCGACCAGTTCAATGCCACCTATGTCGAAGAGGGGCTGCGAACGGCCGCTGACTCGGGGGCAGTTGCCGTCCTGATCGAGATCGACTCACCCGGTGGCGAACTCACTGCCATGGACGACATCGTCAAGGCGATCCTGGGCAGCAAGGTGCCGGTCATCACCTGGGTTGCGCCGGAGGGTGCACGCGCCGGGAGCGCCGCCACCTTCATCACCCTGGCTGGGGACGTGGCCGCCATGGCGCCGCTCACCAACATCGGTGCGGCGTCGGTGATCGCCGGGAATGGCGAAGACCTGCCAGAGACCCTGGGCCGCAAGGTGACCAACGATGCCGTGGCGCGCATCACCGAGCTTGCGCGTGACCACGGCCGCAACGAGACCTGGGCCGAGAGTGCGGTGCGTGACGCGGCCAGCGCGTCGGTCAGCGAGGCGATCTCCATGAAGCCGCCGATCGTGGACATCGAGGCGGCCGATACCGATGCCCTCTTCGCCGCCATCGACAAGGGGACGCGGGCCGACGGCTACGTGTATGAGTTCAAAGGCGAGCCGCTGCCGAAACTCTCCGGACTGCCGGTCAGCGACGGGACCATGAATCTCGGCCAGCAGTTCCTCCACCTTCTGTCCGACCCGAACATCGCCTTCATCCTGTTCACCATCGGCTTCTACGGGATCCTGTCGGAGCTCTTCCACCCGAACCTGATCAGCGGCTCGCTGGGGGCGATCGCCATCGTGCTGGCCTTCATCGGCTCCAACAGCCTGCCATTGAACGTCGGCGGGTTGCTGCTGATCCTGATGGGGATCGGCCTGTTCGTGCTCGAGCTGCACTTCACGAGCTATGGCTTCCTGGCGGCGGGTGGCGTGGTCTGCTTCCTGCTGGGCGCATTTGCCCTGTACACGGGAGTGGACACCAACAACCCGGTCGAGTTCACGGTCAGCCCGTTCCTGATCGCCGGGGCAATCCTGCTCAGCCTCGGCTACTTCTTCCTGCTGGTGCGGGGCCTCCTCCAGATGCAGGCAAACCGATCCACCACGCTCCCGATCGCGACCCTGGTCGGCACGGGCGGGACAGCCCAGACCCTGATCGCCCCGACCGGCATCGCCTATGCTGGAGGCGAGGCGTGGTCGGCTCGCAGCCGGCACGGGGAGATCCAGCCCGGCGACCCACTCCGCGTGGTCGCGGTCGAGGGGCTCGAGCTGATCGTCGAGCCGGAGGAGAAGGATGGCTGACGCGGTCGCGACTCGACTTGGCTCAGGCCCCGCGGCGTCCGATCGGCCAAACGGCGTGGCCGTGGTGGACGGTGCCGGGGGCGCCCTGACCGCCTGGTTCCTCGACGGCGTCTCGGCCGAGCTCTCGGCCCGCGGCTATCCCGTGCAGCGGGATCGCGAGCGGGATGCCACCGACATCGATCCCAACGTGCGGGTCGTGCTGAACGCGGTGGATGCCGCGGAGCCGCGCAGCTTCCGGCGGCGCTCCAAGGAGATCTTCGTGGTCGGGGTGGCCGAGCTGCCTGACTCACCCGACGACATGCTGCGGGCCGGCTATCCGCTGCTGGTGCGCTCGCTGTCCAACGTATTCGTGCCCATCGCACGCAACGGCGGCGGGCCGGAGGCCTATCTCATCACCATGGAGCAGGGCTTCCACCGGATCGCCGGCGAGGCCGATGACGAGACCTTCTTCGCGCGTGTGGTGGACCGGCTCGTGCCGCTGGCCGAGTCCCGGCTGGTGATCGACAACGAATTCGTGCCGGACCTGCCGCGCGAGTTGTGGCATGGCGACCGGCACACAGAGCAGATCGCGCGCGCGGGGCAGCGACTCGACGAGCTCGACCTGCTGCCCGCCCCGTGGCCGATCGACGAGATGCTGAATGCCGACGAGCTGCGGCACGTGAGTCGCCTGTTCGGGATCGGCGGCCTCAGCTACGGAAACGCCAGCGCGCGTCAGTCGGGCGATGACTTCTGGATGAGCGCCAGCGGGGTGGACAAGAGCAGGCTGCGGGAGATAGGCCGCGACATCCTCTTGGTGACCGGCTTCGACGCCGAGGGCGGCGTCATCCGCCTCAGCGTCCCGCCGGAGGTGAAGCCGCGGCGGGTCTCGGTCGACGCCATCGAGCACCTGACCATCTACCGCGAGCACCCGGAGGTGGGTGCCATCCTCCATGTCCATGGCTGGGTCATCGGCGCCGTCTCGACCGAGGCCGTGTATCCGTGCGGCACCGAGGAGCTGGCCCGCGAGGTCGCGCAGCTGGTGCGCGAGGCGCCGGATCCGGGGCATGCGGTGATCGGCCTCAAGAATCACGGCCTGACGATCACCGGCGAGAGCCTGGACGAGATCCTGGAGCGGGTCGGGCCGCACATCGTCCGCCAGGTCCCGATGAGCTGACTGCCGCGATGGAGGGCGGGCAGGCCCGCGGCCTTGGCCTGCGCCTCGCGGCGTCCGGCCTGAACCAGCGGGTCCTGCACCTCGTCGGTCGGCGCCTGCCGGCTGTCACCGGGGGTTGGATGCCGTGGCTGGCGCTCTCCCGATACCCGATCCCCGCCCTGCCGGGGCCTGACTGGGTCCGCGTTCGACCCCTGCTGGCGGGGATCTGCGGCAGCGACACCGCCCTGCTCACGGGCCGGGCCAGCCCGATCCTCTCGCCGTTCGCCTCCTTCCCCGCGATCCTGGGCCACGAGGTGGTGGGCGTGGTCGAGGAGGCCGGCAGCGCGGTCGAGCTGAAGACGGGGGAGCGGGTGGTGGTCGACCCGATCATCTCCTGCTTCGTTCGAGGCCTTGACCCGTGTCCCGCCTGTCGCAACGGACTGCCGGCCCTGTGCCGGCACGCGGCGGACGGACCCCTGGCCCCAGGGATGCTGATCGGCTACTGCCGTGACCTTCCCGGCGCCTGGTCGGAGGCGATGCTGGCCCACACCAGCCAGCTGCATCGCGTCCCCGAGTCGATGAGCGACGAGACCGCGGTCCTGGTCGAGCCGCTCGCGTGCTCACTCCACGCTGTCCTGGCCGCTCGTCCGGGGCCTGGCGAGAAGGTGCTGGTAGTGGGTGGCGGCACGATCGGGCTTGGCGTCCTGGTCGCCCTGCGCATGATGGACCCCGGCGTCGACGTCACGGCGGTGGTGCGTCATCCCCTGCAGGCCAGCCTGGCGGAGCGGCTGGGTGCGAGCCGCGTCATCCTCGATCATGGCGGGGGCGGGCCGCAGCGCGCGGCGATCGAGGTCACCAGCGCGCGAATGCATCGGCCGATCGTCGGGGACCAGGTCCTCACCGGCGGCTTCGACCTTGTCTTCGATGGGGTTGGCAGCCGGGCCAGCGTGGACGCCAGCCTGCGTGTTGTCGCGCCAAGGGGTCGTCTCGTCCTGCTCGGCACCGCCGGGGAGCTCGAGCATCTCGATCTCACGCTCGCCTGGGCGCGCGAGCTGCGGATCATCGGCAGCTACGTCTACGGGAGCGAAGCCTCATTGCCGGGGGCGCCGCACACCTTCGACTTCCTGCTGGAGCGGCTGGTCGAAACCGGCGCGCCGGGCGTCGCCGACCTCGTCACACATCGGTTCGGGCTCGATCAGTGGCGGCGGGCCCTGGCGGTCGCGACCGGGCGGGCACAACACGCATCGGTCAAGGTGGTCTTCGATCATGCAACGGCCTATGCTGCCCGCGACTGAAGCCCGCGCCGCTCGAGAAGGGAAGCTCCCGGATGCCTGACAATCTGGTTGGCCTGGTCATCCTGCTGGTCGGCCTGGCGGTCCTCCTCATATTGGTGACCAGCGTCGTCAACATCATCCGCGAGTACGAGCGGCTGGTCGTCTTCTTCCTGGGGCGGCTGCAGGGCGGGCGCGGCCCCGGGCTGGTGCTCCTCATCCCGTTCGTCCAACAGGCGGTCAAGGTGGACCTCCGCGAGCGCTTCCTGGAGGTGCCCCAGCAGACCTGCATCACCAAGGACAACGCGCCGATCAGCATCGACTTCCTCGTCTATTCCAAGGTCTTCGACCCGGTCGAGACGGTGACGGCGGTGGTCGACTTCACCGGCGCCTCGCAGGCCCTGGCGGCCACCACCCTGCGCGCCGTGATCGGCGACATCCCGCTCGACGACGTGCTGGCCAAGCGCGAGGAGATCAACAACGTCCTGCGCTCAAAGCTCGACGAGGTGACGCACCGCTGGGGCGTCAAGATCACCAACGTCGAGATTCGCGAGATCGTCCCGCCGCGCGACATTCAGGAGGCGATGAACCGCCAGATGAGCGCCGAGCGCAACCGGCGCGCCAACATCACCGAGTCGGAGGGCACCCGCCAGGCGACGATCAACGTTGCCGAGGGCGACAAGCAGAGCGCCATCCTGCGCGCCGAGGGCGAGCGGCAGGCCCAGGTCCTGCGCGCCGAGGGCTTCAGCAACGCGCTCAAGACGATCTTTGGCGCGGCCAAGGGGGTCGACGAGAAGACCATGACCCTCCAGTACCTCGAGGCGCTCAAGGCGCTGGCCGCCGGTGCGTCCACCAAGTGGATCGTGCCGATGGAGCTCGCCGAGCTGACGCGGCCGCTTGCCGGGTTCATGCGCGCCGCGCGCGAGGCCGCCGAGCCGACCCCCAAGACCTGAGGGACCGTTCGAGCCTCATGGCTACCCCTCCGCGCCGGCGGCGCGGGCTGATCGGCTGGCTGGCCCGCATCGTGGCAGCGGTGACGTTTGGCTACCTGGGCTACCTGACGGTCGAGGGATCGCGCCGCATCGTCAGCCCCGGCCGCCGCCCCTTCGTGCCGGAGGAGGGCGATCCCGCGACGCCCGCGGATATCGGCCTGGAGTACGAGGACGTCCGCTTCACGACCGATGACGGCGTGACGCTGTCGGGCTGGCTCGTCCCCGCCGCTCGCGAGACTCGCGCCGCGGTGGTCCTGCTGCACGGCTTCTCCTGGCATCGCCTGCCGTGGCTGGCCGGCTTCGTGCCGTGGCTGCAGCGGCGCTACCACGTCCTCCAGTTCGACTTCCGCGGCCACGGCGGAAGCGACGATGCGCTCATCTCGCTCGGCACGCTCGAGCAGCGAGACGTGGCCGCGGCGGTGCACTTCCTTGCCGGTCGCGGGCTGGGGCCGATCGCGCTGATGGGGATCAGCATGGGCGGGTCGGTGGCGATCATGGCTGCGCCCGACCTGCCGGTGGCGGCCGTGGTGGCCGATGCGGCCTACGCGGACCTGCGTGACCCGATCGCGAACCGCATGCGCGAGATCGGTTATCCGCTGGCTCGGCTGGGCACGGGGCTGGTGCTCGCCGCCGCGAGCCTTCGAGCCGGGGTCTGGCTTCGCTCGCCGATGAACCGGGTGGCGCAGATCGCGCCGCGCGGACTGCTGCTCATCTCGCCGGGGGAGGATCGGCTGGTGAGCCCGCAGCAATCGCAGCGCATGTTCCGAGCTGCGGGCGAGCCGAAGGAGCTGTTCGTGGTCGAGGGAGCCGCCCACGGCGAGGCCCATCTGACCAATCCCGAGGCCTACGAGCGCCGGGTCCTGGACTTCCTGGCCCGCCACCTTGATGGGGAAGCGCCCGTATAATCGGCCGGATCTTCAATCCTCCACGGGGAGCTGCATGGCCACGAAAGTCCTGGTCGTCGACGACGACCTGAATATCCAGCGCGTCCTGGTCTTTGCCCTCAAGCAGGAGGGGTACGAGGTCACGGTCGCGTCCGACGGCGCCGCCGGCGTGCAGATGGCCCTCGAAGCCAGGCCGGACCTGATCCTCATGGACATGGCGATGCCCAAGCTCGACGGCTACGCAGCCACGCAGCAGATCCGGGCCGCCGAGAAGGGTGTCGGCCACATCCCGATCATCATGCTGACCTCCGAGGCGGACGTGGGGCAGCGCGTCAGGGGCCTCCGCGCCGGCGCCGACGACGACATCGTCAAGCCGTTCCACCCGCTCGAGCTGATGGCGCGCATCAAGGCGCTCATGGCGCAGAGCGCTCCTGTCAGCGCCAAGGCGGGGGGCGAGGCACCCACCATCGGCAAGCTGTGCGCCTTCTACCCCGCCAAGGGCGGCGTGGGGACGACGACCATCGCCATCAACACCGCCATCGGCCTCGCGCGCGAGCTCAACAGACGGACCGCGCTGATCGACGCCAACCTCCAGTTCGGCGACCTGCGCGTCTTCCTGGACCTGGGCCTCGATACCCCCTCGATCGTGAGCGCGGTGAGCGAGCCGGACCTGGACCTGGACCTCTTTCGCACGATGATGGTCAAGCATCGATCTCAGATCGAATTGCTGCTGGCTCCGCCGACCCCCGCCTCGGCTGACCTGGTCGTCGAGCGGCAGCGCCAGGCGCCGACCGTGATCAGCAACATCTTGAGTCTGTCGCGGCGGCTCTACGACTACACGCTGGTGGACATGTCGCAGGCGATCGACGACTTCAACCTCCAGCTGTTCGACGAGGCAGATGTCATCTTCGTGGTTATGACCGCTGACCTCTCGTGCCTGAAGAACGTCCCGCTCGTGCTCGAGACGATGGTCAGCCTCGGCTACGAGCAGGGCAAGGTGCAGCTCGTGCTGAATCGGTCGAATGCGTACACCGGCATCAACGTCAGCAACGCGGAGTCGGCGCTTGGCCGCAAGATCGATTACCAGGTCATCAACGAGTACCGGGGCGCAATCAGCGCCCTCAACTCGGGCGAGCCGTTCATGTCCAGCCGTGCCGATGCCCCCTTGAGCAAGAGCGTGCTGGCCTTCGCCAGGGCCATCGACAAGGCCTTCGCCCCCGACGCCGTCCCTGCTCGCGCTTGACGGATAAGCGTCGCCTAATGGGCCGATAAGGCTCGATCCCTAGCCTCCTGCTCAGCCGGTCGCCGCCGGAGTTTGGGAGGCGAGCAGGTGCGCGGCCGGCACCTCTTTCCGATCCGCCTCCCCCGAGGCGAGGTGGTGCCTGTGCTGGCGGAGACGCTCAGCGCTTCGATCATGGGCGTCGACGGCCTGCCGGTGCGCGTCGAGGTCGACGTCGCCTTCGGCCTGCCGGCCCTCACCATCGTGGGCCTGGCCGGGAGCCAGGTGCAGGAGGCCCGGGAACGGGTACGGAGCGCCCTGCGAAACAGCGGCTTTGAAGTGCCGGCGCGCAGGATCACCATCAACCTCTCGCCGGCGGACCCTACCGCGTACTGCAAGACCGCGCGTACACTGCTTCGAGTCCCGTCGTCGCCTCCACCATTCTGAGCACGAACGTTCCCTCGCGACCCCGTATCGGAACAAGCGCGACGGATTCCGTCGCTCACCCCAGCATGAGGAAACGATCAGTGCGATACGCAACCTTCAGATTCATCGGGGTTCTCGGCTTGGTGCTCGTCATGGCGGGATGCGGAGGTGCCACCACCACTACGTCCTCCGAGCCCATAACGTCCGAAACACCCGTTGCGACGTCGATCGCCGCCACGCCGCCGCTGGCAGTCACGTCATCCATAGCCGACGGGACAAACCTGACGACCCCGACGGCGTGGATCGCCACCGTCACCGGGCAGTCAGCCACCTCGCCGGTCGACCGGGTCGAATTCCTCATCGACGGCGACCTCGCCTGGGTCGAGCACAACGCTCCCTACAGTTTCAACGACGACGGCAACCTGTTAGTCCCTTCCGTGCTTGATCCCGGGAGTCATCGGCTAAGGGTGGACGTTTACACCACCTCCGGGGTCGCGGCGACGTCCGAAGCCAACGTGACCACCACCCGGCCGTTGGTGCCCGCCGAACTCGAGGGCAAGGGATTCCAACACCAGCCTTCTGAGCCGCGATGTGCGACGTGTGACATGCCGGATGGCGTCTGGCGTATCGAGTTCGGTGCTGATGGCGTGATCCGGTTCGATGACCCACTCGGCGGCAAGGGGACCGAGGCTTTCGAAGCCACCTCGGATGGGGTATTGACGCTGTACGGTCCGACAAGTTGGATCGTGCCAGAAGAGGCTCGCGGTGGCTTCTGTGAATCCGAGGGCATCACGACGATGACCTGGCAGATCAGCGGGGCGGATCTCATCCTTTCCACAAGCGGCACGGACGACCCGTGTCCCGGTAGGGCTTGGGTGTTCACGGGAACCTGGCAACCGAGTTCATAGCAGACCGAACCCGAGCCCACCGACGAGCTGACCCTTCGAGTCCTTCACCACCCTGGCCGCGCTGGCGTCCTCCACCGAACACGTCCGCCTTGGTCGCCCGGTGATCTGCACCGGGTACCGCAACCCGGCGCTGCGGCAGTCGCAGCGATCGGTAGGGTGCAGGCGACCCCGGCCTTCTACGCCTCGGGCCATACCAGGCCCCCAAGCCCGATGAGCTGGAAGTCAACCGCTGCGAGGCTTCGTCGCCGTCGCGAGGCTCGCCCCTGGCGCTGAGCGCAGGTTGATCCGCTTCGGTGTGCCGAAGCCGGCATCAGTCAGCCATCCGACGGCGTCGGCGAATCGGTAGGTGCGCCCCTTCAGAACCAGGTGATAGGTCAGGTCGAGCAGGCGGTTGATGGCATAGACGGCAGGCCCCGGCGCCCGGCCGGCGAACTGCTCGAGGAGCACGATGCGGCCGCCCGGATTCAGCGCTGCCGAGACTCGCCCGATGAGCCGGCGGTTCTCGTCTTCGCTCAGCCCGTGGACGATGTTGATCACGAGGGCGACGTCGAAGCCGGCACCGAGCTCGTCGGTCAGAAAGTCGCCCGGCTGCAGCTGAATCCGCCCATCCAGGTCCGGCTCGTCGAGCAGATCCTCCGCGGAGCGCAACGCAATCGGGAGGTCGAAGACGACGGCCGACAGGCCGGCAGTGGCACGGCAGTACGCCGCCGCATACCGTCCATGGCCGCCCCCGACATCGATCAGCCGCTGGGCGCCACCCGGAAGGGGCACGCGTCGAACGATCTCGGGAGCCAGATCACGGGCGGTCCACAGCGTCCAAGCCTGGAAGGTAGCTGAACGCTGCGGATCGGCCTCGAGCCATGGGTAGAACGCCCTAACCGGCCGGCCGGAGCGCACCGCCTCTTCCAGGTCCCCCCACAGGTCGAAGGCGGCCATCTCCAGGAAACGGGTCGCCTCGACGAACGCGGGGTCCCGCGCCTCTGTGAGCCAGCGACTTGCCGTTGGGCGGTTCGCATACCGGTCCCCCTGACGCCGCAGGTACTGGAGGGACGTGAGTGCCTCCAGCAGGGACTCCGTTCCCCTTGGATCAGTCCCAAGCTGCTCTGCGACGTCTGCAGCGGTGCGAGGCCCTTTCTCCAGCGCGTCGAAGACGCCCAGCCGAACGCCCACGAGCGCGGCTCGGAAGCCGAGTGTTGAGAAGTAGTCGAGCAGCAGGGCGGGCGCCAAGTTGAGGCGCGTCAGGATCAGGCGCTCGAGCGCATTCGTCGTCAGTGGCACGGCCTGCCTCCCTGCTGCTGCGGCTAACACCGAACCGATATTCGAATGCCCCGATGCTAGCCGCTACCCTGCCGATGGGCTACCCAACTCCTCGGCGGCATCGAGTACGTTCTACCCGCCGTTGGTTCCTCACCAGTCATCTCCTCTCCGGCCTCATCGCATTCCTGGCGCTAGAGAGCAGGCTACGCCCGGACGTCCAGTGGCCAACAAAGCCCGCAGCATGCGCGGCGGGACGTTGACGGCGTGGGAGTCTCGAGCGGCCACGGCCGCGACCGGTGGGGAGGAACAGGGCTTCCAAGGAGGCCGCCGAGCATGGGGCAACCGACTAGGCTCGCGTTTGCCCCTCCTACCCCATAACTCCAGATTCGCCCCGGCCCACCTTCCGAAGGAGGGCACCGGCCTAGGCGTTCTTACGCGAAGAATTCGTCGAACGCGGCGGTGTCGAAGGAATACGCCAAGGAGGCTCAGGCGGTGGCCGAAACCGGCCCCGATGGGATGCCGACCGTGATCAGCACCTCCGCCAACGGGGCGGCCGAGGAAGCCCTCGTCGCCATGTGACCATCCGGGCGGGGGCGGGGAGACCCTCCCCCGCTCGTCCGGACGCTGCGGCACTCGATTAGCCGGGGTGCTACCAGACCCTTGGGGCCTACTTGAAGGTGACCGATGCGAGGATCGCGTCGGATGCCTCGGCAAGCGTGTCGAAGGTCGTGCCGTCCCATGAGTCGACGATGATCGCCACGACCCCCTCGGGCCTCGTCAGGAGGTAGATCCGCTGCGCCTCGGAGCCGATGACCCCGTAGCTCCATGACTCTGGATCGCTCCCGGCAAAGTAGACGAGGCACGCCTGCACGGGGCAGTCCGTCGGGCCGGAGTTGTGCGTCTTGTCCGCCAGCCTGACATCCATGCGCAACCCGGTCAGACCGCCGACCGTCACCGCGGTCGCTGGTGTGACGTCAAGCAGGGGGTTCGCCACCAGCCATGTCGCAAGGTCCTGGACGCTGCTGCCGATGCCAGCCTCGTACTGTCCGAGCGCATCCGTGGCCCGAGGATCGGGGAAGAAGACCACCACGTCTCCGGGGACGGCGATAGGCAGCAACTGGATGGTGTGTCCCGCGTCGACGCGGTTCTGCCACCCGGCCTCGGGCACGGTGAAGCTGAACTGCGCCGCGAACTCGGTCGTCGTGTAGGTCGTCCCGGGCTCCAGAAGTCCCAGGCAGACGTGTCCCTGCTCGCAGGAGCCGTCGGTCGGGATGTCGGTCGGACGGGGCAGGTCAATGGGCAATGCGGAGGTCGGTTCGGCGGTCGCGGTCCCGGTGCTGCCTGGCGCTTCGCTCGCCCTCGGACGCCGGGGCTTGCCAGGAATGGTATGCCGGAGCAAGGGTCGCGTCGCTGGGCACCTCGTCGGAGACCAGAGTGCCCTGAACGTGTGTGGCATTTCGCCCCTGCTGCCTGGTGCGCTTCGATGGCGTCAGCGCTCCGCCGATCATAGGCGACGCTGCGCGGCCGCGGCAAGCCTGTATCACCCACCCTACCACCCTAGCGCAGGTCGGAGAACCCGTCCTCCAGGAGGGCCACCCGCCACTAGAACCCCGATCCATACCCCATTCACACAACCTCGCCCCGGCAGACCTGCCCAAGGACGGCACCGGCTACGACCTGCCGATCGCGGTGGGGATCCTGGCCGCATCGGGCCAGCTGCGCGACGTCGACCGCCTGCGCGACACCGCGATGGTGGGGGAGCTGGGGCTGGATGGCGCGGTGCGCCCGGTGCCGGGCACGATGGCCCTCGCGGCCGCCTCCTTTGGCGCGGGCGTTCCATCGCTTATCGTGGCCAATGGAGCGACCGGCGAGGCAGCCGCCGTCGCAGGCCTGCGCGTCCACGGCGCCGCCTCGTTGGGAGAGGCCGTCGCTCACCTGGCGGGCGTACGCGAAACCTGCCGGTGGCCGAGCCGACGCAGCTCCCCGCGACCCTCCCGGCCAGGCGGGGACCTGATCTCGCCGAGGTGGCGGGCCAGGCGCTCGCGCGCCGCGGCCTCGAGATCGCGCTGGCGGGCCACCACAACCTCGCGCTGTGCGGACCGCCGGGAATCGGCAAGACGCTGTTGCTGCGGTGCGCGCCCGACCTAATGCCACCGCTCGAGGACGACGAGGCGATCGAGGTGAGTCGCATCTACTCCGTCGCCGGGCTCCTCGATCGCCGCGCGCCCCTCCTTCGTGAGCGACCGTTCCGCCCGCCGCACCACACCATCTCCACGCAGGCCCTCGTCGGCGGCGGACCGCGCGTGCGGCCAGGCGAGGCGTCGCTGGCGCACCGCGGCATGCTGCTGTTGGACGAGACGCTCCAATTTCGCTCGGATGCGCTCGACGCCCTGCGAGAGCCCCTCGAAGGCGGGAGCGTGACCATCGCTCGAGTGGATGGTGCGCTGACCATGCCGGCCCGCTTCACGCTGCTGGCCGCCTTCAATCCGTGCCCCTGCGGCTGGCGCGGCTCGCGGCAGCGGGAATGCACCTGCGAGGACGCCACCGCCCGCCGCTACCTCGCGCGCCTGTCCGGCCCGCTGCGCGACCGAATTGACCTGTGGGTGACGATGGCGCAGCCCGCTCCGGGCACCGCGGCCAGCACCGACGGCGTCGAACCGAGCGAGGCCGTGGCGGCCCGCGTCGGCAAGGCATGGCAGCGCCAGCTGCGGCGGCAGGGGCTAGCCAATGGAGACCTCGCGGCGGGCGCGCTCGACCGGGAGCGCGGATTCGGCCTGCTTGTCGACGGCATCCTCGCGCAGCGTGCTCGCCGCTTCCGGATGTCCCCGCGTCGCATCCATCGCGCTGCGCGCGTGGCCCGCACCATCGCCGACCTCGCCGCCGCTGACGAGGTGTCACGAGAGCACATTGACGAGGCGCTGACTTACCGCGGGGCGGTGGACTCGTGATCGGGGTCGGGGCCATGGGACCCGTCCTGGAAGAATCGCAGCCGGCCCGGGCGGCGGGCGGACGCGCCGAGCATGGTGGCTGGACCGGGATTGATCTCGATGAGCTCGACCGAGAGGCCGAGGCCCCGTACTGGATCACCATCTCGCTGGTTCCCGGCGTTGGTCCGGTCGGATTCGCCCGGTTGCTGCGACGGTTCGGCAGCGCCCGGGCTGCGTGGGCTGCCGGGCCGGCGCTGCTGGAGACCTTGCCGCGCGTGCCGGATGACGCTGCCGCTGGCATAGCACGATTAAGTCGCGAGGGGGCCACACGCGTGGCCGGGCGCATCGCGGAGGCAACGCAGGGGTGTGGCGGCATCATTCTCACCGCCCTCGATCCTGCATATCCGGCAGCTCTGAGCGCGGCCGATCCACGCCCGCCGGTCCTGTACCTGGCCGGCGATCCCGCCTCGATGAGGCGACCTTGCGTCGCCATCGTGGGCACCCGCCGCGCCAGTGGCTACGGGCGCTCCTGCGCGGCCGAGATCGCCGAGGAGTTGGCGCATGCAGGCGTCACGGTGGTCAGCGGGCTCGCGATCGGGATCGACGCGCAGGCGCACCTGGCCGCCATCGCGGCCGGCGGACTGAGCGTCGCGGTCATGCCGTCGCCACTCGATCGCATCTATCCACCTCGCCACCGCGACCTGGCCGCCCGGCTGGTGGCGACGGGCGGGGCCCTCGTTTCCGAGCTCGCGCCCGGCCACGCTCCTGGCAAGCCGGACTTCGCTCGGCGCAACCGGATCATCGCCGGCCTGGCACGCGCGGTGGTGGTGGTCGAGGCGCCGGATCGATCCGGGGCGCTCCTCACCGCCGCTGCGGCGATTGATCACGGCCGCGAGGTGTTCGCCGTCCCCGGTCCGATCGACGCCATCGCGTCGCGTGGCTGCAACCGGCTGATCGCGGACCACCAGGCGACGATCGTCACCTCGGCCGGCGCGCTGCTGCATCGTATCGGCGCGGAGTCCGGCGGCCGGCCGGTGAGCGTCGCCAGCCTCTCGGATTCGGAAGCGATGGTGCTCCACGCCCTGCTCCAGCGCCCCGGCTCGATCGAGGAGCTGATCGGGCGAACGCACCTGGCAACCGGGACGGTGGCGGCGACCTTGACCCTGCTGGAAGCTCGCGGACTGGTCGAATCCTACGGTGGCGCGACCTTCCATCCGACCCTTCCCGCGCGGCGAATCGGACGCCCCAATGGGCTTGATCGGTGATCGGCGGGTATACTTCATGGGCCACAAGGCAGCCGTAGGTCATGCCCGACGACGGTCAGCCCTTGACAGGAGTCACTGTCTATTGATCTCAATTCGTACTGCGCGCTTCGGAAATCGCGCTCCATTCGCGTCGCTCTCGTACCAGGTGCGACGCCATCGTGCCGTCACCCGCACTCTGATCGCCGCCCTCGCCGTGTCCCTCGCCGCCGCCGTCTCTTCGGGCGGTGCTGCGCAGGCAGGGCTGACGACCGTACTCCCGGCACCGACCTCCATCCTTCCCGTGGGGATCGGCGTCGGCATCGGCACCGGACAGCCCGTGACTTTGGCCTTCACCCATTCGATGGATGTCGCGTCCGTGGAAACGGCGCTGTCGATCGCTCCGTCGCACCCGGTGCTGATGATCTGGTCGGACGATGGGCGCCAGCTCCATCTCATCCCCGATGGCCTCTGGTCACCTGACAGCCGCTATGCCATGGTGGTTGGCGGGACGGCTCGCACCGCCGCAGGCGCGGTGTTGGGAGCGCCGGCCCGCTTCAGCTTCACGACCCAGACGGCGCCGCACATCAGCGACTTCGGCCTCCACTACGTTGCCGAGACCACGCCGCCTGCCGCTGCGTTGCGCGCTACAGAGACGGATCAGATAGACCCGCCGGCCGACACCAGCTCCGACGTGAGCGCGGCGACCTCGATCGAGATCGCCTTCAGCGAGTCGATGAACCAGGGCGAGGTGGAGCGGGCCTTCGTGCTCACGCCCGCCGCTCCCGGCGCCTTCCGCTGGGACGGCGGGACCCTGACCTTCACGCCGATCGACCGACTGGCGGCGGGCGCGCGCTATGCCGTCTCGCTGGTGGGGGTGCATGACCGTGTCGGCAACCCGCTGGGCGGGGATGCGGCCTTCTCGTTCACGACCCGTCCGGGGGCGCAGCTGGTGCAGAGCGCACCCAAGGCCGATTCGACCGGGGTGACGGCCAAGGAGATCGGCCTCTGGTTCAGCCAGCCGGTTGATCCCGCCGCGGTTGCGGCCGCGCTGCGGGTCAGCGACCATGCGACCGGCGCGCTCCTGACCGGAAAGGCGTCGTGGAACGCCGCGGAAACCCAGCTGGTCTTCACACCGGACCGCCCCCTCGCCGCGGGCAACCGCTTCGACGTGGGCCTGGCCGGCGGAGCGGTCGACGCCGACGGCAACGCCGTGACCGCTAGCCTGAGCTTCAGCACCAAGCCCCCGGCGCCCGCCCCCGCGCGCACCCGGACCCGGACCGGGGTCTCGGTCCCGGCGCCGGCTCCGTCGTCGAGCCTGGTCGGCTACGCCCTGAACCAGCTCAACGCCGCCCGCGCCGCCTATGGCTTCAGGCCGCTCGTCCTCTCCTCGGCCATCTCGGCCGTCTCCAACGCTCATGCCTGGGACATGCTGAGGAACAACTACTTCAGCCACACCAGCCTCGACGGGAGGACCAAGCAGGACCGTCTGCGCAACGCGGGCATCTCCTTCAGCTGGTCCGGCGAGAACATCTGCTACAGCAACAGCTCGGCACGATCGCCGAGCGCCGTGCTCAACTGGTGCCACTCGCAATTCATGTCCGAGCCGTACCCGGGGTACTACAATCACATTGGGAACATCCTCGGCACGCACTACACCCGGATCGGCATCGGGATCGCCGTCAGCGGCTCCAGGGTCTACGTCGTGTGGGATTTCACGGACTAGTCCGTGCTCCGGGGTGCCCGATGACGGGTGCTACACTCCCTGACCGATGCCCCCGAAGAAGCGCCCCAGCGGCAACCTGGTGATCGTCGAGTCTCCCGCCAAAGCCAAGACGATCGAGCGGTACCTCGGCCCTGGCTACACCGTCACCGCCTCCTACGGCCATGTTCGCGACCTTCCGCAGAAGAACCTGGGAGTCGATCTCGAGCATGACTTCGCCCCGCGCTACGAGCCGCTCAAGGAGCGCAGGAAAGAGCTCGAGAAGCTCGCCGACCAGGCGCGCAAGGCGGAGACAGTGTGGCTCGCCACTGACCTCGATCGCGAGGGAGAGTCGATCGCCTGGCACATCGCCGACTACGCCGGCCTGGACGACGCGCACGTTCGACGCGTGACCTTCAGCGAGATCACCAAGCCGGCGATCGAGGCCGCTTTCGCCCACCCACGGGCCGTCAACCTCGACCTGGTCAACGCCCAGCAGGCACGGCGCGTGATCGATCGGCTGGTCGGCTACAAGCTCAGTCCGCTGGTCAGCAGCAAGATCCGGCGTGGCCTCTCCGCCGGCCGCGTGCAGAGCGTGGCGGTCCGTCTCGTGGTCGACCGCGAGCGCGAGATCGACGCCTTCACCGCCGAGGAGTACTGGAGCATCGCGGCCGACCTGACCCGTCGCGGGGAGAGTGGCGAGTTCACGGCCGAGCTCACCAAGATTGATGGCAAGAAGGCCCGCATCGGCTCCGAGGCTGAGGCGCGAGAGCACGAGGCCGGGTTGCGAGCGGCCGAGTACAAGGTCGCATCGGTCAGTCGTACGCAGCAGAAGAAGTCGGCGCCGCCTCCGTTCACGACGAGCACCCTGCAGCAGGAAGCGTCCCGCAAGCTGAGCTTCGGGGCACGACGCACTATGAGCGTCGCACAGTCGCTGTACGAGGGCGTCTCCCTGCCGGAGGGGCAGGTTGGCCTGATCACCTATATGCGTACCGACTCGCTCTCGATCGCGAGCGGCGCGGTGAGCGAGGCGCGCGGCGTCATCGGCGAGCGATTCGGCGCCGATTTCGTGCCCGACAAGCCGAACGCCTTCCGCAACCGAAGCCGCGGCGCGCAGGAGGCCCACGAGGCGATTCGGCCGTCGAGCTTCGCGAGAACGCCGGAGAGCATGCGGGCGTACCTCAAGCCCGACGAGTTCCGCCTCTACGAGCTGATCTGGAAGCGCGCGATCGCCAGCCAGATGGCTCCGGCCCGATTCGACCAGGTCGGTGTCGACGTCAACGCGGGCCGCTACACGCTGCACGCCGGCGCGCGGAAGCGCGTCTTCGACGGCTACCAGGCGGTTTACGTCGAGGGGAAGGACGACGAGGAGGATGAGCGGCTGACGGTCCTGCCGGACCTGCGCGACGACGAACCGCTCGACCTCGCCGCCGTGGCCGCCGAGCAGCACTTCACCCAGCCCCCGCCGCGCTATACCGAGGCGACGCTGATCAAGGCGCTGGAGGAGCACGGCATCGGGCGGCCATCGACCTATGCCCCGACGATCGAGACGATCCGCGCCCGCGGCTACGTGACCATCAAGGAACGGCGGCTCTTCCCCGAGGAATCGGCCTTCAAGGTCACCGACCTGTTGGTGGAGCACTTCCCCGAGGTGGTGGACATCGAGTTCACGGCCCGGATGGAGGAGCAACTCGACGAGGTTGCGGCGGGGAAGAACGAGTGGGTGCCGATGGTGCGCGCCTTCTGGGATCCCTTCAGCGTCCAGATCGCCGAAGGGCGCGCCAACATCACCAAGCAGGTCGAGCTGACCGACATCGTCTGCCCGCTGAGTGGTGACCTGCTGGTGAAGCGCTTCGGTCGCAACGGCTGGTTCCTGGGCTGCAGTGGCTACCCGGAGTGCAAGTACACCGCGCCGCTGCCCGGCGAGGCGGCCGAGGCGGCAGCGCTGCCCGGGGTGGGAGAGGAGTGCCCCGAGTGCGGGAAAGGTCACCTGGTGGCGCGAACCGGCCGATTCGGGCCGTTCGTGGGCTGCGACCGCTATCCCGATTGCAAGTACATCAAGCGCGAGACACCCGCCGCCGAGCGATTCGGCGTCTGTCCGAAGTGCGGACAGGGGAGGGTGGTCACGAAGCGCGCCCGCCGCGGCAAGCGGCCCTTCTGGGGCTGTGACCGCTATCCCGATTGCGACTACGTGAGCTGGACCCGGCCGGGTCGCCCGGAGGAGGAGGGCGAAGCTCCCGCGGCAGCCGCGGCCGCAAGTGGCTGAGGCGCCGGCGCTGAGCGGCGATGCCGCGGCGGCCCTGCAGCGTTTCCTCGGCCATCTCTCGAGCCGCAACTCCTCGTCGGGCACGATCCGCGAGTACCGCCGGCATGTGGCGCAGTTCCTCGCCTTCCTCGGGTCGCGCGGGGTCGACTGGAAGTCCCCCGATCGCGCCACCGTGCGCGCCTACCTGGGAACGCTGGCGGAGCGCGGCCTGTCCGCCTCGACCGTCGGCGGGCAGCTGGCCGCCATCCGCTCGCTGTATCGACATGCTGCCCGCCAGGGCTGGATCGAGGGCGATCCCGTTGCTGGGGTCCGCTCACCCAAGCGCCCAGGGCGCCTGCCGCGAGTCCTGTCGGTGGACGGGGCGGCCCGCCTCGTTGAAGCGCCGGTGACCTTCGTCCGCGCAGGACGACGCAGGCATGACCCCGCGGTCGCGGATGCCACCGCGCGTCGCGATGCCGCCGTGCTGGAGCTGCTCTACGCGACCGGGATGCGGATCAGCGAGCTCGCCTCGCTCACCGTCGACCGCCTCGACCCCACGCGGCGCCGGCTGCGCGTGATCGGCAAGGGAAGCAAGGAGCGCGAGCTGCTCTTCGGCGAGCCGGCCGCCCGGGCCGTCCGTGCCTACCTCGCCTCGGGGCGCCCCACCTTGGCCGCCCGCGGCACGCGCCCGGTTGCGGCGCTCTTCCTGAACAGCGCCGGTGGACCGCTGACCGGGCGAGGGGCTCGCATGATCGTGGACCGATGGGTGACGGCATCCGGTGCCCCGGCCACGACCTCGCCGCACACGCTTCGCCATTCCTTTGCCACGCACCTGCTCGAGGGCGGGGCCGACCTACGCACCGTGCAGGAGCTCCTTGGCCACGCCAGCCTGGCCACGACCCAGATCTACACGCATCTCTCCGACGCGTCGTTGCGCACGGCCTATCGCTCCGCGCACCCCCGATCGGGCCGGACCGGCTCCGCCCGCCCCACAGAGTGAGCGACGCCGTCGGCGTGGAGACGCCGCCGGAGGCGAGCGGTCCATCGGTTGGTCGGGTGCTGGCCAACGCCAGCCTGATCCTGACCTTGGCGGCACTCGCCAGCCGGCTGCTGGGCTGGATCCGGCTGCTGGTCATCGGCTCGCAGTTCGGCGCCTCGGCAGACCTCGACGCCTACTTCGCCGCCTTCCGCATCCCCGATGCCATCTTCCAGCTGGTCGTGGCCGGGGCGCTCTCGGCCGCCCTGATCCCGGTCTTCAGCAGCTACAGGGCGCGGGAGGACGAGCACGAGGCATGGCGCCTGGCCAGCAGCGTCATCAACCTGGTCCTGATCGCGCTGGCAGTGTTCAGCCTGGTCATGGCGGTCCTGGCGCCGTGGGTGGTGCCGATCATCGCTCCGGGCTTCGACGCGCAGACCACCGAGCTGACGGTGCGCCTCACGCGCCTGATGCTCCTGAGTCCTGTCTTCATCGGCATGGGCGCGGTGGTCAGCGGGCTGCTAAACAGCTACGGACGCTTCGGCGTGCCAGCGCTCGCGCCGCTGGTCTACAACCTGGCGATCATCGCCGCGGCCGTGGTCCTGGCACCGATCCTCGGGGTCGAGGGCCTGGCAATCGGCGTGGTCGCCGGCTCGATCCTGCACCTGGCGATCCAGCTCCCACAGCTCCGCAAGGTTGGGCGGCACTACGACCTGACCATCGGCCTCGGACACCCGGGGGTTCGCAAGGTGGCGTGGCTGATGGGTCCGCGCCTGCTGGGCCTGGCGGCGGGACAGGTGAACTTCATCGTGAGCACCGTGCTGGCGAGCAACCTGGGCGTCGGCGCGGTGACCGCCTACAACTACGCCTTCCAACTGAGCCAGATCCCCGTCGGGGTGCTGGGCGTGAGCGTCGCGATCGCCCTCTTCCCGACCTTCTCGCGCGACGCCGCGCTGGGGCGCATCGGCGAGATCCGACGCCAGTTGTCCACAAGCCTGCGCATCCTCATCTTCCTGGCCGCGCCGCTCACGGCGATCATGATCGTGCTGGCGCGACCGATCGCAGCCGTCTTCTTCCAGTACGGCCTCTTTTCGGATGCCGCCGCCGAACGGACCGCTGGGGCGCTGGTCTTCTTCAGCATCGGCCTCGCTGGCCATATCGTGGTCCACGTGCTGACGCGCGCCTTCTATGCCATGCAGGACACCCGCGTTCCCGTCCTGTGGGCGATCTTCGCAGTCGCCATCAATGTGCCGCTGATGGTGGTCCTGTCCGGACCGATGGGGGTCGAAGGGCTGGCCCTGGCCCTCTCGATCAGCGCCACGCTGGAGGTGATCGGCCTGGCCTGGGCCCTGCGTCGCCGGATCGACTCGATCGACGAGGGGACGATCCTGCGGTCTGGCCTCCGGTCGGCGCTGGCGGCGACGATTGCGGGCCTCGGCATGCTCGCCGGATTGGCGGCCGCACAGGAATGGTTCGGCTCGATGATGGCGAACGGCGCGGGACGCGTGCCGGTGCTGCTCGTGCTCGCCGGCGGCGGGACGGCTGTCTACCTGCTGGCGGCCATCGCGCTGCGCTCCAAGGAGCTTGGCCAGGTGCGCCGCTATCTCTTCCGCCGGCGGGCGGGTCAGGAGGCTGCGTGAGCAAGTTCCGGCCAGCGACGCACGATGACGAGGCAGCCTGGCAGGCGCTCCTGGGGCGGAGCCAGGCCGGCGACTTCCTACACGATTGGGCCTGGGCGGAGGTGGCAGCATTCGACGGCCAGCCGCAGCGACGCTTCGTGCTGGAGGAGGAGGGCGAGATCGTAACGCTGGTGGCCGCCCAGGAGCGTCGCCTGCCGGTCGGACGCACCTTCTGGTACGTCCCGCACGGCCCGGTCCTCGACTACGCCGCTCCGCGGGCCGGCGAGCGGTTGCGCGCAGCGACGATCGGCCTGCGCGAACTGGGCCGGGCCTCTCGCGCCATCGCAGTCAAGCTGGAGCCGCGAATGGCGGCCGAGGCGCCGGAGCTTTCGCTGTTTGCGCGACTGCGTTCCGACCCGCGACCGATCCAGGTGGGCCAGACCCGCCTGGTGGACCTGACCGATGACGAGACGCTGATGGCCTCGTTCGACAAGGACACGCGCTACGCGGTGCGGCGCTCACAACGGGAGGGCGTGGAGGTCCGCGTCCTGACCGACGCCTCGGACTCCGGCCCCATCGACGCGCTCCACGCGCTCGTGCTCGAAACGCAGCGGCGAGCGGGCTTCGTGAAGCCGCCGCTGGAGCGCTACCGGATCGCGTGGCGGGGACTGGCTGGCGCCAGCCGCGCCTTCATCCTCGAGGCTCGCCGCGGTGAAGTGCTGCTCGCTTCGGGAATGCTGGTGGTGGAGGGTGGCCGCTCCTTCTACCTCTTTTCCGGCTCGCGGCGCGAGGAGCCGGGTGAGCCCAAGCACTACGCGAGCTACCTCCTGCAGTGGGAGATGATGCGGCTCGCCCGCGAGCTCGGCAGTCGGGTCCACGACCTGTGGGGGGTCGCTCCTGCCGGCGCCGGGCCCGAGCATGCCTGGCACGGAGTTGGGCTGTTCAAGAAGGGATTCGGCGGTCGCGAGGTGCGATGGGCGGGGACCTGGAACCTCGTCATCGATCCCGCTCTCTATCGCCTGCGCTCGGCCATCGCCATGGCGCGCGGCTTCATCCCCGGGAGGTCCCGATGAGCGTACCGCGCAGCATGGGGCTGGGCGAGCTTGCGGACGTCATCGGTCCGGAGCGCGTGGTCGGCGTGCCGGTCGGCGAGATCACAGCCCTGGCATACGACTCGCGGCACGTGGCTCCTGGCACGCTCTTCTTCGCGATCCCCGGGGATCATGTAGACGGGCATGACTTCATCGGCGATGCCGTGGCACGTGGCGCTCGAGCGGTGGTGGCCGAGCGCGAGAGCGCCGGCCTGGCCGTGCCACAGCTCCTGGGGAAGCGCGCGCGCGACGCCCTGGCCGACGCAGCCGATGCCTGGTTCGGCCGTCCGTCCGAGCGGCTCGAGGTGATCGGCGTGACCGGCACCGACGGCAAGACCACGACCTCATACCTCGCGGTCGCCGCGCTGCAG
>JACDEL010000027.1 GCA_013816405.1 Chloroflexota bacterium | reverse complement strand
GGCCCGAGCCTGGTCGGCCGGCTGCGCGACCTCTTCAGCTAGGCCCCGCGGCGTGCGCTGGCTTGAGCTGACGGTCACCTGCGACAACGAGGCGATCGAGGCGGTCAGCGAGATCCTGGGTCGGGTAGGGCAGGGTTCGGCGGTGCGGCCCACTCGCCTCATCCGGGACCCGGCCGACGAGCTATCCGCTCGCGAGGACCCGACTGCCCCCTACGAGATCACCGCCCACATCCCCGAGGACGAGGCTGCGCCCGCGGCGGTCGAGGCTACGGAGCGCCTGCTCTGGCATCTCCAGGCCTTCGGGCTGCGCCCCGTCGGCGAGCTCCAGGTCCGTTCGGTCGACGACGCGGACTGGACCGATGCTTGGAAGGCCGGGTACGTGCCCCAGCGCATCGGACGGGTGGTGATCGTGCCCTCCTGGCTGGATGAACCGGTCGGGCCCGGTGAAGTCTCCCTTCGCCTGGACCCCGGCATGGCCTTCGGCACCGGCCTGCACCCGACGACGCGTGGCTGTCTCACGCTTCTGCAAGAGATCTCGTCGATGCCTTCGGTCGTGCTCGACGTCGGCTCAGGCTCCGGGATCCTGGCCCTGGCCGCCCTGCGCATCGGCGCCGAACGGGCGATCTGCTACGACACCGATCCATTGGCCGTCGAGGCGACGCTCGCAAATGCCGAGGCCAACGGCCTCGCCGACCGCGTCACCGCGCACCCCGGGTCGTTGCCGCGAAAGCCAGTGGTAGAGCCCTACAGGCTCGTTCTTGCCAACCTCGTCGCGGCCGTGCTGATCGACCTGGCTGAGCCGTTGGCTGCGCACACTGCTCCAGGCGGGACGCTCCTCGCCAGTGGAATCATCGAGGGCCGAGCCGACGAGGTCCTGGCCGCACTCACGGCCGCTGGGTTCGTCCTCGAGAGCCGCGTGGACGACGGCGAATGGGTGTCGCTGGGATTTGGAATCGGCGGACCTGCATCGAACTGACAAATTCAGACCACACCCGCGTTAGCGCGCTAGAAGGCCCCGCTTGGCGTCCGATGCTGGTCTCAGCCTGCAGGGCGGTCGTTTGAGGCGCTCATAGCTTGCGTAATGCGGCTGTCATCTGACTCTGTCGCACTGGCGATTGCATTGCGGTCGGCTACGCTGGACCGCGTGCCCCGATTCTTCGTGGAGCCCGCGGCAGTGGCAGGCGATCGGTTCGCTGTCCCGCCAGGCATCGCTCACCAGGTCAGGCGCGTCCTCCGACTGCGCGATGGCGATGCGCTCCTTCTGCTCGACGGCTTGGGCAGCGAGGTGCAATGCCGGCTCGAAGGCGGCGAGTGCGTCGTGGTCGAGCGGCGCGCGGCCGGCGGCGAGCTACGGCACCAGCTCACGATCTGGCAGGCACTCCTGAAGGGCAACCACCTCGAGCCGGTGATTCGTCACGGAACCGAGCTCGGGATCGCGAGGTTCGGACTGTTCGTCAGCGAGCGGTGCATCGCGCGCGAACTGAATCCACGAAAGCTGGATCGGCTGCGGGCGGTCGCCCGCGAGGCGGCCGAGCAGTCGGAGCGAGGGATGGTGCCGCCCATCGACGAGCCGGTGACCTTCGCAGCAGCGCTGGAGGCGTCCGGCCCCGGATCGGTCCTGCTCTTCGAGCGGCACGAGGGAAAGCGGCTGACTGAAAGAGAGCCGCCGTCGAACGTATTCATCGGCCCGGAGGGGGGCTTCAGCCCAGCAGAGGTGGAAGCCGCGGAACGGGCGCGCCTGGCGATCGCCGGGCTGGGGCCGCGGATTCTGCGCTCGGAGACCGTGGCCGTCGCCGTGGCGGCGGCCATCTTGTCGCGCACCGGCGACTTCGCCTAGGCTCCGCGCATGGCTGATCACGCCCCGACTTACCAGGCCGACTGCCCCTTCTGCCGGATCGCGGCGGGTGAGATCCCGGTCGAGGTCGTCTTCCAGGACGAGGCGGTGGTCCTCTTCAACGACATCAATTCGAAGGCGCCGACGCACGTGCTGGCCATCCCTCGTCGGCATCTCGCATCAGCTTCGGAGCTGACCGACGCCGATGCCGACCTGCTGGCGGCGCTCTTCCGCGCCATGCGGCGCGTGGCGGACGAGGCGGGGCTGAAGGGCTACCGGATCCTGACCAATGTCGGACTGGAGGCTGGGCAGAGCGTCTTCCATCTCCACTTCCACCTGCTCGGCGGCCGCCCGATGGCCTGGCCGCCGGGCTGAGCTGAGCCGACCACGCAGCGAGGAGGAGAGATGGAAATCAGCCCGGGCGTGTTCGTCTCGAACGTGGACACGACAGAATGGGTTCCGGACGACGATCCGGCCGGCGAGATGCACGAGCTCGTTCGCACCTCCGAGGTCTGGGCCGGGCTCTCCCGCTTCCGCCGGGCTGGACCGAGCCGGTGCAGTGGACCCTCGATCACCGAGAGACGATCCTGGTTCTCGAGGGCGCGGCGCGGATCGAAATCGCCGGCGGCCCACACTTGAGCTCACGGCGGGCCAGATGGCATCCATTCCCAACGTCGCGGAGACAACGTGGCACCTGACCACTCCATTCAAGGAGTTTTGGGTCATCACGTGAGTCGCTGATGCGCCAGAATCACCGCCGACCGTTCCTGTACTGAGGACCTGGGCTGTGCGCGTCTTCGTATTCCTCCACGTGGCCACGATGTTCACTGCGGTGGCGATGACGATCGGCGTGCCCACGCTTCTGCGGAGCATCGGGAAGTCGGGTGACGTCCCCGCCATTCGGCGCAGCTTCACGCTGGCGCAGCCCTTCGTCCGCGCCATCGGGCCCCTCTTCGGGGTCGGGGCGGCCTTCGGGATCGTGGCGATCTTCACGAACGGGTTCGACCCGTTCGCCCCATTCCTGCTGATTGCCTACGCGCTCTTCATCCTCGCCACGGTCGTGGGAGTCGCGATTTCGAATCCGTGGTTCGCCGGGGTCGCGAAGCTCGCGGCGGAGAGTCCGGATGAGGCACCCTCCGCCGAGCTGAGCGCACTCCTCAATGACCAGCGCATGCATTGGGTGGATTGGTTCGATCGGCTGATCATCCTGGCGTTCATCTTCGACATGGTCGTGAAGCCGTTCGGCTGATCGGGTGATCGACTGACCGACTGATGCTCCGCGTCCTTCGCCAGCGGGACTATGCACTCCTGTGGTTCGGGGGCTTCGTCTCCCAGCTCGGCGACTTCGTGCTTTTCGTGGGGCTGCCATACGAGATCTACCGCCGGACCGGCTCAACCCTGGCCACCGCGGGAATGGTGCTTGCCTTCCTCATCCCGGAGATCCTTCTTGGCTCGGTGGCCGGTGTCTACGTGGACCGATGGGATCGCCGGCGCCTGATGATCGCGGTAAACCTGATCCAGGCAGTCGTGCTGCTGCCGCTCCTGCTGGTCGGCCAGCTGGGCCTGTGGGTCATCTACGCCGTGCTGGTGGTCGAGAGCAGCGTCTCCCAGCTCTTCGGTCCTGCCCGCGTCGCCCTGGTCCCGTCGCTGCTGCGCGGCGGCAAGGAGGAGCTGCTGACCGCGAACGCGACTACCGGGGTTGGGCATCACCTGGCGCGCCTGATCGGTCCGGCAGTCGGGGGCGTGATCGTCGCCACCGGCGGTCTCGCGGCGGTGGCCGTGGTCGACTCCGTCTCGTTCGTCGCCTCTGCGGGAATGCTTTCGCTCATCCGCGCACGACCCGGAGCGCCGCCACGCACCGAGTCGCTGGAGCACGCGGCCCTCTCCGCATGGAGGCGACTGGTCCATGAGTGGCGAGAGGGGCTGCGCGTGGTCTGGCACCAGCCTGTGCTCCGCGCGCTGCTCGTCTTCGCCACCATCACGGCCATCGGGGAGGGCCTGACCGGCACCCTCTTCGTGGTGTGGACGACCGAGGCGCTGCATTCCGACGCCACCGGGTACGGCTGGGTGCTGTCCACCCAGGCGATCGGCGGGCTGGCAGGCGCACTGGTCATTGCGCGGCTGGGGGCGAGGCTGCGACCGTTGCCCCTGCTGATCGGGAGCGCCCTGGCCTTCGGGGCCATCGACCTCGTGCTCTTCACCTACCCGGTCATCTACCCGTACATCGGGCCGGCCCTGGTGATGCTGGTGATCGTCGGCGTTCCGGGCGCGGGCATGGGTGCCGCAACCACCACGCTCCAGCAGGCCGAGACCCAGGACAGCCACCGTGGGCGGGTTGCGGGAGCCATAGGCGCAGTCGCCAGCGTTGGTGCACTGATCGGCGCGATGAGCGCCGGCATCCTGGGGGAGTTCCTGCCCGTCGTCCTGCTGCTGGTGGTGCAGGGGAGTGGGTACCTCATCGGTGGAACGGCGGTGGCGCTCCTCGTGGGAAGACATCGCCTATGCGCGGATACGGATCGAATCGTGGGTGTAGGCTCCGCCGGTGAGGACGGTTAGGACGAGGAAACGCGACCGATGATGAGGATCATCCTGTTCGGCTCCGCGGTGGTGGGTGTCCTGCTGGTGACGCTCGTCTTCGCCATCTGGAGCGGCCAGTACGAGGCTGCGCAGCCCAGCCCATCGGCGGTTGCCTCGGGCAGCAGCCTGGAGCCGGGCGCCTCTCCGAGTGCCGCGGGGAGCGCTGTTGCCAGCCCATCCGTCCAGGCTGAGCCGAGTGCCGCGGCCAGTGGCGCCGCGACGACCGTGGACATCGCCAACCTGAAGTTCGGGCCGGATGTCACGGTTGCAGCCGGCACGACCGTCACGTGGAAGAATGGGGACACCGTCCTACACACCGCCACCGAGGGATCAAATGCTGTCAAGGCGCCGAACGCGCGCTTCGACGTGCAGCTGCCGGTCGGGGCGTCGGGAAGCTACACGTTCACGGCGGCGGGCACGTACAAGGTCACCTGCACGTTGCATCCAACGATGAACATGACCGTCACGGTGCAGTAAATGCAGCAGAAGAACCTCGATCGGTACGGATCCGACCCGATTCCCTGGTCGCGCGCCCTCGACCAACTCCCGGCGAAGGATGCGACTGGGGAGGATGCCACCCCGAGGACGACCTGGCTGAGCACCGTGCGCCCCGAGGGGAAGCCGCATACGACCGGCGTTGGCGCCCTGTGGGTTGAAGACCGCTTCTACTTCACCAGTAGCCCGAACACACAAAAGAGCCGGAACCTCGCGCGCAACCCGAACTGCGTGATATCGGTCGCTCTGCCTGATCTGGACCTGGTGGTGGAAGGGATAGCCACCAAGGTGACCGACGAAGCGACCCTGGAGCGGCTGGCCAAGGCGTACGCCGACCAGGGATGGCCCGCGACCGCGAAGGACGGCGCACTTACGGCCGAGTACAGCGCGCCGAGCGCCGGACCGCCGCCATGGGACCTGTACGAGATGATTCCGAAGACGCCGTTCGGCGTGGCCGCCAAGCTGCCATACGGCGCCACACGCTGGAGCTTCTGAGCCTCCGGCGAAGGATCAAGTTGCAGGGACCGGACCGCTACTTCGACAACTCTGGCAGGGACGACGTCCTCTCGGGCGGTGTGAAGCTGATCCCGATCCACACGCCGAAAGGCGATTTCCGAGTGTGGACTAAGCGCGTCGGCAACAACCCGCGGGTGAAGGTTCTTCTCCTGCATGGGGGGCCCGGGGGCACACATGAGTACTTCGAGGCATGTGACTCCTACTTCCCGGCGGCGGGAATCGAGTACTACTACTACGACCAGCTTGGCTCGGCCTACAGCGACCAACCCGACGACCCGGATCTGTGGGAGATCCCCCGGTTCGTCGACGAGGTGGAGCAGGTCCGCCAGGCGCTGGGGCTCGACCGCAACAACTTCTACCTGCTCGGGCACTCCTGGGGCGGCATGCTGGCGATCGAGTACGCCCTCGAGCACCAGCATCTCAAGGGGCTCGTGATCTCCAACATGATGAGCAGCGGCCCCGCTTACAACGCATACGCCGAGGGCGTCCTGATGCCGGCCATGGACCAGGACGCGCTCGCCGAGATCAAGCGCCTCGAGGCGGCGAATGCGATCGACGACCCGCGGTACATGAAGCTGCTCATGCAGCACCACTACGTGCACCACATCTTGCGGATGCCGGCCGAGGCATGGCCTGACCCTGTGAACCGAACATTCGCGAGCATCAACCAGGCCATCTATGTGCCGATGCAGGGCCCGAGCGAGCTCGGTGCTGGCGGGGTGCTGAGCACCTGGGATCGGACGGCCAACCTTCCGAAGATCGAGGTCCCGACGCTGGTGATCGGCGCCCGCTACGACACGATGGATCCCGAGTACATGGAAATGATGGCGGGCAAGTTCAAGCGCGGTACATACCTGTTCTGCCCCGATGGCAGCCATATGGCGATGTACGACGACCAGGTTACTTACTTCAACGGGATCGTCGAGTTCATTCGCAGCGTCGAGCAAGGTGCCCACGACCAGGTTCCTACCCCCGCCGTTTGATTGACCCTCTCCACGCTCGCTGATAGACTCCGCAGGCTTTAGCGCAGGGTTGCGCGAGTTCATGAGCGGAGAGGAGGCGAGACGTTTGGCAGAGGTTCGCGTGGGCGAGAACGAGTCGTTCGAGAGCGCATTGCGCCGCTTCAACAAGAAGATCCAGCAATCGGGGATCCTGGCCGAGGCGCGACGCCGCGAGCACTACGAGAAGCCCAGCGTGAAGCGGAAGCGCAAGGAAGCCAAGAAGCGCAAGGTAACCCGCGAATAACCGCCAGACGCTCCCTCAAATCGCGCGGGGCAACGGTCAACGAGTTCACCAGACCGACGACGCCCGCAGCCATCCGCCGATGACCCTCCAGGACCGGATCGAGGCCGCCATGCGCGACTCGATGCGCGCCCGCGACGAGCGCCGCACCCAGACGCTGCGCATGGCGATGTCCGCTGCCCACAACCGCGAGATCGAGCTTGGCCGATCCCTTTCCGACGAGGACTATCTCGAGATCCTTGGCAGGCAGGTCAAGCAGCGGCGCGAGAGCATCGAGGCGTTCCGGGCCGGCGGCCGTGAGACGATGGCGGTTAACGAGGAAGCGGAGGCCGCGATCCTGGCCGAGTTCCTGCCCGAGCCGCTCCCTGTTGATGAGCTTGAGAAGCTAGTGCGCACCGCCATCGCCGAGACGGGCGCCACCACGCCGGCTGACCTCGGCCGCGTGATGGGCAAGGTCGTGCCGCAGACCAGGGGCCGTGCTGACGGCAAGGCCGTCTCCGACCTGGTGCGGCGCCTGCTGAGCGCCTGACCGATGTTCATTCCCAGGACGCTGTCGCAGACGGAATCCACGGGGCGAGGGGCATGGGCCCGCGCCTCGATCGTTGGCGGGTTCCTGGCCGTCGCCATCTTTGCCGTCCTCAGCATCAACGTGGGCGGCGGCCGGGTGAACCTCTCGGTTGGCGACGTCGCACAGGCCGATATCACCGCTCCCCGCACGGTCAGCTTCGTCAGCGACTCGCAGACCGAGGCAGCCCGCGCAGCAGCGGCCAGCGCCGTCGCACCGGTCTACGAGCAGATTGCCCCGCCCGCCGACATCCGTGACCGTCAGCTCGTCGCATATGACAAGATCACGCGCGCGGTCCGCAACATCCTCCTCGAGCGCGACGCAGGCACGATCATGGTGGACGAGGTTCGCCAGCAGATCTCATCGGCGGTTCCCTCTCTTGCCGACGACCAGGTTGCGCTCCTGGCATCCCTCCCGATCGACAACTGGACGCTCATTGCGGGTGCGGGGCGCGAGGTGCTGG
Source organism: Chloroflexota bacterium (assembly GCA_013816405.1). Lineage (GTDB taxonomy): Bacteria > Chloroflexota > Limnocylindria > QHBO01 > QHBO01 > CF-167. The sequence continues at coordinate 27,069 of JACDEL010000027.1, read as the reverse complement.
AGACGACGCTCTCCGCCGCGGTCCGCGACGACCAGCTGGCCGAGGCCAGGCAGCAGGTGCGCACCAACATCACCAACGACCTTCCGCAACCACAGCGCGAGCTGGCCGGAGACCTGGCCGCCGCCCAGGTGGCGCCTAACACGCAGCTGTCCGCTTCCAAGACAGCCGCAGCCCGCGCAGCGGCCCGCAACGCGGTGGTGGACGTCATCGTCGAAGTGCGCCAGGGCGAGATCGTGGTGCGAAACGGCGACCCGATCACGACGCTCGACGTGGAGAAGCTCGAGCAGCTGGGCCTGACCCGACCGCGCCTGGAGGCCGCCACCCTCGCCGGCCATGCCCTGGTGGCCATCCTGCTCGCCTCGCTGCTGGTCGCCTTCCTGTGGCGCTTCGAGCCGACCATCTGGTTCCGCAACCGCTCGCTGCTCCTCTTCATGCTCGCCCTGCTCGGGACCGCGGTGGCGCTTCGCATCGCTGCCGACCGGACGCTTTGGGCCTACGTCGTCCCCAGCGCGGCGACGGTCCTGCTCACGGCCATCCTGCTTGATGGCGCCGCGGGAGCGGCCATGGCGCTGGCTCTGGCAACCCTGGCGGGGGTCATGAACCAGGATGCCTTCGCGCCGGCGGCGTATACGCTTGCCGGCGGACTGGCCGCTGTGATCACGATCGTGCGCGCCGAGAGGCTGAACGTGTTCGTGAGGGCGGGGGTCGCCATCGGCCTTACCAATGTCGTCGTGCTGACGGCCTTCAACCTCATGGAGCAGCGCGACGTGGCGGCCATCCTGCAGGGCCTGGCTGCCGGCTCGGTGAACGCTGCGCTGGCCGTCTTCCTGGCGGTCGGCTCGTTCGCCGTGCTGGGCAACCTGTTCGGGATCATGACCGTCTTCCAGCTGCTCGAGCTGGCGAACCCGTCATCGCGCCTCCTGCGCCGGCTGCTGATGGAGACGCCGGGGACGTACCACCACAGCGTGATGGTCGGCAATCTCGCCGAGCGAGCGGCCGAGACGATCGGCGCGGACCCGCTGCTCGCCCGCGTGGCCGCCTATTACCACGACATCGGGAAGATGAAGAACCCGCTGGCGTTCATCGAGAACCAGGCGGGGGCGCACAACATCCACGACGACCTGACCCCCGAGTCGAGCGCCCGGATCATCGCCGGCCACGTGCGCGACGGGATCGACCTGGGCTACGAGTTCGGCCTACCGGTGCAGATCATCGGCTTCATCCCGCAGCACCATGGCACGAGCGTCATGAGCTACTTTTACGGGAAGGCGCTTCGTGAGCTGGGCGGCGAAGAGGAGGTAGCCGCGCGCGATCGGTATCGCTATCCAGGCCCGAAGCCGCAGAGCCGCGAGGCGGCCATCCTGATGCTGGCCGATGGCGTCGAGGCATCGGTCCGGTCATTGGAGGAGAAGGACGAGGTCTCGATCCGGGACATGGTCAATCGCATCGTCGACGCGCGGGTCGAGGATGGTCAGCTCGACGAGGCGGAGCTGACGCTGCGCAACCTTTCGCAGATCAAGGAAGCCTTCGTCCAGCAGTTGTTGGGCATGTACCACACCCGCATCCAGTACCCCGATAACGTCGTGCCGCTGGAGCAGGAACGAGAGGCTTGAGCCCCGCCCCAGCTGCGCCTAGGATGGCGCCATGGCCTGCGTCGTCACCTTCCATCATCGGATCAGCCAGGATCGGCTGATCGCCGCGATGGAGCCCCAGACCTCCGACGCATTTCACAGGCTCGTCGAGTCGGCGCTGAGCGAGACCGCCGAAGCGGCGATAGGCTCCCGGGACGTTGAGATCGAGCTGACGCTATGCGGCGACGAGGAGATGACCCACCTCAACTTCGACCACATGGGCGAGCGTGGCCCGACCGACGTGCTGGCCTTCCCCCTCCACGAGTGGTCGGTCGACATGGGGCATTCCCACCTGGCCGATGAAGATGCCGGAACTCCGCCCGGCGGCCTCCTGCTCGGCGACGTCGTCATCGACGTGGACCAGGCCGTTCGCCAGGCGGTGGACGGCGGTTGGAGCCCAGCCCAGGAGATCGCGCTGCTGGCAGTGCATGGGGTGCTGCACCTCGTCGGCTATGACCACGTGGAGATCGAGGACGAGGCGGCGATGCGAGCCATCGAGCGCAAGGTGCTGGCGCAGCTGCACAAGCGCCACGCCGACGTGGGCTGGCGGCCCGGCTCGCTATTCGACAGGCCGGCCAACACGGTCTCGGCCGGCGCCTAGATCCCCCGGTCTGCCGCGAGCTCGCCTGGCACGGCTGCCCCGCTGAGGATTGCGTCGGCCACGAGAGTCGCCGACCCCGGTCCGGTCGAGATACCCCAGGGACCGTGGCCAGCGCACACGAACAGGCCATCCGTGCCCGGGACCGGTCCGATGAAGGGGCGGCTGTCGGCCGACTGTGGCCGGGCGCAGACGCGCACGTCGCGCACGGGAGCGCTGCCGAGCGCCGGCAGGTAGCGCGACCCGCGCTCGATCAGCAGCCGCGCGATACGGGCGGGATCTGGCTCGTGCGGCAGGAAGGCGGAGCCAAGGGTCGAGATGCCCGCTGCGCTGGCCACCGTGAAGATGGTCGGAGGGTCGGCCTCCGGCTCGCCCTCCGCGGCCCGCGCCGCGGCCACGAGCGGCCGGTTGACGGCGTCCACCTCGTCCTCCTCGATGACGTGGTGCGGTGCCGCATCGCCCAGCTCGAGCTGCATCGTCACGCCCCAGGTACGGGTGATCGGTCGCCAGGTGCCTGCAGGATCGACGAGCGGCGGCGACCAAGGGCCGGCGGCGATGAGCACCGCGCCGGCGGCGTGGTGCGTGCCGCCTGCGATCGTGACGCCTCTCGCCACCCCATCCTCGATCCACAATTCGGCTGCCGCTCCGACACGGAGCTCGGCACCGCGTTGCGCTGCCAGCCGGCTGAAGGCGGCGGTGGCCGAGGCGGGCGGGATCGGGTAGCCGGTGGCCAGGCGACAGGCGGCGAAGCCCGGCACCAGGGATGGCTCGGCGGCGGCCACGGCATCGGCACCCATGAATTCAACGTCGAGGTCGGCAACGGCGGACAGCAGCTCGACCTGGCGCCGCGAGGCATCGGCGTCGCGGTTCAGCATCAGGACGCCGACCGGCTGATCGGGGATCGCGAATGCCTCGTCGGTGACGGCAAGCCGGCGGTAGTGCTCCAGGCTGGCGTGGTACAGGGGTGCGAGGATAGGGTCGAAGGGGTGCTGGATGGCGCCCAGGTTGCGGCCGGATGCCCCGGCGCCGATGGCGGTGGCCTCGAACAGCACGACGGTCGCACCGCGCTCGGCAAGGATGGCGGCGGCCGAGCAGCCGATGATCCCGCCGCCGATGACGGCGACGTCTGGGGAGCGCGACATTCCGGCGGATTGTGCCACCATCGGCCGCGCATGAAGGTCATCTGCGGCCTGGGCAACCCGGGCGAGCGCTACCTGCTCACGCGCCACAACGTCGGCTTCCGGGTCGTGGACCTGCTCGCCGATCGCTGGGGCCTGACCGGCAGCGGCCGCGTCCGCGACGGCGCAGCGGTGCTGGAGGCGTCCATGCCGGACCCGATCGGCCGCGCGCTGCTCGTGAAGCCGCAGCGCTTCATGAACCTGTCCGGCTCAGCGCTCAAGGCAGCCATGCGCCAGACCGATGCCGATCCCACCACCGACCTGCTGGTGATTGCCGACGATGCCGACCTGCCACTGGGCAAGGTGCGCCTGCGGCGATCGGGCTCCGCGGGCGGGCACAATGGGCTGCGCGACATCATCGCCGCCCTGGGGACCGATGAGTTCAATCGGCTGCGGGTCGGGATAGGGCGAGGCGGGGAGCTCGTCGACCACGTGCTGGCGACCTTCAAGCCGGGGGAGAAGACCCTCGCCAGCGAGGCGATCGCCACCGGTGCCGATGCCGCCGAGCGCTGGCTGCGCGACGGGATCGACGTCGCCATGAGCGAGTTCAACGGCCTCGACCTGGCCGAAGCCCCGGAGTGACCTCCCCGACTCGCAGCGGAGCTGATCGCCGCATCGCCGTCCTGTCCGCTCAGCTGGCGGCGCACCTTCCGACCGCCACCCTGGATCCGCTCCGAGTGCCAGCAGCCGCGCGCGCAGGACACCTGGCCGCGCGCAGGAGTGGGCTTCCGGAGCTGGCGCCGCTGGTCGTGGTGGTGCGCAACGACGAGGAGGCGCACCGACTGGCCGACGACGTCGCCGCCTGGCTGCCGGCCGGGATGGTCCGCGTCCTCTCGGAGCGCGCAGCGCTGCCGCTCGAGCGCGCCCTGCCCGAGCACGATGAGTCGGGAGAGCGGCTGGAGGTCCTCGACCTGCTGGCGGGGCGCCATCATCACCTGGTCGTGGTGGCTCCGTTGCTGGCGCTGGTGCAGCGGACCCTCTCGCCGGAGCAGCTCGCGGCAGCGCGGGTGTCGCTGCGGCTCGGGGAGCGGATCGAGCAGCGGGCACTGCTGGGCGCCCTGGTCGCCGGCGGCTACGAGGCGGCGGTCGAGGTGAGCGGCGTGGGCGAATTCGCCAACCGGGGCGGAATCGTCGACATCTGGCCGCCCGGCGCGCCCGATCCGCTCCGGCTCGAGCTGTTCGGCGACGAGGTTGAGTCCATCCGTGCCTTCGACCCGATGACCCAGGGCAGCCGGCGCCGTCTGGAGCGGGCAGTGCTCTTGCCGGCGAGCGAATTTCTCCCCGCCGATGGCTGGGACGCCCTCGCCGGCCGGGCACCGAGCCTCCCCTCGGATGCCCTGCAGGCCGACCTCGTGCGACTCGAGCAGGGCGACGTTGCGGAGGCCGCCGAGACGTGGGCGGCTCTGCTCACCGCCGGGCCTGCCGCTGAGCACATCCCGCCGCCGGCGCATGTCGTGCTCACCGACCCCTCCGAGCTGCGCGCGATCGCTGGTGACCTGGACCTGCAGGCCACCGAGCGTCGCGCGGGCCTGATCGCGTCGGGCGAGCTCCCGGATGCCTGGCCGCTGCCATACGAAGCCGGCGTCGCGCTCGCCGTCCTCGAGGCGCGCGCCGCCGAGGTGCTCGACGAGGGGGGCGCAGATGCCGGCTACGCCACGGCGCCGTCCCTGCCTGGCCGCGCCGACCGCATCGGCTCGTGGCTGGCCGAGCTGGCCGAGGGAAGACGGCTGGTGGTCACCACCGACCAGGCCAGTCGCGTCGGCGAGCTGCTCGAGGAGGAGGGCCGTGCCGTCGCGCCAGTCGCTGAGCTGACCGAGGCTCTACTCCCAGGCGGCATCGGGCTTGTCCATGGATCGCTCTCCGGCGGTTTCACGCACGCTCCTTCGGGGTTGCAGCTGCTCACCGACCGCGAGCTGTTCGGTGCCACTCGGGTTCGACGCCTGACCCCATCGAAGCGCTCCATGACGCGCGACCTGATCGGGAAGCTGGCGGTCGGCGACGCCGTGGTGCATATCGACCACGGCATCGCCCGCTACGCCGGCATGACACAGCGCCAGTACGGCGGAGCGACCAAGGAGTACCTCCAGCTCGACTTCGCCGGTGACGACAAGATCTTCCTGCCGGCCGACCAGATCGGGCGCATCACGCGCTACAGCGGCGGCCCGGCGCCGACCCTCTCCCGCCTGGGCGGGACCGATTGGGAGCGCACCAAGGGCCGGGTACGTCGCGCCGTGGCGGAGCTCGCGGAGGATCTGCTGGCCATCTATGCCGCACGGGCATCGGCGCCGGGGTTCAGCTTCTCGCCGGACACGACCTGGCAGCGCGAGCTGGAGGAGGCATTCCCATACACCGAAACAAAGGACCAGGAGCGGACCATCCAGGAGGTTAAGGCGGACATGCTGCGTCGCAGGCCGATGGATCGGCTGGTGTGCGGCGATGTCGGCTATGGCAAGACCGAGGTGGCGCTGCGCGCTGCCTTCAAGGCCGTGCAGGACGGCAAGCAGGTGGCGATCCTCGTCCCGACCACCGTGCTGGCGCAGCAGCACCTCGGCACGTTCCGGCGCCGCCTCGCGCCGTTCCCGGTGCGGGTCGAGATGCTGAGCCGCTTCGTCGGCAAGGCCGAACAGGCCCGGATCGTGGAGGCCACCGCCGGGGGAGAGGTCGACATCCTGATCGGGACGCATCGGATCCTCAGTCGGGACATCGCCTTCGCCGACCTTGGGCTGCTGGTTGTCGACGAGGAGCAGCGCTTCGGGGTCGGCCACAAGGAGCGCATCAAGTCGATGCGGCGCGAGGTCGACGTGTTGACCCTTTCGGCCACGCCGATCCCGCGCACACTGCACCTCTCCCTGGTCGGGATCCGCGACCTGTCGGTGATCGAGACGCCCCCGGAGGCGAGGCTGCCGATCCTGACCCGCATCGCGGAGGACGACGATGGCCTGGTGCGCGACGCCATCAACCGCGAGCTGGACCGTGGCGGACAGGTCTTCTACGTCCACAACCGGGTGGAGACGATCGAGGCGGCCGCCGAGCGGGTGCGGCGCCTGGTGCCGCGGGCCAAGGTCGCCATCGGCCATGGACAGATGGCGGAGGGGATGCTCGAACGGGTGATGCTCGACTACGACGCGGGCCGCTTCGACGTCCTGGTGTGCACCACCATCATCGAGTCGGGGCTCGACATCCCGAACGCCAACACGATCATCATCGCGCGCGCCGATACGCTCGGCCTGGCGCAGCTCTACCAGCTCCGCGGCCGGGTGGGCCGCTCCGACCGGCGCGCCTACGCTTATCTGCTGCACCGGCGCGGGCAGCCGCTCTCCGCTGTCGCGCGCAAGCGGCTCCATGCGATCTTCTCCGCCTCCGACCTGGGTGCGGGCTACCAGATCGCGCTCTCCGACCTCGAGATCCGCGGTGCCGGCAACATCCTGGGCGCCGAGCAGCACGGGTTCATGGCCGCTGTCGGCTTCGAGCTGTACACCCGCATGCTGGCCGAGGCGGTCGAAGCGGGGCGTGGGCGCGCAATTGAACCCGAGCCTGCTGGCGTGCGCCTTGACCTGCCCGGATCCGCGTACCTGCCCGATGACTTCATCGCCGATGCCGGGGCGAAGCTGGAGGCCTATCGCCGCTTCGCTGCGATCCACAGCGAGGCCGATGTGGCAGCGCTGCGGGCAGAGCTGCGGGACCGATTCGGACCGGCCCCCGAGCCGGTCGAGGGGCTCTTCCGGGCGGTCGCCGTCCGGATGGCCGCCGAACAGGCCGGGGTGCCCGAAGTGCGGGCGGAGACGGGGCGGGTCACCCTCAAGTGGCCGCGCTACGACCGCGAGGTGGTCGTTCGGGCGTTGACGCTGGCGGGCTTCCGGCCTGTCGCCGCGTCGAACCAGGTGCGGATCCCGGTGCCGCACGGGCGCGACCCGGTCGACACCGCCGTGCGTGCGCTCGCTGCGCTGGGCGAGCCAGCCGCGCAGACATGAATTCTGACCGTGTACGGCTCCGAGATGTCGTCCTCGCCGACGCCGATCGAGAGCGCCGCTGAGTCAGTTCTCAGGCCCGGTATCGGGTGGCACGCGTCGCGGCTCGCCGATGGTGAAATCGTCCTCGGGCGGCACACGCGTGGGCTCGCCGACGGTGAGCTCTACCTCCGGCTCCTTCTTCCTGCGCTTCTTCCTGCGCCTCTTGTTCCTGTTCTGATTGCGGCTCGCTGCCGCTCCAGTTGCGGCAGCGGCTGCCCCGGCGGCTGCGGCCGCCGCCGCTCCGATCGTCGCATTGCAATCGAGCAGGCCGGAGCAGTTGTCGGCAAACGCCACCGCCGGCAATGCGAGCTGCAGCATCGCGCCGACCGCGAAGATGACCAGCGCGGCACCGACCACGCCGCCGGCCGATGGCTCTCCCTTAGCACTCGGCGCCGAGGCCTCCTCTTCACCCTCGTCGTCATCGGTATCGGCATCGGCATCGGCGTCGCTGAGCAGCACCTGGAAGATGAGCAGTCCGAACGCGACCGTCAGCACCAGCGGGAAGAACTCGGACCGCGCCAGCGGCTCATAGCGAACGGTGTTGATGACATAGCCGATCACATAGGTGAGGCCAAAGCCCACGACGAAGCGGATGACCCAGGGGATGCCGCGCAGGAGGTTGCGGAACCGGTCGTTGCGCAGGACGCGGCTGGCGATCGGCTGCGAAAGGAGCGCCACGCCGCCGATGATCGCAAGGTCGAGGAAGCCGGTCATCAGGCCACCCAGCAGGAAGATGGCCAGCAGATGTCGCACCAGCTGGCCGACCAGGCCCAGCCCCTCACTCGAATCGGCTTCGAACTCGTCGAGGCCCAGGTCCTCGAAGCCGTCGAATGACGGGTCGCGGCCCGCTTCTGCAGCGGCCTGCTGAATGCGAAGGATGCCCATCAGTCCCGCCAGGACCGCCGCCACCACGACGATAGTCATGCCGGAGACCTGCAGGTTGGCGATGGAGTCGTAGGTGGGCGAGCTGAGCCCGCTCCACGTGAACACCGGCCGGATCAGGATTGCCGCCGCCTGCGTCTAGATCCACGTCATGAGCCCGACTGCCACTGCCGCCGACAGGACAGCGAACGCCTTTCGTGCATTCGGATTGGCGGGCCGATCCGAGTCCATCACCACCCACGGCACCATGCGCCCGACGACCGGGATCTCGACGACGAGCAGCCAGAGCAGGTAGAAGGAGATCAGCCGGCCAGCGATCGTGCCGATCGGGCCGTATTGGCCGTAGTTGGCAGACGGGTCGAGCAGGGCTCGAACCAGGTCGGCAGCTCCATGCAGCAGGACGAGGAGGACGCCCGCGGCCGGCGCCACCATCCCGATCGCCGTCGCCAGCACCAGAAAGATGAGCGACTCGGTGTAGACCTGGTTGACGGTGACGCGTGCCACCGAGAAGACGAGCACGATCGCCACCACCGCCAGTGGCAGGGCCATCGGCAGGCGTGGATGGATCTTGGCGAGGAGCGCGAGGTCCGGGCGAACCGAGGCCGCGAGGTTGGGATGGATGCGGTGCAGGAGCTGGGCGGGGCGTGCCCAGAAGGGCACCGGGGGAGGAGCGGCGGGGACGGGTGTGGGTGGTTGGGCCTCCACGGGCGAAGAATTCGAGCCTTGGATCGGGGCGTATACTCCAAATTGATCACTCGACCCGGGACGGGCGCACCCGTCCGGCGCCGACCGCTCTGATACCGCGCTCTGGCGCGGATGACGAAGGAGGCGCGTCCGGTGTCCAGTCAATCTCCCCTCATCGATCCCGCCCAGGCCCGTTCCGTGCTGCGCGTCGGCGATCGAAGCTACGGGTACTACCGCCTTGACGCCGCAGGCGCCGATGACCTGGCGCGCCTGCCCTACACCGTGAAGGTCCTGCTCGAGAATGCCCTGCGCCATGCGGCCGGAGACTCTCGCCTCGTCTCGGCCGCCGACGTGCAGGCCCTCGCGTCCTGGGATCCCTCGCAGCCGGGAGAGGCGGAGCTCCCGTTCATGCCGGCGCGGGTGATCCTGCAGGACTTCACCGGCGTTCCGTGCGTGGTCGACCTGGCCGCCATGCGTGACGCGGTGGCGTCGATGGGTGGCGACCCGTCGCGCGTCAACCCACTGGTGCCAGCCGACCTCGTCATCGATCACAGCGTGCAGGTCGACCTGTTCGGATCGGAGCTGGCCTTCGCCGGCAATGTCGAGCGTGAGTACGAGCGCAATGGCGAGCGCTACGCGCTGCTGCGATGGGCACAGCAGGCCTTCGACAACTTCCGGGTCGTCCCTCCGGGGACCGGCATCGTCCACCAGGTAAACCTCGAGTTCCTGGCCGACGTCGTGACCGCACGGCCTGACGACAGCGGCGAGCAGGTCGCCTTCCCCGACACGCTGGTCGGCACCGACTCGCACACCACCATGATCAACGGCCTGGGGGTCGTCGGCTGGGGGGTTGGCGGGATCGAGGCCGAGGCCGCGCTGCTCGGTCAGCCGCTCTACCAGCCGATGCCGGTGGTCGTCGGCTTCCGGCTCGACGGAGAGCTGCGTCCCGGGGCGACCGCCACCGACCTGGTCCTCTACGTGACCGAGATGCTGCGAGGCCACGGCGTGGTGGGCAAGTTCGTCGAATTCCACGGTCCGGGGCTCTCGCGCCTTGGCCTGGCCGATCGAGCCACCATCAGCAACATGTCTCCGGAGTTCGGCGCAACCGCGACCCTCTTCCCGATCGACGACGAGACGCTGCGCTATCTGCGCATGACGGGGCGATCGGCAGAGATGGTGGATCGGGTTGAGGCCTACGCCAAGGCGCAGGGCCTCTTCCGGACCGATGGATCCATCGAGCCACGATTCAACGAGTCCCTCGGCCTGGACCTCTCGAGCGTCGAGCCATCGGTCGCCGGGCCGCGCCGCCCGCAGGACCGCGTCCCGCTGACCGATCTCCAGCGCTCCTTCCGCGAGGTCTTCGCGGACGGGCTCAAGAACCATCGCCTCGTCGACGAGGCGAGCGCTGAATCCTTCCCGGCCAGCGACCCACCCTCGTTCAACGCCAGCGCCCCCGTTGAAGATCGGCGAATGGAGCGACCAGAGCCAGTTGCGACCCATCTGCCGGTCGAGTACCAGCCGGTCGATGTCGAGATGGCCGGTGAGCGGTTCACCTTGCGCTCCGGATCGGTGGTGATCGCCGCCATCACATCGTGCACCAACACCAGCAACCCGAGCGTGATGGTCGCGGCCGGCCTCCTCGCCCGGAACGCGGTGGCGCGCGGTCTGAGCACGCCGCCGTGGGTCAAGACCTCGCTCGCGCCCGGCTCACGGGCGGTCACCGACTACCTGACGGGTGCCGGCCTCATGGCACCCCTGGAGGAGCTCGGCTTCGACCTGGTCGGGTACGGGTGCACGACCTGCATCGGCAACTCCGGGCCGCTGGCCGACGAGATCGCGGCCGCGATCGAGGCGAACGACCTGGTCGGCGTGGCGGTCCTCTCCGGGAACCGCAACTTCGAGGGCCGCATCCATCCGCTTGCGCGTGCCAGCTACCTTGCGTCACCGCCGCTGGTGGTGGCGTTCGCCCTCGCGGGGAAGGTCGACATCGACCTCACCACTCAGCCGCTCGGAACCGATCGCGACGGTCGGCCCGTGATGCTCGCCGAGCTGTGGCCGCCGGCCGCGGAGATCGCGGACGTGGTCGCCGCGCAGGTCCGGTCTGAGATCTTCACGCGCAACTACGCATCGGTCTTCGACGGTGATGACCGCTGGCGCGCGCTTCCGATGCCAGCCGGCGACCGATATGCCTGGGACGCAGCCAGCACCTACGTCGCGCTCCCGCCCTTCTTCGACGGGATCGAGCCAGAGCCAGCGCCGCTGGCCGACATCGTCGACGCAAGGGTGCTGGCGGTGCTGGGCGACAGCGTCACGACCGACCACATCTCACCGGCGGGCAGCATCGCCCGCACCTCACCGGCCGGGGCGTGGCTGATGGAGCGCGGGGTCGAACCGCGCGAGTTCAACTCGTACGGCGCCCGGCGCGGCCATCACGAGGTGATGATGCGCGGCACGTTCGCCAACATCCGGCTGCGAAACCTGCTGACTCCCGATGCTGAGGGGAACGTCACCGAGCACCTGCCCTCCGGGGAGCGAATAAGCATCTTCGACGCGGCGCGGCGCTATGCAGCGGATGGAACGCAGCTCGTCATCCTGGCCGGCAAGGAGTACGGCTCCGGCTCGTCGCGGGACTGGGCCGCCAAGGGGCCGCAGCTGCTCGGCGTGCGGGCCGTGATCGCCGAGTCGTACGAGCGGATCCATCGGTCGAACCTGGTCGGCATGGGCATCCTGCCGCTGCAATACGTGCCGGGGGAGAGCGCCATGAAGCTCGGCCTGACCGGGCGCGAGCGCTTCAGCGTGACCGGCATCGCCGATGGGCTTCGGCCGCACCAGGAGGTGAACGTGATCGCCACCTCTGACGAGGGTCGTGAGCTGCGATTCCGGGCCATTGCCCGCCTGGACGGCGAGATCGACGTGACCTATTACCGCAACGGCGGCGTGCTCCAGACGGTGCTGCGCCGCCTGGCCGAGAAGGGTCGCAGCTAGGCGCTCATCGCCGACGGCCAGCCGTGGGCCAGCAGCTCGATCACCTCGACCGCGGGCAGTGCCTGGGAGAAGTGGAAGCCCTGGCCCAGCCGGCAGTCGATGGCCCGCAGCCTGGTCAGCTGCTCCGCGGTCTCGATCCCCTCGGCCAGCACCTCCATGTGCAGCGTCTGGCCCAGCTTGACGATCGAGCGGACGAGGAGGGGCACGTCACGTCCGTGGCCGATCGCGGCCGTGAAGGAGCGGTCGATCTTCAGCACCTCGACCGGCAGCCGCTCCAGGTAGCTGAGTGACGAATAACCCGTGTCGAAGTCATCGATCGCCAGCCGCGCCCCGAGCGCCCGCAGCCGGTGCAGGGTGGCCGTGCTCTGGTCGAGGTCGGCCATCAGGCCGCTTTCGGTGATCTCGAGGGTCAGACGCTCTGGCGCAATACCGCTCGATTTGACCGCGTCCGCAACGGTCTGCACGAACTCCGGCTCCTGGAGCTCGCGGGCAGACATGTTGACCCACATGGAGAGCCGCTGCAGCCGTGCCCCGGAAAGGCGTTCCTCGGCGTTCCACGCACCGAGCTGGCGGCAGGCTTCGGCCATCACTCATCGGCCGAGCGGCACGACCAGCCCCGTCTCCTCGGCGATCGGGATGAACTCGCTCGGGAGGACGAGCCCGCGCTCGGGGTGGCGCCAGCGGACGAGCGCCTCGACTCCCGTCACGTGGCCGTTGCGCAGGTCCACGATGGGCTGGTAGTGCAGCTCGAAGTCCTGGTTCTCAATCGCCTGCTCGAGGTCGCCCTTGAGCTCCATTCGCGTCACGGCGGCCTCGTGCATATGCGGCTCGTAGAACGCGAAGCGGCCCTTCCCCGAGGTCTTGGCTGTGTACATCGCCAGGTCCGCCTGGCGCAGGAGGTCATCGGGCTCCGTGCTGCCGTTCGAGGTGATCGCAGCGCCGATGCTTGCCCGCATGACGACCTGCCGACCGTGGAACTCGAACGGTGAGCGGAGCGCCTCCAGGATTCGCTCGGCGGCGCGCCGCGTGACGTCCTTATCGGTCTCCTCCAGCAGGATCGCGAACTCGTCGCCGCCGAATCGGGCGGTCGTGTCCTCGGGCCGCATGACGGCCCGCAGCCGCCCGGCGACCGCGACCAGCAGCTGGTCGCCGGCTTCATGGCCAAGCGAGTCATTGACGGTCTTGAAGTCGTCGAGATCGGAGAAGAGGACCGATACGGCGCCTCGACCGCGAGCTTGCCGCGCCAGGGTGTGGGCAACCCGGTCGCGGAAGAGCGCGCGGTTGGCGAGGCCGGTCAGCGAGTCGTGGAAGGCCTGATGCTGGAGCTGCTTCTCGAGCTCCTTGCGGAGGGTGATGTCGTGGATCAGCGCGCTGAAGCGGATGTCCTCGCCGCTCCCGACGGGCCAGATGGTCAGCTCCGCCAGGAACTCGTGGCCGTCACGATGGAGCGCCATGACCTCGATCCGCTTGCCGATCAGGCGACCCTCGCCGGTGGCCATGTAGCGCGCCATTCCGGCGCGGTGCGCCGCGCGCTGTGTGATCGGGATGATGCAGTCCTCGAGCGGCTCGCCCAGCGCCTCCTTGCGGGACCAGCCGAAGGTCACCTCGGCCTGCGCGTTCCAGTCGATGATGCGTCCGTGGGCGTCGATGGCGATGTATGCCTGGCTGGCGCTGTCGATGATCAGCCTGGTCTGCTCCTCGCTGTCGCGCATGGCCAGCTCCGCCCCCTTCTGGGGCGAGATGTCGATCATGAAGCCGCGGTAGCGCGTCGGCTGATCGTGCTCATCGCCGATCACCACCCCCTCGTCGCGGATCCACACCTCGCGACCATCTCGGGTCCGCATGCGGTACTCGCTGACGGACCTGGCGCCGATGTCACGGCGACCCTCAAATTCCTCGTCCTCGAGGACCTTCTGCCGATCGTCGGGGTGGATGCGGCTCATCCACAGGCTCGTGTCGGCCTGCCATTCCGCGGCGCTGTAGCCGAGCAGCTCGTGGATTCGGGGGCTGACGTAATGCCAGGTGGCCTCGGCCCCGAGGTCCGCGACGTACAAGACCGCGGGCAGCTCTTCGACCATGGCCCGGTAGCGCGCATCGGCGTCCCGCAGGTCGCGGACCAGGCCACGGCGCGGGCCAACGCCGGACCAGGCGAGGATGCCGATGACGCCGATCCCGCTGGCGATCGTCAGGACCGATGTCACTTCGTGCCCGCTGGGGACGAACCCGGTGGCGAGTGCAGCGATCACCCCGATTCCAACGAGGAGCGCCACGTTCACGAGCGCGACGATGTGTCGATCGCGCCGCCTCGTGTCGGTGCGCCCTCCGACCTTCGTTGTCACCTCCGGACGGTACCGTTCCGCACTCACGACCCGAATAGCCCGTTGGTCCCGTCCACGTTGCCGTGGCGGGATGCATCGGGCTAGACTCAGCCTCGCCCGTTCGCCCCACCTGGAGTGTCCTGTGACTGCTCGCTCCACCGACGACCTGCGCGCCAAGATCCGCGAGGTGCCCGACTTCCCGAAGCCGGGGATCCTCTTCTATGACATCACCACGCTGCTACGCGAGGCGAACGCTTTTCGGGAGGTGATCGACCGCATGGCTGAGGCTGTCAAGGGAGAGAAGATCGACCTGGTGGTCGGGATGGAATCCCGCGGTTTCATCTTCGCGGCTCCGCTGGCCGACCGCCTGGGAGCGGGATTCGTCCCGGTGCGCAAGCTCGGAAAGCTGCCGGCCGAGACGATCGAGGTCCAGTACGACCTCGAGTACGGGACCGCGACCCTCGAGATCCATCGAGACGCGATTACGCGCGGGCAGCGGGTCCTGGTGGTCGACGACCTGCTGGCCACGGGCGGAACGGTGCTCGGCACGATCGAGCTGGTCCGCCGCCTGGGCGGTGAGATCGCGGGGCTCTCGTTCGTGGTCGAGCTCACCGCACTGGGCGGCCGCGCCAAGCTCGGCGACTTCGCGATCCACGCGCTGCTCGCCTACTAGTCACCGATGGCCGCTCTCCCGGTCGCCCAGCTCCGAGCGCGCTCCGTCACGGATCACGACGCGATCGCCGCCTACCTGTGCACGGACCGCCGGTATGCCGCCTATGCGTTGGGTGACCTCAACTCGGCGGCGCGGGGCCGCTGCTCGTGGGGGATCGCCTACGACGCCGACGACCAGCCGACGGCCCTCGCCATGCACCACGACGGCCTCGTGCCGCAACCGCTCTTCCTGATGGGAGATCCGGACGGCTGCCGAGCCATCCTGTCCAGCGTCATCAAGCCTCGGGATGCGTTCTTCCAGGCCACCGAGGCGCTGGACGTGGCTGCCGCGGAGCTCTACGAGCTCGAGCGGGCGACGGTCCTCCTGCGGATGGTGGTCGACGCGCAGGGCTTCGTCCCGACGGCGGGGGCCGCCCAGCGGCTGACCGCGGCCGATATCGATGATCTCAATCGGCTCTATCAGCTGGGCTTCCGGGCGGGCTTCGCACAGGCGATCCTGGACGACGCGGTCTACTACGGGATCCGCATCCGCGGCCGGCTGGTAAGCGCCGCCGGCACCCACGTCATCAACCGTCACGAGGGGATCGCGGTGGTGGGCAACGTGATGACCCACGCCGACTATCGCGGCCATGGCTTTGCCACGATGGTGACCGGCGCGGTGACCGCGGACCTGCTCGACGAGGTCCCCGACGTGGCCCTCAACGTGCACGCCGACAACGGTCCGGCCATCGCGGCGTACTCCAGACTCGGCTACCGTGAGTACCGCCAGCTGACTGAGAGGCTGGGGCGCCGCCGATCCGGCGGCTGGGGGTTGATGCGACCGATACGAGAGGCAATGCGAATCACGTGGCCACGAGACCAACGCTGAAGGGTGACGTTCGCGACATCAGCCTGGCCGATGCGGGAGCGCTGAAGATCGAATGGGCGGATCGCCAGATGCCGGTGCTGTCCGGGATCCGGGAGCGCTTCGCGGCGGAGCGACCGCTGGCAGGCTGGAAGATCAGCGCCTGCCTGCATGTCACCGCCGAGACCGCAAACCTGATGCGAACGCTTGCGGCGGGCGGCGCCGATGCCGTCCTCTGCTCATCGAACCCGCTCTCCACCCAGGATGACGTTGCGGCGTCGCTGGTGGAGCATCACGGCATCCCCACCTTCGCCATCAAGGGAGAGGATCGCGATTCCTACTACAGTCATATCGCGGCGGCCCTCGACCACGCTCCCCAGGTGACCATGGATGACGGGGCGGACCTCGTCTCCGAGCTCCACACCAGCCGCACCGAGCTGCTCCCCGATGTCGTGGGCGGGACCGAGGAGACGACCACGGGCGTGATCCGGCTGCGGGCCATGGCGGCGGCCGGCAAGCTGCGCTTCCCGGTGCTGGGGGTCAACGAGGCGCTCACCAAGCACCTCTTCGACAACCGCTACGGGACCGGTCAGAGCGCCATCGACGGGATCCTGCGCGCCACGAACGTGCTGATCGCCGGCAAGCAGGTCGTAGTGGGGGGCTACGGCTGGGTCGGCCGCGGGATCGCCTCTCGAGCGGCAGGCATGGGCGGCATCGTGACCGTGGTCGAGGTCGACCCGATCCGGGCGCTGGAGGCGGCCATGGACGGCTACCGGGTCACCACCGCATCGGCTGCCGCGGAGGTCGGCGAGATCTTCATCGCCGCCACCGGCAACTTGAATGTCTGGGGCGCGGCCGACTTCCCGAAGATGCGCGATGGCGTGATCCTGGCCAATGCCGGCCACTTCAACGACGAGTTCGAGCTGTCGGCCCTGGAGTCGCAGGCCGCCTCGTCACGGGAGGTGCGGCCATTCACGCGCGAATACCTGATGGCCGATGGGCGGCGCCTCTTCCTCCTGGCCGATGGGCGCCTCGTCAACCTCGGCGCCGCCGAGGGACACCCCGCACTGGTGATGGACATGAGCTTCGCCAACCAGGCCCTGGGCCTCGAGTGGCTGCGCTCGCACGTCGGGGACCTCAAGCCGGAGGTCTACGGCATCCCCGACGAGATCGACCGCGAAGTGGCGCGCCTCAAGCTGGAGTCGATGGGGATCGAGATCGACCCCATGACCAAGGCACAGAAGGCCTACAGCGAGTCCTGGGAGTCCGGTACCTGAGGAGCGCCCGGGCCTGATCTAGGGGTGCGCGTCCCAGTCGGCCGTAAGCCTCGCCTTGCCGGTCCCGCTCTGCTGCACTACCCCGGCGCTCGTGCACTCGACGTGGCCGGAGAGACCGCTGGCATCGTTCTTGTCCAAGCTAAACGTGCAGCCGGAGCCTGAGCTGGACTCGGAGACAGCGATGATCACGGCCGTCCCATCGCCGAAGCTGAAGACCTGTCCCTGGGAGACCGTGGTCAGCGAGATGATGGTCCCGCTGCCACCTGAAGTGGCGAAGGACGCCTGCCATCCCTTGGTGTTCCGGTCGAACACACTGGCCGCCGCCAGGAATGGCAGCTCGCCCGAGGCCTCGTAGTCACCCGCGATCTCTAGGTGATCGAGCCATTGGCGCCGCTTTCCCCACCGCCGCTCGCAGCGGCCTGGCTGGGCTGGCTTCCCGTGCTGGGCTCGCCGCCCTGGCTTTGCGCGCCGGTGCTCGATCCTGGCGGGCCGGAGCAGGCGGCGACGAGGGCCGCCATGGCGAACAGCGCGAGATGTGGGCGCAGGTGATGCATCGGTCTGCCTCCCTCGGCGAGATGGGCTGGGAATTGGGCTGCCGGCATGCTACGCGCAACGCACTCGGACGGGAAGGTCGGCGCAGGGCGCCCGCCGACGGTACACTCGGCCCCGCAATGTCCATCTCAGAGGGCCACACGCTCTTCACCTCCGAGTCTGTGACGGAGGGACATCCCGACA
This sequence comes from Chloroflexota bacterium, assembly GCA_013816405.1. GTDB lineage: Bacteria > Chloroflexota > Limnocylindria > QHBO01 > QHBO01 > CF-167. Next base: position 9,255 of record JACDEL010000027.1, on the reverse strand, counting down.
AGCTCTGCGACCAGATCGCGGACGCGGTCCTCGACGACGTCCTCTCGCGCGACCCCGAGTCACGCGTCGCCGTCGAGGTGGCCGCCACGACCGGCCTCGTCTTCGTGCTCGGCGAGATGTCGACCAAGACCTACTGCGACGTGCAGTCCGTGGTGCGCGACACCGTCCGCCAGGTCGGCTACGACAACGCGCGCCTGGGCTTCGACTGGGAGACGTGCGGGACCATCACCGCGCTCAAGGAGCAGTCGCCAGACATCGCGCTGGGCGTCGATCACGCGCTCGAGGCGAAGCAGGGGATCGACCCGGACGAGCTGGGCGCCGGGGACCAGGGAATGATGTTCGGATACGCGTCGGACGAGACCCCCGAGCTGATGCCGATGCCGATCCAGCTTGCCCACCAGGTGACGCGCAAGCTGGCCGAGGTGCGTCGCGCGGGCGACCTTCCATTCCTGCGGCCCGATGGGAAGAGCCAGGTGACGGTCGAGTACGACGCCGAACGCCGTCCTCGGCGGGTCCATACCGTCCTGGTCAGCACCCAACACGATCCCGAGGTTGCCCCACTTGAGCTCGAGGAGGGGGTCAGGGAGCTGGTGATACGCGACGCCATCGACGCGGAGCTGCTGGACGACGAGACCCGTTACCTGGTGAACCCGACCGGGCGCTTCGTGATCGGTGGCCCGATGGGCGACTCCGGCCTGTCCGGACGCAAGATCATTGTCGACACCTACGGCGGCATGGCCCGGCACGGTGGAGGCAGCTTCAGCGGCAAGGACCCCACCAAGGTCGACCGATCGGGCGCCTACATGGCCCGCTACGTTGCCAAGAACCTGGTCGCCGCCGGCCTGGCGCAGCGTTGCGAGCTACAGCTGGCCTATGCCATCGGCGTGGCGCATCCGCTCTCGATCAACCTGCAGACCTTCGGCACCGGCGTGGTCGCCGATGCGGTCTTGGCTGATCTGGTGGAGCGCAGCTTCGACCTGCGTCCCGGCGCCATCATCGCCGGGCTCGACCTTCGGAGGCCGATCTACCGCCCGACCGCCGCCTACGGGCATTTCGGGCGCAGCGACCTTGACCTTCCCTGGGAGCGGACCGATCGTGCCTCCGCGCTGCGCGAGGCGGCCAGCGCGGTGGGAGTCGCTGGGGCGTCGGCCTGAGCGACGCGGTGACGCCCCGCGCCGCGCCACGTCCACCGATTCGCTGGGGAGAGCCGCCGCGCGGGGGCAGCCTGGGGGCCGCATTCTCGGCGCTCGTCTCGGGGGTGCGGGGGATGCTCGGAGGGCGCCAGGTCCCCGCCCGCCAGTCCCTGCCTGAGCTTCCGCTGGTGCTGCGTCACAGTGAGCTTTCCCAGCGCTACCTGGCCGCGGAGGGGGTGGCCGATCATCCGGGCGCGGGGGCGGCGGCCTCGACCGCCGTCGAGCAGGCGATCACGGAACAGGCCTGGTGGCCGGCCGACGTGTGGGGCCACCGCGCCCTGTGGCACTTTGAGCAGGCCGGCATGGAACTGGATGCGACTCGCGCAGCGCGGCGGATCGGTGACGTGCGCGTTGGCGGCGGTGACCCGACCAGCGGCCGCCGATACTACGCTGAGGCGATCAGCGAGGCACGCGATATCGGTGCTGAGCGGGAGGAGGGCCTGGCGGCGCTCGGGATGGGCCGAGCCGAGCTCGAGCTGCGCAACGTGACCACCGCACGCCGCCTTGGGCAGATTGCCCTGGACCTGCTGGAGCGCTGCGAGGCCCCAGCGGAGGAGACGGCTGCGGCGCGCGACCTGCGCGGCGAGGAGAAAGAGGTCGGCTGATGTTTGCGATCGTGATGGCCGGCGGCTCCGGTACGCGCCTCTGGCCGCTCTCGCGGCGCTCCTCTCCCAAGCCGCTGCTGGCGCTCACCGGCGAGACGAGCCTTCTGCAGCAGACGGTGGCGCGCCTCGGCAACCTGCTGAAGCCGCACGACATCTTTGTCATCACCTCGCAGGCGCATGTGCGCGCCACGCAGGCGCAGCTCCCGCAGCTGCCCCCCGACAACGTGCTGGGCGAACCGCTGGCGCGCTCAACGGCGGTCGCGGCAGGACTCGCCACCGTGCTCGCCCGTCGGGAGAGCGACGAGGTCGCGCTCGTCCTGCCCGCGGACCATTTCGTGGCCGATGAGGGACACTTCATCGAGGCTCTCCAGGAGGCCGCGCGGATGGCGGAGCGCGGCTACCTGGTCACGCTCGGCGTCGTCGCCACCGCCCCGGCCACCGGATACGGGTACATCAAGCAGGGAGCGCCCGTTCACGCCCCGCAGCCGACCGCGCTGGTCGAGCGCTTCGTCGAGAAGCCCAGCGCCGCCGACGCAAAGAAGATGCTTGCGGACGGCGGCTACCTGTGGAACGCCGGGATCTTCGCGTGGCGCGTATATGCCTACCGCCAGGCGATGGAGAAGTTCCAGCCCGCGCTTGCCGGGGCGCTCGACCGCATCGCGGCTCTGCATCGCACGCCCGGATGGCTCTCCGAGGTCCGCGAGATCCTCGAGTCGGTGCAGGCCATCTCGATCGACGTGGGGATCGCGGAGCCGGCGGCTGCCGACGGTCGCATGGCCGTGGTGCCGCTGGACGCCGGCTGGAGCGACATCGGCTCATGGTCAGCCCTGCTCGAGGCGCTCTCGGCGCGCAGCGGCGCAACCCTCGTGGCGTCGGGCCAGCACCTTGACCGTGGATCGGAACGCGTCCTGGTGCACGGCGGCGAACGGCTGGTGGTCACGGTCGGCCTGCGCGACATCATCATCGTCGACACCCCCGACGCGCTGCTGGTCTGTGCGCGCGACCGGGCCGAGGAGATCAAGCCCGTCCTGGACGAGATCGCCGAGAAGGCCGGCGAGCGCTATCTCTGAGCGGATCGGCCCGGCCGCGGCGGCCACCCAGGAGGATTCCATCCGGCTCGCATGGCTGGCTCGGCTGGTCGGTCGGGCCATGGCGCTCTACCTTCGGCTCGTGGCCGCCACCGCGCGAACGTCGGGGCCGCCCGTCGTCCAGGGCCAGGCGCTCTTCGCCATCTGGCATGAGTCGAACCTGGTCGCCGCCACGGCCGCGTATCGGCTGCGGACCACGAAGCGGGTCATCAGCTTCAGCACGCGCGGCTTCCGCGGGATCGTGATGAACGCGATGCTCGAGTCGATGGGCTCAGGGGTGGTCGCGTTGCCCGAGGAGTCGAATCGAGCGGAGGCCGCGAAGCTGGCCAGGGAGCTGGCCCGCATCGGCCGCGAGGGCTCCAGCCTGGTCGTCAGTTGCGATGGGCCAACGGGACCTTACCGGGTCGCCAAGCCGGGGGTCCTGATCGTCTCCCGCGAATCCGGCATTCCAATCCAGCCGTGGGCCGTCGCCATTCGGCCGCCCTGGCGCATGAACGGGCGCTGGGACCGCCACCTCGTTCCCGTCCCGTTCTGCCGGATGCGAGTCGAGGAGGGGACGCCGATCCGGATCGCGCCAAGGGAGCCGCTCAAGCCACGGCTCATGGAGCTCCAGGCCGCGCTGGATGGCGTGCAGGCCCTCGCCGACCGCCGGATGGAGGCGCGCCGCCGCCGTACGATAGGGCCCTCGTGACCAGGATCAAGTTCGGCACCGATGGCTGGCGAGCCGCGATCGCCGAGGACTTCACCTTCCACAACGTGCGCCGCTGCGCCCGCGGCGTGGCCGAGTACGTGGCCGCGGAAGGGACGGCGGACCGCGGGGTGGTGGTCTGCCACGACCGTCGATTCGCATCCGAGTACTTCGCGCAGGCGTGCGTCGAGGTGCTCGCTGCCCACGACATCCGCTCGTTCATGCCGCCTGAGGCAATGCCGACCCAGGTCGGCAGCTTCTTCACTCGCGAGATGGGTGCCGGTGCCGGGATCGTGATCACGGCTAGCCACAACCCGTGGACCGACAACGGCTTCAAGGTCAAGGCCAACACGGGCGGCGCCGCCGCTCCCGAGATGCTGGCCGCGATCGAGGCGACCATGGATCGCCATCCCGAGGACGAGCTTCCGCCTCGCCGCGACTACGCCGATGCCGTGGCCGCCGGCCTGGTGGAGACCTTCGACCCGTATCCGCGCTTCCGGGAGCAACTTGCCAGCATCGTTGACCTGGAGCGGCTCCGGGCTGCGCAGGGCCGCGTCCTGGTCGAGCCGATGTACGGAGCGGGCGCCGGATGGTTCACGCGGCTGCTTGGCGGGGGACGGCTCACCGTCAAGGAGCTGCACACCGAGCGCAACCCATTCTTCGGTGGCGTCAACCCCGAGCCGATCCGCCCCAACATCGATGCCTGGCTGGAGGAGATCCCGCGCTGGGGCGCCGACATCGGGATTGCGTTCGACGGCGACGCGGACCGCGTCGGGATGGCGACCGAGGAGGGTGTCTTCGTCAACCAGCTGCAGGTCTACGGGCTCCTGTACTGGTACCTGCTCGAGGTGCGGGGCCAGATCGGCCCGGCCGTCTACACGGTGACCAGCACCTCGATGGCGCCGCGGCTGGCTGAGATCTACGGCACGCAGGCCTACGAGACCGGGGTCGGCTTCAAGTTCGTCGGTCCCAAGATGACGGAGACGCACGCGGTCATCGGCGGGGAGGAGTCGGGAGGCTTTGGCTTCGGAATGCACATCCCCGAGCGCGACGGCGTGGCGTCCGGCCTCTTCCTGCTGGACCTGTGGCTCACCCGGGCGAAGAAGGCGTCCGAGCTGCTGGCGGAGCTCCAGGCGCTGGCGGGGCCGAGCTACTACAACCGCATCGACATCCGGTTCGCCCGTGAGGGCTATGACACCGTCAAGGCCGATACCCTCGCCCGGCTGGAGCACGAGGCGCCTGAGGCGCTCGCCGGACGCCCTGTTACGACGCGCACGACCCTCGAGACCGGCGATGGGTTCAAGTTCTACCGGGACGACGGTGCGTGGCTCCTGATCCGCTTCTCGGGGACCGAGGCGCTCCTCCGCATCTACGTCGAGGCAAGGTCGCCGGAGGATGTCGAGACGCTGCTCAAGGAGGGCCGCCGCATCGTCGCGGCCGGCGTGCCGTCCTGACCCGATGAGCGACGCTCGCGACTTCTTCGGCTACAAGCGGCCGGACGACGAGCCGGGACGCCGCGAGGAGACGGCCGAGGACGACCCGACCGCACCGCCACAGTTCGACGAGGCGATCACGCTCGACAGCCCGAGAGTGATCCAGGCAATCGACTCCGGCGATATGATCGGTCGCGTTCGCGAGCTGCCGCGCCAGCTCGCGCTCGCGCGCAGGGTCGCTGCGGCGGTCAAGCTGCCGACATCCCACACCGACGTGGACGCCGTCTGCGTGCTGGCGATGGGCGGCTCGGCGATCGGCGCCGAGCTGGTGGAGGGGATCGCGGGCGACCGGCTCAGTGTTCCGCTGGTGGTGCATCGCGACTACGGCCTGCCCGCTTGGGCCGGAAAGAGGACGCTCGTGATCGCGGCCAGCCACTCCGGCGAGACGGTGGAGACCGTCTCGGGGGCGGAGGAGGCGCGCCGTCGCGGCCTGCCGCTGGCTGTCATCACCACCGGTGGGACGCTCGGAACCGCCGCGGCCGCCGACGAGACGCCATACCTGCGGTACGAGAGCCCGGGCCAGCCGCGCGCCGCGATCGGCTTCGGCATCGGCCTCATGCATGAGCTGCTGGCGCGTGCGGGCCTGCTGGACGACCCGGACCCGCTGGGACCCGCGGTGGAGACCCTCGAGGCGCTGCTCGAGCGCAACGCCCCTTCGGTGGAGACGGATGCCAGCCCGGCCAAGCAGCTCGCCTGGTCCATCTTCGGTCGCATCCCGATCATCTACGGCGCCGGGCGGATGGCGCCGGTCGCGCGTCGTTGGAAGACGCAGATGAACGAGAACGCCAAGGCGTGGGCCGCATTCGAGCCGATGCCGGAGGCCAACCATAACGCGATCGAGGGGAGCCTGAACCCGAGAGAGCTGTCAGATGCGCTGTACGTGATCGAGCTGCGCGACCCGACCGAGCCGCCGGAGATCGCCGCCCGCTATGGCGTCGTGAACGAGCTGCTGGGCGAGCGCGCGACCAATCGAAGCGTGGTCTGGGCCGAGGGGCCGTCGCCCTTGGCGCGGGTGCTGAGCGGCGTTGCATTCGGCGACCTGGTGAGCGTGTATCTCGCAATCCTGTACCAGACCGACCCGACCCCGGTTACACTCTTGGCAATGTTGAAGCAGCGGCTCGCTCGGTCGACCGACTGACGGGCGCCGATAGTAACGGCGCCGGATGCCGGCGCCGGGAGGGCATGCGACGGTGCATTCGAGCATGATCGGCAAGGTCGAAAAGGCGATGCGCTACGCGCACGAACCGGACCGGGTGAAGGTCGGGCGGCTGACCGCCAGCTTCTCCGGCGACAACGGGACCCACACCGTCTCGCTCGATGCCGATACATGGCACTGCGACTGCCACTTGTTCGAATCCGCCGGCGGCTGCTCGCACACCCTGGCCATCCAGAAGATGCTCGACCCGATGCTCTCCGATGCCGCCAAGGACACGCCACTCTACGGTCGGAGCGAGGCTGCCGCCCTGGCGTAGGTCCGCCCATCCGTCCGAATTCGAGGCCCGCCGCGCGCCCGTCGCCGGTGGGCCTTCTGCTACGATCGGCGCCTTATCAACTGAAGACCGCGTCGGGTGCCGTGGCCGCAAGGACCACGGGTCAATGGAGAAGCCGGTGAGACGCCGGCGCAGTCCCGCTACTGTATCCGCCCCGCGCCGCCGAACCAGGCGCGCGAGGACGGGAGTCAGGTCGCCAGCCCGCACGCGATGTCCAGCCCCCTCGTGTGAAAGGGAACGGCATCAGCATGGCTCTTCGTCTTCGGCTTCTCATCATCCCCTCGATCCTGGCCCTGTGGCTGGCCGCCTGCGCGCCGGCGGCCAGCACCTCACCCAGTGCCGCCGGAACCGCGGCCGGCTCGGCACCGGCCTATCCGGTCTCGCTGACCGACGACGCGAGCCGTTCCGTCAACCTGCCCGGGTTGCCGGATCGGATCGTCAGCCTGGCACCGTCGAACAGCGAGATCGTGTGCGCCCTGGGGGCATGCGACCACCTGGTCGGGGTGACCGACTTCGACGACTATCCGCCCCAGGTCAGCGACGTGGCTAAGGTGGTGGTCGGGGCCCAGGTCGACGTCGAGAAGGTCGTGGATGCAAATCCGCAGCTCATCCTGGCGGCCGGCAACGAGCTGACCCCCACCAGCGTGGTCACCCAGTTGGCAGATCTGGGCTACCCGGTCCTGGTGCTGTATCCGGAGTCCCTCGACGAGCTGTACGCCGATATCGAGCTGGTCGGTCGTGCGATCGACGCCTCCGCCGAGGCGGCCGACGTGGTCGACGGCATGCGGACGCGCGCGCAGGCTGTGGCCAATGCCGTCGCGACGGCTGAGAAGCCTCGCACCTTCTACGAGGTCGGTGTCTTCCAGGGAACGATCTACACCGCGGGAGCGGATTCCTTCCTCGCCTCGCTGATCTCGATCGCCGGTGGTGACCCGATCACCGGCGATGCGCGCTCGACTGCGATCCAGCTCGAGGACCTGGTGGCGGCCGATCCACAGCTCATCCTGCTCGGGGACGCGGCCTACGATCCTTCGGTCACCTCGGAGAGCGTCGCGTCGCGCCCCGGCTGGGAGGCGATAGCTGCTGTCCGGGACGGTCACATCGTGGTGGTGGCCGACGATCCGGTGATCACGCGACCCGGCCCGCGCATCATCGATGGGCTGGAGGCGCTGGCACGCGCCATCCATCCCGAGCTGTTCAGCTAGCCGATTGCTGATGCGCGCCGCTGCCACCACCAGCCCCCGCTACGTCACGCGCCCTTCGCTGACGCGGGCCGGCCTCGTGCTCGGCGGCGGCGGCGTCCTGCTGCTGGTCACCATGCTGGCGGCGGTGGCGATCGGCAGCGTGGGGGTCGGGCTTGGCGACACGGCCGCGATCCTCGGCCGGCGGCTCCTGGCATTGCCCATCCCCGAGACGTGGAGTCCGGCTGCCGAGACCATCATCTTCGAGCTGCGCCTGCCACGGGTGCTGACGGCGATGCTGGTCGGCGGTGGGCTGGCCATGGCGGGGACCGTGTTCCAGGCCCTGCTCCGCAACCCTATGGCGGATCCCTACATCATCGGGACCGCCGCCGGCGCCTCCCTCGGGGCGATCGTCGGGATCCTGGCTCCCGTGCTGCTACCGGCCATTGCGCTCGGCGCCGGGACGGCGTGGCTCGGGCTGGGGATGGTGCAGGCCCTCGCCTTTGCCGGCGGGATCGGAACCGTCCTGCTCGTATACGCCGTGGCCCGTGGCAACGGGCGCGTGCCGGTGGTCACGCTGCTCCTGACCGGGTACGCCGTCTCATCGGTGCTGGCGGCGGGGGTCGCGCTGCTCATGTTCGTCTCGGGGCGCGCGCTGGGGGCCATCTTCGGCTGGCTGATGGGATCGCTGGCGGGCGCCACCTGGCCGGGCCTCGCCTTCGCGGCGCCGCTGATGGCCGTCAGCTTCGCCCTGCTGCTCGTTCGCTGGCGGCGGCTGAACCTCCTGCTGCTGGGTGACGACCAGGCGGCGCACCTGGGGGTCGAGGTCGAGCGCGAGAAGCTCGTGCTCACGATGCTGGCCACCCTGGCCACGTCGGCGGCGGTGGCGATCTCGGGAACGATCGGCTTCGTGGGCCTGGTGGTGCCGCACCTGCTGCGCCTGGCGACCGGCCCGGATCATCGGCTGCTGCTGCCGGCCAGCATCCTGTATGGCGCCGCGCTGCTGGCGCTGGCGGACCTGGGCGCGCGGCTGGCCGGGGGGATCCCGGTGGGGATCGTCACCGCCCTCCTGGGCGCCCCATTCTTCATCTGGCTGCTGCGCCGATCCCGCGACCTGAGCAAGGCGGCAACCTCATGACCGTTGCAACCGACGTGCTGGTGGTGGCGCGTGACCTTGCGGTCGGCTTTCCGCTGCCCGGTGGCGAGCGGCGGGAGGTCCTGCGCGGCCTCGACCTGGCGCTTGCTCGCGGAGAGCTGGTTGCCTTGCTGGGAACCAACGGAAGCGGCAAGACGACGCTCCTGCGCACCTTTGCGGGCACCCTCGCACCGGATCGCGGAACCGTGCTCTTCGAGGGCAGAGCGGTCGGCGATTGGCGCCGGCAGGCACTCGCCCAGCGCATCGCCGTTCTGCCGCAGCAGCTGGAGCTGCCGGCTGGCTTTCGGGTGGCGGAGCTGGTGGCGATGGGGCGCGCTCCGCACGCGCGGCGACTCTTCGCCTCGAGCGCCGAGGATGAGCG
>JACDEL010000076.1:5982-9269 GCA_013816405.1 Chloroflexota bacterium | reverse complement strand
GCGGTAGGCCTTGAGGCGCAGGTCGGTCATCCACTGCGGCTCGCCCTTGATGCGGCTGATCTCCTCCACCACCTCGCGAGAGAGCCCCTTCTTCATGACGTGCAGGGGCTTCATCTCCGGGTCGTGCCAGCCGTACTTGTAGCCAGTCGGAACCTTGTCGACGGCAGGATTGGGGACGGCCATGGATCTCCTGGTCTGAATCCCGACCCCATTAGTCGGTGTTGAGACCGATGATGACCCATTGCGCCGGCACGGTCAACTGCCGCGTACGTTGTCGGGGAGCCCACCGTACACCGCCAAGCGAGGCTTGAACTCCAGTTCGAACGCTCGACCATGAGCCAGAAGGGCTATGCCGGTGGGGGTACTTACAGGCACGTGGCTGCATGCGTTGACAGACGCGAGTACAAGCACCCCCAGCTGTGCCCATAGGACGAGCACCCCGACGCACGGCGGCTCCTGAGCCGGTGATCCGGTCGCGCAGGCCGCGGCGATGCGCCTGCTTGGCCTACCTGGCCGACCCGCATCATCCCGGCGACGCGGGACGCGACGGGCTGGCGGCTACTGGCGCACTGGCGGCAAGCGCGGGAGCTGTACCGGAGCTGCGGCAAGCGAGAGGCGGCTGCCGACGCCGCCTCGGGGCGTCTGACGCGCCGATTTCGAGGAGCTAGTCCGCCGCAGCGATCTCGGGGTGGATGTAGCTGTACCGACCAGACATTCGGCCAATCGACCTGCTTAGAGGATCGACTCGCCCTGCTAGTGCGAGATCCAGCCGGAGGAGATCGGTGACCGGCTGGCGGGCCCTCGGGTCATTTCTTCAGACGTGACTCCAAGATCCTTGACGTGTGACTGGAAATCCCGCTGCATAGCAGCCCGTTCCTCGGGCGAGGCGCGCCGCGCGGCCGGATCGGTGGCGGCGTTGACCTGCGCCTCGGCGTGGTCGATGGCCGCGCTTAGGGCAGAGGCGCCGGCACCGCCACCCCGCCCACGTAGCGGGCCATGCTCTCGTAGATCGGGAAGCCGGGGTTGGGGTAGATCACCTCGTCGCCGTCGTTGATGAGGGCGGGCATGGCGTAGAACATGATCGGCTTGGCGCCGGGCGTGACGATCACGTGCTCCGGGGTCGCCTCGATCCCCTTCCAATGTTTGACGTCGCCGACGATGGCCGCCTTCAGAAGCGCGATCCCGGTGGCTGGGGTGTAGTGCGTCATCCGCTCGTCGAGCAGCCCGCGCGTCGCCGCCTCGCTGATGTGGCGCGGAGTGTCGAAGTCCGGCTCGCCGATCTCCAGGTGGATCACGTCACGGCCGGTCGCCTCCAGCGCACGAGCGCGCGCCGCCGCCTCGAAGGCGGTCTCGGTCCCGATTCGCTCCATGCGGCTGGCAAGCTTCACGGCGGGTCTGCCTCGCTGTGTTGAGTGGCCAAGAGTGTACCGATGTACAGGGCACACCGTGCACGCATCGGTCCGCACAATCCGGCCATTGCGGAGTTGAGGCGGAGCGCTGCTATACTTTCCGAAGCGACCGTTCCGAGCGACGCGGCGCACACCGCGCCAGAGGAGAATCAGATTCCATGGCGATGACCGAGACGGCGCCGCAGACGGCTCCCCAGCCCGCCCCGCCACCCGCCGCCGACCTGCTGGTGACCATGACCAATGTAGCCGCTGCCAAGGTGATGGAGCTGCGCTCGCGCGAAGGCAAAGCCGAGGCGGCGCTGCGTCTCTTCGTCAAGAGCGGTGGCTGCTCCGGCTTCAGCTACGGGCTCGCCTTCGACGACAAGATCACCGATGACGACCGGGTCGAGGATCATGCCGGCGTGCCGGTGGTGATCGACGCCTACAGCGCCCAGTACGTGGGCGGCGCCGAGATCGACTACGTCGACTCGCTGATGGGCGGCGGCTTCGCCATCAACAACCCGAACGCGGTGAGCAGCTGCTCCTGCGGCTCGTCGTTCAACACCGATGGGTCCCCCGCCAAGGCGGGTGGCTGCCACTAGACTGATCGCGGTCGTCGCCACCAAGAGAAGCCCCGGCCCAGCGCCGGGGCTTCTTCGTACCCTTCTATCGTCGCGTAGCACGATGAGCAGCCAGTCCGCCGAGGAGATCCGCCGCACTTTTTCCGCCGCCTGGGGCGAGATCGGCGCCGCCTGGGGCGTGACGCCATCCACGGCAGCAGTGCAGGGCTACTTCCTGGTCCACGGCGGGCCGCTGACCGAGCCGCAGATCCGGGGCGCGCCCTGGGGATCTCCCATCGGGCGGCCAGCCTGGGGCCTTGTCGAGCGTGGTGCCACCCTGCGACGCGATGGCCAGCGCGGCCCCGCTGCGACCGCGTACACGGTTCTCGGCGACCACTGGGAGTGGTTCCGGCGCGTCGCCCGCGCCCGTAAGGAGCGCGAGTCGGACCCGGCGATCCCGCTCATCGAACGGTGCGTGACCCTCGCCCACCAGGCGGCCGGCCGCGAGCCCGATCCCGAGCTGGCCGACCTCGCCGAGCGCCTCGACGGCCTGCTCGGCTTTGTGCGGCTCTTCGACCGCGGGGTGGGATCGTGGTCGAGGCCGAGCCTTCCGATACCGCGCGCCTCTTCGTCTCGAGCGACGGCGACGGGGGCCTATTGGCTCGGCTTCGCGCGGCCAGGCGGGGTCTCACCGCTGTCGCCGCCACTTCGGCGACGCCGCTCTTCGTTGGCCTCGTATGTCTTGCGGATGAGGTGCGCGAGCTCCGCAAAGGCCTCTTCGCCCAGCACCTCCCGCAGCTTCGGATAGGAATCCCCGCGCTCCTGAGTCATCACGTCCTCCGTTGGCGGCGCCAAGGACATCTGCTCTCAAGAAAGACCATACCCCGACCGGCCGGCTCGATCAACGACGACGCAGGGACGACGCAGGATTGACCGCGAAGCCACCGCTCGCCGTGCATCGTCGTCTGTCTCGCGATCGCATAGAGATTCAACGCGGCGATGAGCCAGGCCATCACGAAGGCCCGAGACCGGCCCAGACGACCGGGTCGCCGTCAGTCCGAAGCGGCCGTTGCCCCATCTCGCGCCTCGGTTGCGGCCAGCATCCCGGAGAGCGCCCGCCGGGACGCGACGAAGGTCACGGACTCACGGGGCTCGAGGACGCGGCCCGGATCGGGTCGGCTGGCGTGTGGCCGCTCAGCGTTCTCGACGAGTAGGATTCGGGCCTCGGCGTCCCGCTCCAGTTAGCGGATCGCCCGACCCGCGGCCGGCGAGCCCGCCTCCACCATGGCAGTCGCGACGACGAGCGTCGGCGACCCGACCGGCACGATAGCCTCGACGC
>JACDEL010000076.1:0-5972 GCA_013816405.1 Chloroflexota bacterium | reverse complement strand
GGCGCCCGAACGCGGCCGCCGCGAACGCCGGGAGGAGATTGGAGAAATCGGCCGGTCGCAGGTGCTCAGCCAGCGACGTGGAGCCCCTCACGTCGGCGAAGAGGAGACTCAGCTCCACCTCGGCGCCCCCGCGGGCTTTCCCGAGGTCACCGATGCAGTGGCGGCAGACCCGGGCGTTGAGCGCCCAAGGACGGAACCCGAAGAACCGAAAGACGGGCGCGACCGGGCCACCGAAGGGGGCCATGCAGATCTTGCAGCCGATCGAACGTGACGGAGCGTCCGTCGGACATGATCGAGACCGGCCGTCTCGCCCGTCGCGAACTGCCGTCACTTGCGCTCGACGTCGTCCTGAGACAGCACTCTCCTGCGTCCTGGTATCGTCGTGCTCCCGAGCGTAATGGCTCTGGCCCGCGACGTAGTTTTCACCGGTACCGATCCGTGCGAACCACGATCCCGCGTAGCCCATGGCGGGCCGCGGCCTCGCACCGAGGTGAGTCTCGCGGCGGAGACCTCCCGTCACTACGGGAGAATGGTGGCGACGGCCGGTGGTGTTCTCACCGTAGAGAATCGAAGGGGCAAGGGCGGATACCATGGAACTGACAACGGTGGGGTTCGAGCCGGCTGCAGAAGCGCATCGACGTGCGCAAGGGCCTCGACGACACGCTCGTGATCCTGCGTCACAAGCTGAAGGGTGGGATTGTCGCGCGTGACTATGACCCGGATCTGCTCGAGATCGAGGCGTGGGGATCGGAGCTGAACCAGGTCTGGACCAACCTGATCGACAACGCGGCGGATGCCATGGATGGCAAGGGCGAGATCTCGATCACTGCAGCAAAGACCGATGGCGGCGGGGTCCGCGTCTCAATCTGCGACAACGGGCCGGGGATCCCGCCGGAGGTCGCGGCCAAGATCTTCGAGCCGTTCTTCACCACCAAGCCGCCCGGCATCGGGAGTGGCCTGGGGCTGCACATCAGCCACAACGTGGTGGTGCGCCACGGTGGACGGGTCGACGTTGAATCGGAGCCGGGCCGCACCTGCTTCATCGTCACCCTGCCGATGACACTGCCCCAGGGGGTTTCCGGAGGCACCACGCCGAACCGGTGACCGACCGCCGGCTGCGGTGAGGCCGGCCGATCAGAACCCTGGTTCGTCTCTCGGGAAGCGGCAGTGCGTGGCACCCAGTAGGCGACCGAGCCGATGCCGGTTCCGCGCGACCAGCCGGTAGGCAGGCTCGACAAGCCCGGCGATCACCGGCAACCGGCCGACCCACGCGATCGACCAGAGCGCCGGTACCGCCATGGCGATGCGCAGCGCCGCCTCGCCTCCGGTCCACCACTCGCCATGCGGACCCCGGACGTTCAACACCGCCTGAAGGTCGTGCCGCGGCGGGGCCGCCTCTCCCAGGACCGCAGCGGCACGTTGGAGAGGGAGCAGGCGGAGCCGCTGCCGCCGATCCAGGATGCGCAGCACCTGGGCGGTCCGGGAGCAGACGCCGCAGGCGGCGTCATACAGGACGAGCACGGCGCCCGCTGCGGGAGGCGGCTCGCCGGACGCAGACACCTCGACCGCCATCTTCAGCACCTTGACAGAGATGTCACAGCTCAGTGAGTCTGTCAGAGTTCGGTGATTCTGTCAGTGATGGCGGTTGTCGCGTGATCGGACCGCGTCACCAGGGGTGATCGAGTCGCGGTCGATAGCCGGCACTCGGCGGACGGCTGCCGAGGTCGCTGCGCGCGGCGGCCAGGGTGCGCAGCTGGACCAGCTCGGCCGGTGCCGGCATCGTCAGCAACTCGCGGTGACCATCCCACACCACCATCCGCCCGTCGAGCCGCAACTGGAGCTCGACGCGTGCGCCGGCGTAGCTGCGCCGGTCACGGTGCGGAGGCAGCTGCAGGATGCTGGCACCGGCCCGGACGGTGTGGTCGTTGGCCACCACGCGCCGGTACTTCAGGCAGCAGATACGCTCCAGCGCGGCGGGTCCCTGCGCGGGGCGCCAGGCCGGGTTCGGGTCGGCCGCGGGCACCGTGAAGCGCCGGTTGAAGCGCGGCAGGAAGGCGGCTAGCTGTGATGTTCCGTGACGTTGTTGACAGCCGCCCGCGGGACGAGCCCTCGTAGCGCGGTGTGCGGACGCCGCTGATTGTAGAAGTCGAGGTAGCGGGGTAGGGCCGCAGCGTCAGGCGCGCGGATCGATGCGGCGCGGGGTCGGCCGGCGCTTCCCGGAGGGGCCCATGCCGACCGCGTCGTAATCGACTTTGAGCTGGACCGGATCGGTCCCGAAGAGTGCCGCCAGCAGCCAGTCCAGCGCGACGCGCATCTTGCGGTTGAAGCCCGGCACTCGGGTCCAGTAGTAGCCGCGCCACATGAACCAGGCGAGCAGCCCGCGAACCCTGACCCCAAACACGACACCGACACCGGTGTGGTGACCGATGCTCGCCAGGGTGCCGAGCGGCGAATAGCGGAACGCCTGCATCGGTCGACCGTCGATCCGGGCCAGGATGTTCTGCGCCAGGCGCCGAGCCTCGCGCACCGCGTTCTGCGCCGTCGGGGCGTGGGGCCGACCGTCCGGGTCCTCGGGGTTCGGGATCGAGGCGCAGTCGCCGATGGCGAAGATCGCCGGGTGGCTGGTCTGCATGGTCGGCTGGGTGATCGCACGCCCGCCGCGGTCGCACTCCAGGCCACTCTGGGCCACGAGCGGCGAAGGCCGCACGCCGCCGGTCCAGATCACCGTGCGGGTCGGGATCTCGCGGCGCTCCGCGCCGATCACCACCGCATCCTCGCGCACCTCCTTGATCGGCGTCCCGAGGAGCACCTCGTAGCCCCGGCTGGCCAAATTGCGGGCGGCGTATTCGCCCATCTCGGCGGGCATCTCGCGCAGGACGCGGTCGTTCAGCTCGATCAGGTAGCCCTTCGCCTGCCCCTCCGCGATGGCCGGGTAGTAGCGCCTGCGGACCTTGCGGATGAAGTCCTCGATCTCCCCCGCCGTCTGGACGCCGCTGAAGCCGGCCCCGCCGACGACGAAGGTGAGCTGCGCCTGGCGCTCGGCCGGATCGGGCTCGAGGTCGGCGCGCTCGAGCATCTCGATCACCCGGTTGCGCAGGGCAAAGGCGTCCGCCAGCGTCTTCATGCCGACCGCGTACTCGTGGATTCCCGGGATGCCGAACGTGCTCGTCTCGCCGCCGAGCGCAATCACCAGCGTGTCGAAGCCGAGCCGATGCTGCTCGTCGTCGCCGCCGAGGACGGTCACCACCTGAGCTTCGAGGTCGATCCGCTGCACGGTGGCGGTCAGCGGCCAGCTCGAGCCCTTCTTCAGCATGGCGCGCAGCGCGCTGACGCAATGCCGCGCCTCGAGCGTGCCTGAGCAGACCTCGGGCAGGAGCGGGGTGAAGAGCATGAAGTTCTCGCGATTGACGAGCCAGATCTCGACGTCGTCGCGCCGCCGGGTGCGCTTCTCGAGCTCCTGGGCGGTGAGCACGCCCGCGAAGCCGCCGCCCAGGATCAGCACCCGATGCGGTCGAGAGGCGTTGCGCCGTTGGGCCGGAACGCCGGCGTCCTGATCGGCGGACCGCTTGCGCCGTCGCGGGTCCGGTTCAAGTCGCAGCAGCGGATCGCCGTCCGCACGTGCACGGTCCCATTCCGCTTCAGTCAAGACGCGAAGCTCGGGGCCGCGGCAATACAGGACGTAGCCCGAACCCCCACGCGGCTTCAGAACCATGTGCATCGGGTGCCCGCCATTCGGCATATCGCTCCTACTCCTTCCCTCGGCCAGGTCCTCGCGACCATTAGCTATCGCTCGGAGCTCCTGCGAACCGCAGGAGCTCGTCGTACTCCGCCCTGCTCCAGCCGGCGAGAGGATCCGGCCTGATGATCAAAGTCAGTGAACAGGCTACCGATCGCTCACCGACATACCGCTTCACTGCCGGCAGCTTCCATGTCCAGCCTCCTCGTGTGCGTTCCGCGAACGAGATGAACGGAAGGTCCGGCGGAGCGTTGATCGCGGGTCCGATGAAGGCATTGCCCATCCCCGGCCCCCGAGCTACTCGAGGAGCCGGGCTTCCAGTTCGAGCTTCTGGTCGTCGACGAATGCCAAAACATCGTCGCCTCCGGCGGGTACGGGGCTGGGCAGGCGCTCGATCCGGATCTCGTCCAGCATCCCGCGGGGCTGCCTTGGATCGCGATGGTCTTGAGCAATCCACCGAACGTCACTCGCCTCCACCTCGATGGGCACCGGAGCTGCCCGGCACGCGGCCAGGTCCTGGTGATGGGCGACGGCCCCGGCGAACGCGCCTCAGGCGAATCGCTGGACTCAGCGGAGCTCCACGACCCAGGCTCCGGGACCTGAGACCGCCCGCACGTAAGGCTCAACTAGCTGTCGTTCCCATCGACCTTGTTGACAAGCACAGTCATCGGTGTGAGGCCGTCGAGCCCGGCGTGGGGACGCCGTCGATTGTAGGTGTCGAGCCTACACCACCGGGTGCGGCACCGTTAGTCGGAGCCACCCACCCGCCGCACCGAACCCTCGCACCATCGCGAAGAGCCGGCCGAACTCTGACGCACCGTTGGTCTGCGGTCGCCGCGGGCGCGTGCGCAGGTGCCGGATGCCGAGCTCGGCGAAGGTCGCCACCAGGATGCGTGACTGGGTGTAGGTCATGGCGTTGTCGGTCATCACCCGCTCGATCCGCACGCCGTGGTCGGCGAAGAAACGCGCCCGCATCGCGCATGAAGCGCACCGTGGTCGCGGCGCGCTCGTCGCGGTGGACACCGACGAAGGCCACCCGCGACGCATCGTCGATCGCGACATGCAGGTAGTCGTAGCCCAGCCCGCGCTGACGCCGGGCACCAGTCCGAGCATGCGATGCCCACCGCCGTCGGGCACCCGACCGAGCTTCTTGACGTCGACATGGATCAGCTCTCCCGGTCGCTCACGAACGTAGCGCAGTGGTGCGCCGGTCAGGCGATCGGCATGCGCCAGGCGGCTGACCCCGTGGCGGCGCAGGACGCCATAGATAGTCGAGCGCGGATGGCCCAGCAGTGGTCCGAGGCGATGCGGCCCGACCCGCAGTCGGCGGCGCAGGCGCAGGATGCGGCGCACCTCGTGCTCGGCTAGGGCCCGCGGCCTGCGTCTCGGCCGCGCCGAGCGATCCTCGAGCCCAGCCAGTCCCTCGGCTCGGTAGCGGCGCAGCCACTTGTAGGCGGTGGCTCGACTGACGCCCAGCATGTCGGCCGTGGTCGCCACCGGCCAGCCCTCGATCAGGATCCATGCCATGTCCGTCGCCTCCTGCGACGAACCGCGGGTCGGCGTTCGACCACGACATCCGGGCTCCTCGTCCGCCCGGCAATCCGGGCATTCGACGGTACCATGTGACAGTGACGAGGAGTCCAACCGGTCCGAATGCCACGAAACAGGCCCGCCACGAGATGGTGGAGCGCCAGGTGGTCGCTCGCGGCATCAGTCACGAGGCGGTCCTCGAAGCCATGCGCGACGTTCCGCGCGAGGCATTCATCGCGGCCGATCTGGCCGAGTTCGCCTACGTGGACGCGCCGCTGCCGATCGCCGAGGGCCAGACGATCTCGCAACCCTACATCGTGGCGCTCATGGCGGAGGCGCTCGAGCTGAAGCCCGGCGACCGCGTGCTCGAGGTCGGTGCGGGTTCCGGATATGCGGCCGCCATCCTCGGGAGGGTGGCGAAGCGAGTCATCACCGTGGAGCGCCACCGCGCCCTCGCGGAAAGCGCAGCCGCGGCGCTGCGTGGCCTCGGCTACGACAACGTCGACGTCCATCACGCCGATGGGTCGCTCGGCTGGGCGGATTCAGCTCCGTACGAGGCCGTCGTCGTCACCGCGGCGCCATCCCGGATCCCGCAACCGCTGCTCGACCAACTCGCGATCGGTGGTCGGCTTGTCGTGCCGGTCGGGGAGGTGGGCGATCTCCAGACGCTTCATCGCATTCGACGCACCGGTCCGGACACGCTCGA